>NZ_BQXK01000004.1:0-308151 GCF_030158995.1 Acidovorax sp. SUPP2825 | reverse complement strand
CCGGGCCTGCAAGGCCCCTCATGCACCCAGGCGCAGACCGCTGCTGGGCCTCATCACGCTCAAACGGCTACTGGCGCCCACTCCTCCCTATTCGGATTCGTCAAACATGGGGTTGTGAGAGGCTCCCGACAGGAATCTATTTGCGAAGAAATCCTGGAAAAACTCCCTGATCGTTTTCAGCGGGCCGGGTCTTTTCATGCCTTTGAGCATCGAACGCAATCGAAAGTGGATATTCCGTGTTTCTATGACGAGGAATACGAAACCCCCTTGAGCCTGATCTTTGGTGGGCTGTTTGATTACGGCATGAGCGATGCCCATAAAAAAGCCATTCAGGCCTTGTGCTCTCCCGATGAATGGCACATGCTGAAACCCTTGGTGGAGGATCGTGCCTCACCAGAGGAGAAAGCCGTACGCCCATTTCTGATGAGCAGGTTTCCGCTTTTTGAATGGGTGGCGGAAGAAAATATCGATTTGTCTGGCGATTTGGAACGGCCTGATTTTTCGACGGAGGAGGGGCCTTACCCCATCTATTTGTCAACCAGCGAGGCGGAAAAATTCTTGAGAAAAAGCGGCTACCGCTTACCGTGGGACCATGAGTGGGAATATGTGGCAAAAGAATTGCGGGCGAATATTTTCATTGGTGGAGATAAATTGCCCCGAGGCGATCTTTCAAAAAATGTCTGTCTGACGTCTTTCGGAAGTGCTTCGAAGAATAAGAAAGCCTCCAATTTTTTTGGAATCGCAGGGCTCGGTTTGGCAGCGATGACCAAAGTGGAGGGCCGCAATGGCGTGATGGTGAGGGGCGGTGCTTCCGGTTTCTATCCATTCCAAGGCCCAGCGCAATGGGCGATGCTTTCTACGGAACTTCAAATCCCCCTGCAAAATATGCCCGATTCTTTGGCGGGCATCCGGTTGTGCATGGATATTCCGAATTAAGCTGGAAAGCTGCAGATTGCCGGGGCCAGCGGATACCTCGCCCCTCCCGGTTTCGGATGGCGTGCGAATGGTTCGCCTTTGCCCATGTCCAAGATGAGGGCTGGGATAAGGTATTCCCTTTGCTCCTTTGCTTTGAGGAATCGAAATGGGAAACGCATGCTGCACGCCTACGGTATCTGGCAGTGGCCGGATCAGCCGCCAGAACTCTTCCGCCGAATCGGTTCGGCCTTCTGCTGAGGAGCCGCGGCGCAGCAGCAGCCACGCCAATGCAACCCCATTGCCCATCAGTCCCAGGCGCAGCAGCAGTGGCGGTAGTGAGGAAAGCGGGCCTTTCAACCGTTTGCCTGGCGATCTGCAGCACCACATCGGCAGCTTGCTGCCCAGGACGGGGCGTTCGGCGCTTCGTCAGGCTTCGCAAACCCTCCATCAGGCGTTGCCCCGTGGCGAACGAGACGTCATGCATTCCATCGAGGGGGTTCATGCCCTGCTGGGTATCAATCCAGGCACGCCAAACGATGAAGTTTCATTGGCCATTGGCCGCGCTATCCAGGCCGCACAAAACCATCCGGGATGGACCGACCGGGGCAGGCTGCTGGTGGCTGCGCGGCACGCGGTTCAACCTCTTCAAAACCATCCTGACCGTGAGCAGTTGTTGCTGCAGATCGATTCCGCGATCCAGAACAGCGGATTGAGCGCAGAGCAATGGAGGCGTACCAATGCCGTCTTTGCCCACATGGTCAACGCCAGGGCCAACGCGTAGGCAGACGGGTTTCATTGGCCTGCGCAGAGCGATGCACATCGCTCCCTGCGGTCGGCTCGGTGCTGCGCCGCCGCCTCACTCCCCTTGCGACCCCCGGTGCGCCCAGCCCGTGGTGTGCTTTTCCAGCACGCTGAACAGCTCGTACATCACCATCGCCATGGCGCCCACCACCATCAGGCCGGCGAAGGCCAGGCCCATCTGCATGGACGAGCCGGCCGAGATCAGCAGGTAGCCGATGCCCTCGTTGGCGGCGGTCATCTCCGACACGGTGGTGCCCACGAAGGCGAGGGTGATCGCCACCTTGAGCGAGCCGTAGAAGTACGGCAGGGAGCGCGGCAGGCCGACCTTGGTGAGCACGTCCCAGCGCTTGGCGCCCAGCACGCGCAGCACGTCTTCCAGCTCGGGCTCCAGCGTGGCCAGGCCCGTGGCGATGTTGACCATGATCGGAAAGAAGCTGATGAGAAAAGCCGTGAGGATGGCCGGCCCCACGCCGATGCCGAACCACACGACGAGGATGGGCACGAAGGCGGCCTTGGGCAGGGCGTTGAAGGCGGTCATCAGCGGGTAGACGGCGGCATACGCCAGCCGCGACGATCCGATGACGAAGCCCAGCAGCACCCCGACCACGATGGCGATGCCGAAGCCGGCCATGGTGACCCAGAAGGTGCGCCAGGCGTGGCCCGCGATGATCCACTTGAACTCCACGAACTGCGTCCAGATCGTCCAGGGGCTGGGGAAGATGAACTCCGACACGCCCAGGCCCGAGCAGATCACCTGCCACAGCACGAGCACCGAAAACAGCAAAACCCAGGGCGACCAGCGCTCCACCCGTTTCTTGTGCAGCGCGTTCATTGCGTGATCTCCCCGCCGGTCTTGCGCAGGGCGCCGATGTGGCCGCGCAGTTCCAGCACGATGTCGGTGAATTCCTTGGTGTAGGTCAGTTCCAGCTCGCGCGGGCGCGGCAGCTCGATGTCGCGCTTGACCACGAAGCGGCCGGGGCTCTTGCTCATCACGTACACGGTGTCGGCGAGGAAGACGCTCTCGCGCAGGTCGTGCGTGACGAGGATGACGTTGAACTGCTGCTCGGCCTGCAGGTCGCGCAGGATGCACCACAGCTCCTCGCGCGTGAAGGCGTCGAGCGCGCCGAAGGGCTCGTCCAGCAGCAGCATCTTGGGCTCGTGGATGAGGGCGCGGCAGATGCTGGCGCGCTGCTGCATGCCGCCCGACAGCTGCCAGGGGAACTTGTCTTCATAGCCGGCCAGGCCCACCTTCTGCAGCAGGGCGCGCGCGCGGGCCTCGTATTCCTTGCGGCGGGCCTTGAACTGGCTGCGGTGCGGCTCGACGATCTCCAGCGGCAGCAGCACGTTGGCGACGGTGGTGCGCCAGGGCAGCAGCGAGGGGGCCTGGAAGGCCATGCCCGAGATCTTGAGCGGGCCGGTCACGGGCTGGCCGTCGGTGCGGATCTTGCCCATCGAGGGCATGCGCAGCCCGGTGGCCAGCTTCATGAAGGTGGACTTGCCACAGCCCGAGGGCCCCACGATGGCGATGAACTCGCCGCGGCGCACCTGCAGGTCGATGGCTTCGACCGCAAAGTGGTTGGCGCGCAGCAACTCTTCGTTGTAGGCGAGCCAGACATCGCGAAAATCCACGAAATAGGTGTCGTCGGCCTGCATGGGATGAAAGAAGGGTTTGGAGTGAAAAGGGCCGCCAGCACAATCAATACTAGGGCATATTGCTATTAAATTTGTAGCAATTGCCGGGTGGTGCGTGGCGGGCTCGGGAGGGCCGGGGGGCTGACCCCCATGGGCCGGCCCCCGGTGCCATCACTTCCTGGGCAGGATGTTCAACTCGGCCGCCGGCGGCAGGAAGCTGCCGTTCCACACCGTCTCGGCGTTCACGCGGGACTTGGTGGCGAACGCGTCGGACACCTGCGAGGCCATCAGTGCCAGGCGCTGCGGCTTCGCCTGGCCGAAGCCTTCGGCCCGCGCGTCGGCGCTGTTGACCACGGTGTCGATGGCCAGTTGCAGGCGGCGGGTTTCCAGGGCCACGTTCACGATGCCGTCGCGCTCCTTCACGGAGGCGATGGCGGCGGCCGGGTTGGCCATGACCTCCTTCGCGCCTTTGGTGAAGGCCTTGAGGAAGGCGCGGATCGCCTCGGGGTTCTCCTTGACCAGCTTGGGGCTGGCGATGATCACGTTGCCGTACAGCTTCACACCGAAGTCGGCATAGGGCAGCACCACCACGTCACTGGCCTTGGCGCCGCGCGCTTCCAGGTTCAGCAGCGAGGTGAAGGTGAAGCCGGTGATGGCGTCCACATCGCCGCGCACCAGCATGGTCTCGCGCAGCGGCGGGTCCATGGCGGTCCATTGCACGTTGCCGATGCCGTTGGCCTTGGCGAAGATGGGGAAGGCGCGGCGGCCGGCGTCAAACACCGGGGCGCCCAGCTTCTTGCCGGCCAGGTCGGCGGGCTTGGCGATGCCGCTCTTCTTGAGCGCCATGACCGAGGCCGGGGTGTTGTTGTAGACCATCATGACGGCCACGGGCTTGTTCTGCGCGTCGGGGTTGTTGGCGTGGAATTCCATCACCGCGGCCAGGTCGGCGAAGCCCATGTCGTAGGTGCCCGAGGCCACGCGCTGCACGGCGCCGCCGGAGCCGTTGCCCGCGTCCACCGTCACGTTCAGCCCGGCCTCCTTGAAGTAGCCCTTGGCCGTGGGCAGCAGGAAGAACGCGGCCGGCCCTTCGAAGCGCCAGTCGAGCTGGAACTTGATGGGCGTCAAGGTCTGGGCCTGGGCCAGGGTGAACGCGCTGGCGGCGGCCAGGGCCACCACGGCTTTCAGGAGGGAACGTTTGTGCATGGGGTCTCCGGTCGTGTCGGTCGATGGCATCCCGATCAGCAAGATCGATGCCCGGTTCCAGGCTCTGCCCCCGGCGGGGCGGTGCGGGCATGAACCAATGCGGTGCATGCTGCGGGAGGGTCTCCACCGTGGTGCCTGGCGGTCGGAGCCCCTGCCGGCACGGTCGCAGGGCGGGAGGAAGGCGGGCAGAGCCGGGTTCGGCATTCCGGCGGCGCGTTCGCATCCGTGGTGACCGGTATCACCCCGTGGCGTTTCAATTTTCCCTTTTTCGAGCGAGGGGAGCCATGCCCATCCAGCCGAGTGCCTTTCCTGGCATATTCATCCGCACCTCGACGAGGGCGACCCAAGATGGAAGCGGCCCCGCGCTGCAGGGCGCCGAGTTCGTGCGGCGCAACGAGTCAGCGCTGCAGCAACTGGCCTCGCGGGATTCGGGCCGTGCGCTGCTGCGGCAGATCGAGGCCATCACCGCGATGGCTCCGCGCAAGCGGGTGGTCCTGACCCCTGCCCAGAACGGCAAAGTGCATGTGCGCTCGTTCCGGCGCGACGACGCCACGCAGGAACGTATCGGCTTGAACAAATTGGAGGACATCGACGCCTACCTGAGCGAGCGGCGCGCGCCCAGTGCCTTCATGCCGGTCGTGGCGGCGGCCCCTTTGCCCGGTCTTGAAACACCCGGTGCCGATGAAGCGTGGGTCTATACAGACCCCGAGGTCGCATGGCGGTATCCCACGCCCGAGTCCGGCGAAGGCGAACCCAGTCCTGCGGATTACGTCGCCACGCTGGCGCATGAGTTGATTCATGCCCGAGACAGCCTGCACGGCATCCATCCAGCACGCACTGCGGACGAAACCCGTTACCAGCATCCTGGCGCGAAAGCGCCTATTCCCCGATCGAATCTGCCCGCAGAACTGCGCACGGTCGGTGTGGGCGCCCATGCCGGCGCCAATCCCTCGGAAAACACGATCCGGGCCGAACAAGGGCTTACGCAGCGCCCCAGCTACCACGGCTTCACCACGGATGGTCACGGCGACGTGGCGGCATTGTCAGTGGTGCCTGGTAAAACGCAGGACGGGTCCGTCTGAAAGGCGGCCGGGCCTGGATTGCCAACGTTTTTCGTATATCGATATGCGGGTTTTCCCCAGGTGGTGGTTTCGCTTCCCGGCGGGGGCTTCGGGACTTCCAAAAAAAGCCGGCAGGCGAGGCAAGATGACTCGCATGTCATTGCTCTCCAAACTCTCGAACCGCTTCGGTCTGGCCCGCTTCAGCGTTGATACGCCCGTGGGCCAGAAACAGCAGACGCCATCGATCCCCAGTGCCGCGGTGCGGCCGCCCCTGGACGGCCCGGCGCGCCGGCGCGCCCACGCGGCGGCATCGACCCTGCCGCCGCGTGGCGCCTTGCCGGACAGGAATGAGGCCGCTGGCCACGCCAACGCCCCGGCGGCCGCGCAGGCCGCTGCCGCCCAGCCCCAAGCCACCCATGTGCTGCTCGATGCCATGGCACAGGCCGAGCCCGACGGCTCCGCGTTGACGAAGGCGCTGTTCGGGCCGGGTGGGCAGCGTTTCGGCGTGGCGGCAGATCTCGCACTCGCGCTGACCGAGATGGATTTTTCGCGCATGGCACCGATTCCGGGGCTTCCTGGCGCGCCCACCGTGATCCTGGCCGAAGCCCTGGCCGCCGCGACGGGCGGCGACGCACAACTGGCACTGGGCGCGCTGGAACTCCTGCAGGAGTTTGATCCGCAGCAGGAAATCGCCGCGGCCTGGCAGCAGCGGGCCGGTGCGCCGGACGACGACGCGGCCTCGGTCTTCTACACGCCCGCAGGCTCCTTGCATGGGGGCGACGACGAGCCGGCTCCCTTGTCGCCCCCGGTCTCGCCCGCAGTCTCGCGCTCGGCATCGGCCTCGTCGATGGAAGGGGGTTCGGTCTATCACACGCCCTCGGCTTCGCTGGATGGCGGCCCTGACCGGTCGCTGCCGGGCTCGCCGCGGCGCTCCGATGCGGGCCTGCCGAGCGATGCCACCTTGGCGGCACGGCGGGCGGTGTGGCAGGTGGCAGCCGCCCTGGCCGACACGCCCATGGGCCTGGACGTACTCCAGGCCGTCGTGGCACGCCCTGTGGATGCGGCGCACAGCCGGGATTTCGCGCTGCTGCTCAAGGCCGCAACGGCGATGCCGCCCGGGCGCGCGGAGCGGGGTGACCCTGCCGCCATCCTGGCCAGCGCGCCGGCCCTGGACACGCTGACGGGCAAGGCCGTCGCTTGCGCCGCGGCGCGGATGGTGGGCGATGTGGCCGCGGCCCTGCCCCACCGGTGGGCGCTGACCGCCGTGCGCAACGACCTGTTCGAGACCGGGCCGGGCACGGATTTTTCGGCCATCAACGGCCGCCTCATGAAAACCGGCCGCTGGATCGAGCGTGCCACGCCGGAACGCGGGCGCCTGCTGCGCAATCCGATCTTCGGCAAGTCGCCTTTCCGGGCCCTGCGCCACGGAACGCAGAAGGTGGAGCGGGGCCCGGCCGTCGCGCGCCACCGGCTGGCGCGCGAGACGGCGCTGCGCGAGGCCGCCGCCGCTTTGCAGGACCAACTGATCGACGCCGCACCGCACCTTCGCTCGCCCGGCCCCGGCCGGGTGCCCGAGGCGTTGCTGCGCGCGGCGGTGCTGCGGCATTGCCTGGAGACGCCGGTACCGCAGTCGTTCGAACGGGCGGGCTTCGACGAGGCGGCCTGTGCCGACATCGCGGACCGCCTGGCGCTCCTGCTGTCGCGAGACCCCAGGCCGGGCTTGGCACGCCAGTTGGCGCAATCGCCGCAGTTGCTGGCGCTGGCCGACCTGCGCCTGGACGCCGAGGCGATGGGCCAATGGTTTTCCGAGGCCCGCGAGGCGACCGGCAATGTCCAGGCGCTGGAGCGAGAAAACGTGCACTGGGTGCAGGCCATCTCCAAGGCCCTGGCGCGGGCCGAGGAAGAGGTGCAAGGCCGCGACACCCGGGTGCCGGTGATCACTCGCGAGACCGTGCGTTCGGCATTGAAGGACATCGTCGCCAACATCGAGGGCTCGTCGCGGCTGCGGCTGAGCAGCGGCGGGCTGGTCGGCGTGGGGCTGCGGCAGATCACGTCGTCGATCAGCGCGGTGGCGAGCGCCTTCTTCCTGCGGGGACGGATCGATGGCCGGGCGCAGCGCGGCCGCCAGGCGGTGTTCGAAATCGCCATGCCGCCCTACGACATGGAGCTGGTGCTGGGATCGCAGCGCCAGGTGGCCAAACAGGTGGGGGTCGGCGCGTTCGTCGGTCCGGACATCGGCGTGGCGAAGGCGGGGGTGAACGTCGATACGGTGCTGTACGGAAGGGAGGACGCCGAGATGCAGGGCATCTCCCTGCGCTTGCCGCGCATCGGCCGGCCGGTGCCCGAACTGCGGGCCGAGTTCTCGGCGCTGGTGGACGCGCTGCTCGACGGCAGCGAAGGCGGGGCGCGGGCGGATGACCCCACTGATCTCCTGCAGCGGCTGCTGCAGGAGTTTCCTGACCTCACGGTCAACCGTGTCGGCCTGGCCGGCGATGGCCGCCGCCGGCATGGGCTGGGAGCGGACCTGATGGGATCGATCGGGAAGTGGCATGCCAAGGTCAGTGCCGGTGTCGGCGGCTTCGTCGAGGCCCAGCGCGATGTCACCAAGCACTACGCCGACGCCACCGGGCGCATGCGCGTGGAACGATCGATCCAGGGAAACAACCTGCGCGCCGGGGTTGGTGCCAAGGTGTCGGCTGGCCCGTCCGCCACCGTCGCGTCGGACACCTCGTTTTCTGGCAAGGTCGACGTGTCGCTCGCCGCGGTGCAGTTCGGCGTGGGCGCGGAACACATTCTCTCGGGCGTGTCCCACCGGCGGGAGGCCGTGTACGAGGACGGCCGCCTGCATCCGCTGTCGTTCGTCGAGACGGAGTACCAGAAAGTCGATGCCTTCATGGAGTCGATGAAGCCGCAGAGGGACGCGTGGGTGGACGCTGGTGCCGACCCTGCGCGCCTCGATGGCCTGTTGAACGACATGAGCGGCGATGCGGCGCCCACCCACAGCTTCGCGGCACGCCACATCGTGACGCCCGAGGCCCGCGCGCGGGACGATGCCTACCGCTCGTCGATGCAGCTGTGCGCGAAGCACCCGAGCGGCTTGCCGCAGGCCATCTCCGCGCTGGCCGAAACGGTCGAAGCGCAGTGGAAGGACCCGGCGGCCAAGCAGCCCTATTCGCTGCGCTCCTACGAGCGCAACATGGTGCAGAAGACGCAGGGCGTGGAAGTGGTGGTGCAGTTGGCGAGCGTGGAGGCGGCCGAGGCCTCGCACATCGACAACCGCCTGGATGTTCCGGCACAAAGACCCCGCCGCGCGTGAGGTGCGGGGGATCGATCTGCTATCCCGGGGATGTCAGCCGGTCATGGGGCGCCGAGCCTTGCGCAGGCGCCTGCCGCCAGCCCCATCCCCCGGGCGGGGAGGGCCTGGCGGCGCCCTTGCGTTCAGCGGGCCTTGGCCGCTGCCGCGTTCGCCGCGGCCAGCGCGGTCATGTTGACCACGCGGCGCACGGTGGAGGAGGGCGTCAGCACATGGGCCGATGCCGCGGCACCCAGCAGGATCGGGCCGATGGTGGTGCCGTGGCTGCCGGTGGTCTTGAGCACGTTGAACAATATGTTCGCCGCGTCCAGGTTGGGGCAGATCAGCACGTTGGCCGAGCCCGACAGCGTGCCTTCCAGCAGCGCGGTGTGGCGGATCTTCTCCGACAGGGCCGAGTCGCCGTGCAGTTCGCCGTCGCACTCGATGTGGGGCGCCGCCTTCACGAACAGGTCGCGTGCCGCGCGCATCTTGCGGGCCGAGGGGCGCGTGGACGAGCCGTAGTTGGAGTGCGACAGGAACGCCACCTTCGGCGGCAGGCCGAAGCGCTGCACTTCCTCGGCCGCCATCAGCGCGATCGCGGCCAGTTGCTCGGCATCGGGCGCCTCGTTGATGTACGTGTCGGCGATGAACAGCGTGTGCTGGTCCAGCGTGAGCGCGTTCACCGTGGCGAAGTCCGGCGTGCCTTCCTTCAGGCCGATCACCTGGCGCACATGCTCCAGGTGGTGGTCGAAGCGGCCCACCAGCCCGCACAGCAGCGCGTCGGCGTCGCCCAGACGCACCATGAGCGCGCCGATCAGCGTGTTGGAGCGGCGCACCGCGGCCTTGGCGGCCTCGGGCGTGATGCCGTCGCGGCCCATGAGCTGGTGGTAGGCCTCCCAGTACTGGCGAAAGCGCGGATCGTCCTCGGGGTTGCAGATCTCCACGTCCTTGCCCGGCTGCAGGCGCAGGCCGGCCTTGGCGATGCGCGTGGCGATGACGGCGGGGCGGCCGATCAGGATCGGGCGCGCCAGGCCTTCGTCGACGGCCACCTGCGCCGCGCGCAGCACGCGGTCGTCCTCTCCTTCGGCATAGGCCACGCGCTGGGGCGCGGCCTTGGCGGCGGTGAAGACCGGGCGCATGAACATGCTGGTCTGGTAGACGAAGCGGGTGAGGCTTTCGCGGTAGGCGGCGTAGTCCTGGATGGGCCGCGTGGCCACGCCCGAGGCCTCGGCCGCCTTGGCCACGGCCGGGGCGATGCGCAGGATCAGGCGCACGTCGAAGGGCGTGGGAATGAGGTAGTCGGGGCCGAAGGACAGCTCCTGGCCCGCATAGGCGGCCGCCACTTCGTCGCTCATCTCGGCCTTGGCGAGGTCGGCGATCTCGCGCACGCAGGCCAGCTTCATCTCCTGCGTGATCTTGGTCGCGCCGCAGTCGAGCGCGCCGCGGAAGATGTACGGAAAGCACAGCACGTTGTTGACCTGGTTCGGGTAGTCCGAACGGCCCGTGGCGATGATGCAGTCGGGGCGCACGGCCTTGGCCAGCTCGGGGCGGATCTCGGGCTCGGGGTTGGCCAGGGCCAGGATGATCGGCTTGTCGGCCATGGTCTTGACCATCTCGGCCGTCAGCACGCCGGGGGCCGAGCAGCCCAGGAACACGTCGGCGCCGTTGACCACGTCGGCCAGCGTGCGGGCGTCGGTCTTTTGCGCGTAGCGGGCCTTGGATTCGTCCAGGTTGGCGCGGCCGTCGTGGATCACGCCCTTGGAGTCCACCACGAAGATGTGCTCGCGCTTCACGCCCAGTCCCACCATCACGTCCAGGCAGGCGATGGCGGCGGCGCCTGCGCCCGACACGGCCACCTTCACCGCGCCGATCTCCTTGCCCACCAGTTCCAGGCCGTTCAGCAGCGCGGCGCTGGAGATGATGGCCGTGCCGTGCTGGTCATCGTGGAACACCGGGATGTTCAGGCGCTTGGAGAGTTCGCGCTCGATGTAGAAGCACTCGGGCGCCTTGATGTCTTCCAGGTTGATGCCGCCCAGCGTGGGCTCCAGCGACGCGATGATCTCCACCAGCTTGTCGGGATCGCGCTCGGCCAGCTCGATGTCGAACACGTCCACGCCCGCGAACTTCTTGAACAGGCAGCCCTTGCCTTCCATCACCGGCTTGCCGGCCAGCGGACCGATGTCGCCCAGGCCCAGCACGGCCGTGCCGTTGGTGATCACACCCACCAGGTTGCCGCGCGCCGTGTAGTCGAACGCCAGCGACGGGTCGGCCTGGATGTCCAGGCAGGGGTAGGCCACGCCCGGCGAATAGGCCAGCGACAGGTCGCGCTGGTTGGACAGCGGCTTGGTCGGCGTGACCGAGATCTTGCCGCGGCTGGGGTTGCGGTGGTATTCGAGCGCGGCTTCGCGCAGGGCCTGCTCGGCTGCGGACAGTGTGTGTTGTGTCATGGATGGAGATCCTAGGGAGAAATGCGCAGGGAGCTTACTCCAAGCGGGGCGCGGAAATCCTCCCTGCCAATGCGGATTGCGCATGGCGTGCTACGCGTTCGCAAAGGCCCGCGCGATGGCGCAGCCATGGTGCGGGCATCCCGCCGCCATGGCGTCGACATCGCGCCGCCATCGCACGGCTTCAGAAGCTTTCCCACTCTTCCTGGCTGCCTTTCGGAGGAAGTGCGCGCGGCACGGTTCGTGCCGGCGCGGGCCGTGATGCCGCCGCCCTGGCGTGGGGGAGGGCGCGGGCCGGCTGGCTGCGATGCACAGGCGCCTCGCGCGGGCGCATGAGCGGGGCATGCGCCTTGGCCGCAGCCGGCGGTGCCGAAGGCAGGGGCGCGGCTTCGTCGAGCTTGAAGACGCCCACGGCGGCCACCAGCTGCTTGACCTGCTGGTCGAGGCTGTCGGCCGCCGCCGCGGATTCTTCTACCAGGGCCGCGTTCTGCTGCGTCACCTGGTCGAGCTGCATCACGGCTTCGTTGATCTGGCTGATGCCCGAGGTCTGCTCCTGGGTCGCCGACGTGATCTCCTGGATCAGGTGGCTCACGCGCTGGACCTGCCCGACGATGTCCTCCATGGAGGTGCCCGCGGCATTGACGAGCTGGCTTCCGTTGGCCACCTTGTCCACGCTGTCGTTGATGAGCGTCTTGATCTCCTTGGCGGCTTCGGCGCTCTTTTGGGCGAGGCTGCGGACCTCGCTGGCCACCACCGCGAAACCGCGGCCCTGCTCGCCGGCCCGGGCCGCCTCGACGGCGGCATTCAGGGCCAGGATGTTGGTCTGGAACGCGATGCCGTCGATGACGCCGATGATGTCGGCGATCCGCTGGGACGAGTGGTTGATCTCCCCCATCATCGACACCACCTGCCCGACCACTTCGCCACCCTTTTGCGCGGCCTGGCTGGCGGACTGGGCCAGTTGCGCGGCCTGCTTGGCGGTGTCCGCGCTGCTCATCACCGTGCTGGTCAGCTCCTCCATGGAGGCGGCAGTCTCCTCCAGGTTGCTCGCCTGCTCTTCGGTGCGTTGCGACAGGTCGGCGTTGCCGGTGGCGATCTGGGTCGCGCCCACGGCGATGTTTCCGCTGCTGGCGCGCACCGTGCCGACCACCTCGCGCAGCGAGGTTTGCATGGTCTGCATGGCCGCCACCACGCTGCCCCGGGCGGCGCGGGAGGTGTCGATGGGGAAGGTCAGATTTCCCTGCGCGATGGCACCGGCCACCCGGGCCACATCGGCGGGCTCGCCGCCCAGTTGGCGCGTGAGCCCCCGCGTGAGCAGGACGCCGATCAGGATGCCCAGGATCACGCCGCCGATCGTGAGGCAGATGAGGATGAGGCGCACCTGGAGGTAGATCTCGGTCGTCTTGTCGTTCAGGCTCTTGGCATTGCTGCGCTTGCGTTCGACGATCTGTCCCAGCAGGTCGTCGGCCTTGTCGGCGAGCTGCCTGACTTCGTGGATTCTGGTCACCGAGGCGCGCGTGTTCGCCAATTCTTCCGTCTGCAGCAGCGCGAGGACGGATTGAATGCCATCGTCGTAGGCCTTGGCGGCTTTCTGGCTCTCGGTCACCAGGGCCTTGCCCTGTTCCGTCACGGAGAAGTTGCCTGTCTTGTTCAGCGATTCGTGCATCGCCTTCAAACGGGCCTGCACCGATTCCGTGTGGGTACGCCGCTCCTCCTGCGTCGATGCGAGCAGGGCATTGCGAATCGCCCGGCCTGCAGCGATGAGCTGGATATTGGCGTCCGCCGCATGGGACAGGCCGACCACCTCGCGCTCGTACATCAGGTCGGCCAGGTCATTGATCTCACTGGATCGCAGGATGCCGGTCGTACCGATCAACGCGCCGATCGCCGCGACTGCCAGAAAGCCAGCGGTCAGCTTGGTGCCGACCTTCATTCGTGTAAACCATTCCATTTTCGGAGTCCGTTGGGATTGTCAAAGACCAGCGATGGCGCTGGCGACGCATTGGATTGCCGCAGGAATGGCCCAGGCCTCGTGAGCACTGGGTGGAGGGGCGTTGATTCACGAGGCGCCGTGACGCGCCTCGTGCAAGCAAGGTCGAGAGCCGCTTTTGTCTTTTGTCGTTGTTGGAGCCGATGGCAGAGCCTTGCAGGGACACATCGCGGGACCGTGCCAATGCCTGCGTAACCAATAGTTTCAAATCCTATCATAAATGAAACCGATTGGTGTCATTAATGGCGATGCCTGTCAGCACGGTGCAACAAACGGAGGCGGTTGAAGTCCTGGTGCGCCCCGCACAGGCGCACGTGAAAGGCTGCAGCGGTTGCCGCGGCAGGTCGCAGGCGATCAGGTGGCGCGGCAGCCGGCCAGGAAAACCGCCACGGACCGGTGCATGAGATGCGCCTGTTCCTCGAGCGATCCGGGAGGCATCGCGAAGGCCGCCAGGTTCTGCGCCGGCGACGAGATCAGGCTGGCGAACACCTTCGCCAGGGTGGGCAGGTCATCCACCACCATGGCTTCGCTGGCGAACAGGGCCGCCAGATGCTGTGCCAGGAGCGCGAGGTATTGCTCGATCAATCCATGGACCAGCGGGGCCAGCTCCGGGTGCAGCGCGATGCCGTGGATGGCGAACCGAAGCCAGTTCTGCATGCCCGGGTGCAGCAGCGTGGCATTCATTTCCAGGCCGATCCGCACCAGCTTGTCCTGCAGGGCCAGGCCGGGCGCGAACTGGAAATCGAGCTGCAATGCGGGCAGCGCGGCGGTCGCCAGCACCTCGCGCAACAGGTTTTCCTTCGACTCGAACCGGGTGTAGATGGTCCGCTTCGTCACGCCTGCCGCGGTGGCGATGGCTTCCATGCTGGTGCCCGCGTAGCCGTGCTCCAGCATGAGGGCGGACGCGACATCGACAATGATCTGGCGCAGTTCCTGCGCGCGCTGGACGCTGGGGCGTCCGAGGGGGGAGCGGCCGACTGACGGGGCGCGACCTTCGGTGGGGGGCATGGTGGCGGGTCGTGTCTGTCGCTGTGGGGCACGAATGCTACGCCCGCGCCGCCCATGCCGCCTGGGGAACTGCCTCTAAACGGAGATGCAATGGCGAACCGGCGGCGCGCCCGGTGGGCTCGCGCGTGCGCATCAGCCCCGGGAATCAGCCCCGCGTGCCGTCCCGCGCCGGCAGCGGCGCCAGCGAGTCGCGCAGGCGATCGTGCGTGCGGGGGGCCTGCGAATCGAGCGCCTGCTCCACATGCCCGATGTGCGCCAGCATGCGCTCGCGCGCCAGGGCCGTGTCACCGCGCTCGAGGGCCTCGACGATGGCGGCGTGCTCGGCGCACGACTGGCTGGCCTCGTGGCGCGACTGGTAGAGCGAGGCGGCCAGCGTGGTGCGCGCGGTGAGGTCGCGCAGGATGCCGCTCAGGCTGCGGTGGCCCAGCGCTTCGGCCAGGCACACGTGGAAGTCGGCCAGCAGAAAAGCCCGGGTGGCGGCATCCGCATCGTCGATGGCCTGCTGCTCCTGCGCGATGTGCTGGCGCAGCCGGCGCACCACCGCCTGCAGCGGCCGCCCGGCTTCGGCCAGGATGCCGGATTCCACGATGCGCCGCGCCGAGAAGGCATCGCGGGCGTCTTCCACCGAAGGCTCCACCACGTACCAGCCCCGGCGTGGCCTCACCTCGACGAAGCCACGTGCCTGCAGTTGCATGAGCGCTTCGCGCACCAGGGTGCGGCTCACGCCGAACAGGGTGGCCAGCGCCTGCTCGCCCAGCCGCTCGCCGGGGGCGAGCTTTTGCGCCAGGATGGATTCCACCACCTGCTGGGCGATCTGGGTCTGGCTGCTGGCACCGTTCATGGTGGGCAAGGGGCGGTGCCGGCCGTCGCTTTTCAGCGCGGCAGGGCGAGGGGCGTCGCGCCGCCGTGGCCTGCGGCGCCGTGCTTGTCCAGCGTGAAGCCGGCCACGGTGCGCGAGAGGTTGTGCGCCTGCTCGTTGAGCACGCCCGAGGCGGCGGTGGACTCCTCGACCAGCGCGGCGTTCTGCTGCGTGGCGCGGTCCATCTCGGCGACGGCCTGGTTGATCTGGCCGATGCCGGCGCTCTGCTCGGTCATCGAGCTGTTGATCTCGCCGATGATCTGCGTGACGCGCTGGATGCTGTCCACGATCTCGCCCATGGTCTCGCCCGCCGCGCGCACGCGCTGGGTGCCGGTCGTCACGCTCACACCCGAGGCGTCGATAAGCGTCTTGATCTCCTTGGCCGCCGTGGCGCTGCGGTGCGCCAGGCTGCGCACCTCGCTCGCCACCACGGCGAAGCCCCGGCCGTTCTCGCCGGCACGGGCGGCTTCCACGGCCGCGTTCAGGGCGAGGATGTTGGTCTGGAAGGCGATGGAGTCGATCACGCCGATGATCTCGCCGATCTTGGATGAGGCCTTGGAGATCTCGTCCATGGTGCTGACCGCGCTGGCCACCACTTCGCCGCCCTTGCTGGCCGACGCGCTGGCCGAGGTGGCCAGGCGCGTGGCCTGCGCCGCCGCATCGGCGGACTGCTTGACGGTGACGGTGAGCTGCGACAGCGAGGCCGAGGTTTCCTGCAGGTTGCTGGCCGAGGTCTCGGTGCGGTTGGACAGGTCGTGGTTGCCGGCCTTGATTTCGTCGGTGGCCGTCTTCATCGATTCGACGCCGTGGCGCACGTCCTGCAGCACGGTGCTGATCTTGTCCACGAAGGCATTGAACGACGAGGCGATCTGGGCCACCTCGTCGCTGCCGGAGACGGGCAGGCGGTGCGTCAGGTCGCCGCCGCCGGAGCCGATCTCGTCCATGGCGTCGCGCACCTCCGACAGGCGGCGGAACGACTTGGCGGTGAGCATCGCGCCCACCGCAGCCGCCAGCACGGCCAGCAGCACGATGGCCACGGCCAGCGTCTGCAGCACGCTGCGCAGGCCGGTGGTGGCCTCGGCCTTGTCCAGGGCGACGATCAGCGACCAGTCGGTGCCCTGCACCGGGCGGGCCTTGAGCAGCTTGGCGCTGCCGTTGAGCTCCACCTCCATCGGCCGCGTCGCGCTTGCGAGCGAGGCCATGGCGGCGGGGGTGAGCAGGGGCGAGAGTTCGGTCACCGGCTTGAGGCTGAGCTTGGCGTCCGCGTGGGCCAGGATCTGGCCGTCGCTGTTCACCACGAAGCCCAGGCTGCTCGGCGTGGGGCGGATGGCGGCGACCACCTCGCGCACGCCCTCCAGCGGCACCGCACCGTTGACCACGCCCTGCAGCGCGCCGTTGCGCAGCAGCGGCGCGACGAAGGCCACATAAGGCACGCCGGTGGTGGAGTCGCCGTAGGGTTTGGTGACCGCCAGCTTGCCGGCCTGCACTGCCGCTTTGTACCAGGGGCGGGCCGTCGGGTCATAGCCCGCAGGGGTCTGCGTGGTGGACTTGAAGGTCTTGTCCTCCCAGCCCACGGTGGTGATGGGAAAACCGTTGGCCTTGCCCATCAGGGCCACGTAGCCCTGCGGATCGCCCTGTTCCACGACCGCAGCGGTGGCGTTCACGGCGGCCGCCTTGGCGGACACCCACTGGTCGATGGCCATCGTGTTGCCCGCCGTGATGGCGTTCAGGTCCTGCTCGATGGTCTCGAACGTGTTGGTGCGGGTGATGGAGTAGGTGGCGGCACCGGTCACCGCCAGGGCACAGACGACGGTGGCGGTGCTGATGACGAGGATTTTGGAGCGCAGAGACTGGATCATGGCGGCCTCGGAAAAGGAAGTCCTGCATTACACCGTAATTGCGTTACCAGTGCTTACAGTATCCTGGAATGTGTGTGGAAGCCGCACTACACGTCCGTGGGCGCATCCAGCGTCTTGCCATCCAGCACGGCATGTGCTCGGGTCCGGTCGATGTCGCCTTCCCACGAGGCGATGGCCACGGTGGCCACGCAGTTGCCGATCAGGTTGCCCACCGCGCGGGCGATGCCCATGAACCAGTCCACCGACAGCACCAGCACCAGGCCGATCGCGGGAATGGCCGGAATCGCATGCAGCGTGGCCGCCAGCACCACGATGGCCGAGCCCGGCACCCCGTGCGCGCCCTTGGACGTCACCAGCGAGATCGCCAGGATCGTCAGCAGGTCCGCCATGGAAATCGGCGTGTTCGTGGCCTGCGCGATGAACACCGCCGCCAGGGTGATGTAGATCGAGAACGCGTCCAGGTTGAACGAATAGCCTGTGGGAATCACCAGGCCCACGGTCGAGTCGCGGATGCCCATGTGCTTGAGCTTGGCCATGACCTGCGGCAGCACGCTGTCGGACGACGTGGTGGCGAACACCACGGCCAGCTCCTCGCGCAGGTAGCGCAGCAGCTTGAACAGGCTGAAGCCCGAAAACCGCATGATCAGCCCCAACACCACGACCACGAAGATAAACACCGCGGCATAGAACAGTGCGACCAGCAGGCCCAGCTGCTTGAGCGAGCCGATGCCGTACTTGCCCACCGTGAAGGCGATGGCCCCCAGCACGCCCAGGGGCGCGAGCTGGATGATCAGGCCCATCGCCTTGAACAGCACGGCGGAAAAGTCATCGATGAGCGAGACCACCCGGGCGCCGCGCTCGCCCACCAGCGACAGCGCACAGCCGAACACGATGGAAAACAGCAGCACCTGCAGCACGTCGCCCGTGGAGAACGCGCTGATCGCCGTGTTGGGAATCAGCTTGAGCAAAAAGTCGCTGAAGCCGCCGCCCGCCAGCTTGTTGGCGTTGTCGGCATAGGCGCCCATGGCCGAGGCGTCCAGCGCCCGCGGGTCCACGTTCATGCCGACCCCCGGCTCGAACACGAAGGCCAGCACCAGGCCCAGGACCAGCGCGATGCTGGTGACCACCTCGAAATAGATCAGCGACTTGATCCCCACGCGGCCCACCCGCTTCAGATCCCCCGTGCCCGCGATGCCATGCACCACCACGCAGAACACGATGAGCGGGATCAGCATCTTGATGAGCTTGATGAAGCCGTCGCCCAAGGGCTTGAGCTGTACCGCCCACTGGGGCCACAGCAGACCGACGATGACGCCGGCGATCAGGGCCAGGACCACCCGGCCGAACAGGGAACGGAAGAAGCGTTGCATGGGATCTCCGGCAGTCATCACGTTGGTTTACCAAACTTGCATACAAGAAATGTAGACATTGAGCAGGGCCATTGGTTTGGGGGTTATCCCGCGTGTGGCGTGGCGGCACGGCGGTGGTGCTGCGGCTTGATCAGGAGCAAAGCTGGCTTGCGATTGGTAACTATTAATCAATGATTGAGGGGCCATTCGTCCTTCAAGCGCTTCTATCATCCGCGCCTGTCGAATGAAGATAGGAATAAAAACGGGAGGAATGACCATGAACGACATCGTGACGGTGCCGCAGGAGGCACTGCGCGCTGAACTGGCGCGCAAGATTGCGCCCAAGTACGCCACACGGCTTTTTCAGCTGCGTGACATTCCGGGTGTGATGCGTTCCCGGCTGGGGTGGCCGGTGGCGTCGAACTTGATGGAGCGGTGGTTCAACGGGGCGGCTTTCCAGATGACCGAGGGAGTCAAGGGCAGTCTGGAAGGCAGTCGCCTGAATAAATTGCCTGCTTCGCAGTTAGACGACAGCACCGTCACCATGGAATGGGCAATGGGTTTTGCACGTGTCAGGGCCGCAGTCCAAGAATTGCAAGCCAAATGGGCAAGCCCTGCTGGCATG
Organism: Acidovorax sp. SUPP2825; assembly: GCF_030158995.1. Classification (NCBI taxonomy): domain Bacteria; kingdom Pseudomonadati; phylum Pseudomonadota; class Betaproteobacteria; order Burkholderiales; family Comamonadaceae; genus Acidovorax; species Acidovorax sp. SUPP2825. Next base: position 289,113 of record NZ_BQXK01000004.1, on the reverse strand, counting down.
CAGCAGTTGAAGATCCGAGTGGGCAGGGCGAGTCTGGGACAAAATCACAGTTGCTGGCGCTTCGGTAATTTGGCTCAATCGCCAGCAGTGTTGGACTCGACTTGCCAAGTCAATTATTTGGTTTTCGGAAAGTTGGGCGATCCGCTCAATGATTTATATGGGGCAATGGGCGAGGCGCAAATCAAGGTGGCTGTTTCAGGGGTGGTCACTCCACAAGGAGGCGGAAAAGCCGGTATCGAGGTGGATGAGTTGGCTTTTTATTTGCGTGATTCCTACGATTTCAACGACGGCAGATTCTTTATATCCCAACCCCTTGGCTGCTGGGGATTCAATGGAATGGAGTGTGGTCTTGGCACGAAAATGGGTGTGCCCATCGAACCGCAGACAGTGAACGAGTCACCTTCATCGGTCCAGAGTCGCAAGTACTTGGTTCAGAACGCGGACTTCAGAAGGTGGCGAGAGAGCAATAACAGAGGCGGAGATTTCATAGTTCTTTCCAACACGTTGCGCATCAAGCTTCCTTTTTCACAAAAATCGCATGGTGATTTTTATGCGCATTGCGTGGAAGCGTTTTAAGAAGCCGGTTTTTCTCCTGCTGTTGGTGGGTGTCTTGGTGGCCTTCTGGTACGCATTCACACCGAAGTTGTTTCATACATTGATCAGCCCGAGAAAAGTCTACCGTGTGGAATATTACGAGGCGTCCCCCATTCAAAGCTTGGTTCACTTCAGTTTCAAAATGCCGGCATTTGTTCGGCTGTATCGGAATCAACGGGAGACCTTGCTGGGAGAAAGCGACGTGGTGGAGCTTTGGATGAATGGATCGCTGAACTGGTGGTTCGATGATCCCGTCAATTCGGTGGTGATCGGCAATGACATCGTGTTCGAGAACATCGCGCCCGAATGCCGGGAATGTCCACGGTTGCCGGATGCAGTGTTGATGCCATGAACTGGCGCACTGCATATTCGGTGCCTGTAGGGGCTTTAGCCCCTTGAAGAAAACCCTGTGGATCGCGGCAGTGTTGTTACTGTCATGTGCCCTTTGGCATGCACTTTCCCCAAGATACGATCGCAGCCACTTCAGCCCTCGGCATGTTTATCGACTGGATTACTACGAAGCCTCATGGCTGCAGCGACTTGCGCACTGGGATATGCACTATCCGCATGTCATCCGCCTGTATCGCATCCAGCCGGAAACCCTGTTGGGCGAAAGCGAGGTGGTGGATCTCTGGCTCAACGGGGAGATTGACTGGTGGCTCAATCCACCAGTGAATGCGGTGCAGGTCGGGCGGGATGCGGTGTTCGAAAACATCCCGCCAGAATGCACCGACTGCCCCCGGTTGCCCGACTCCGCCGTCATGCCCTAACCGGCGAGCCGCCGTCCTCTCTTCAGCCCAGCAGGTCGTGCAGCGTCCGCGCCACCACCTTGGTCGCGCGCCGCAGGTCTTCCAGGTCCAGGCGTTCGTCGGCGCGCTTGGCGTGCGACTCCAGCACGGTGCGCGGGCCGGCGCCGTAGATCACGCCGGGAATGCCGGCCTCGCCGTACAGGCGCACGTCCGTGTACAGCGGCGTGCCCATGGCCGGGATCGGCTGGCCGAAGAGTGCCTCGCCGTGCTTTTGCAGCGCGGCCACCAGCGGGGCGTTGCCCGGCAGGGGCTGCATGGCATTGGCCAGCAGCAGGCGCTTGATGTCCACCGTGATGCCGGCGCAGCCCGCGGCCGCCTCGGCGATCACCTGGCGGATGGCGGCCTCGACCTCGGCGGGGTTTTCCTCGGGGATCATGCGGCGGTCGAGCTTGAACACGACCTTGCCCGGGACCACGTTGGTGTTGGTGCCGCCTTCGATGCGGCCCACGTTCAGGTAGGGGTGCTCGATGCCGGCCACCTTCGAGGTGATCTGCTGGTAGCGGGCGTTCTGCGCATAGAGGGCGTTCAGGATCGCGACCGCGCCCTGCAGCGCGTCCACGCCGGTGTGGGGAATGGCGGCATGGGCCATCTTGCCGTGCACGGTCACCTCCATCTGCAGGCAGCCGTTGTGCGCCGTGACGACCTCGTAGCTGAAGCCGGCGGCCAGCAGCAGATCGGGCCGGGTCAGGCCCTGGCGCAGCAGCCAGCCCGGGCCCAGTTCGCCGCCGAATTCTTCGTCGTAGGTGAAGTGCAGTTCCACCGCGCCCTTGGTCGGTTTCGCCACGGCCTCCAGGGCGCGAAGGGCGAAGGTGAAGCTGGCGAAATCGCTCTTGCTCACCGCGGTGGCGCGGCCGTAGATCTTGCCGTCCACGATCTCGCCGCCGTAGGGGTCGTGCGTCCAGCCTTCGCCGGGCGGCACCACGTCGCCGTGGGCATTGAGCGCCACGGTGCGGCCACCCGCGGCGGTGGCGCCCTCGCCATACGGCCGGCGCACGATGAGGTTGGTGATGGATTCCATGCCGTAGGCCTTGACCTCGGCCTCGGGCACGGGGTGGCGCTCGGCCTCGTAGCCGAAGGCCTGCAGCAGCTCGGCCGTGCGTTCGGCATGCGGGGCGTTGTTGCCGGGCGGCGTGTCGGTGGGCACGCGCACCAGCGCCTGCAGAAAGCGCACTTCTTCGTCGAAATGTTGGTCGATCCAGGCGTCCAGTGATTGGTAGGTGCTGCTCATGGGGTTTCGGTGGCCAGTTGGTTCAGAAGGTGGGAGAAGGCGTCGACGGCGAGCTGCATGTCGTCGCTTATCGTGCTTTCCAGGGGGTTGTGGCTGATGCCGCTGTTCAGGCCGCGCACGAACAGCATGGCCTGCGGCATGATTTCGTGCAGCTTCATGGCGTCGTGCCCGGCGCCGCTGGGCATGCGGTGCACCGGCACGCCCAGTGCGTCCACGGCGCGTTCCCAGCGCTGCTGCCACGCGGGTGCGCTGGGCGCGGCGGCGGCGCGCATGGTTTCTTCCAGCGTGTAGTGCAGGCCGCGCCGCGCGGCGATGGACTGCAGCGCGGCCAGCACGTCGGCCACCAGCGCATCGCGCTGGGGATCGGTGGGGGCGCGCAGGTCCAGGCTGAACTGGCAGCGGCCCGGCACCACGTTGATGGAGCCGCCGGGCACGTTCAGCAGGCCCATGGTGCCCACCGAGTCGCCGTCGCGCGCGGCACGCGCCTCCACCGCGAGGATGAGTTCGGCCACGGCGGCGGCCGCATCGCGGCGGCGGTCCATGGGCGTGGTGCCGGCGTGGCTCGCCATGCCGTGCATCTCGCCCACGAAGCGCACGCTGCCGTTGATGGAGGTGACCACGCCCAGGGGCAGGTCCAGTTCGTTGAGCACCGGGCCCTGCTCGATGTGCACCTCGACGAAGCCGAGGTAGCGGCCCGGGTCGCGCTGCAGCTTCGGAATGTCGTCGATGCACAGGCCGGCATGCTGCATGGCCTCGCGCAGGGTCACGCCATCGGCGTCCTTCTGGTCGAGCCACGCCGGGTCGAAGTCGCCGATGAGCGCGCCCGAGCCGAGGAACGTTGCCTTGTAGCGCTGGCCTTCCTCCTCCGAAAAGCCCACCACCTCGATGCCAAAGGGCAGGCGCCGGCCCTGGCGGTGCAGCTCGCGCACGCAGGCCATGGGCACGAAGATGCCCAGCCGGCCGTCGTACTTGCCGCCGTTGCGCACGGTGTCGTAGTGGCTGCCGGTCATGAGCAGGGGCGCATCGGGCGTGGCGCCGTGGTAGCGGCCCACCACGTTGCCCACCGCGTCCACGGCCACTTCGTCGAAGCCGCAGTCGCGCATCCAGTGGCTGATGCGCTGCGCGCAGGCGCGGTGCGCATCGGTCAGGTAGGTGACGGTGAGCTGGCCCTTCTCGGCAAAGCCCGGGTCGCTGTGCTGCGCAAGGGTTTCCTGCCAGTCCCATACGCCGTTGCCCAGCGTGGGCGCCACGCCGAACAGGTCGTTCAGGCGGATCTCGGCGATGCGGTGGATGTTGCGCAGCGCCTCGGCCAGCTCGAAGTCCGGTGGGTTGGTGAGCCGGCGCGCGAAGGTGTCGATGATGTCCTGCCGGGGCAGCCCCGTGCCGCGCGGGCCGCGCACCGCGAGGATGAACGGGAAGCCGAAGCGCACGTTGTACTCGGCGTTGAGCTGCTGGATGCGCGCGAACTCTTCGGGTGTGCACTGCGTGAGGCCGGCCGTGCCCTGCTCGCGGGCCGACTCGGCCGTGAGCGCGTTCGCCACCATGGCCTTGCCCGCCAGTTCCGGGTGGGCGCGCACCAGGGCCAGCTGCGCCTCGCGCGGTGCCTGGGCCAGCACGCGCACCATCGCGTGCTTGAACTGCGCGAGCGAGCGGAAGGGCCGCGCGGCGAGCGCCTGCGCGGCGATCCACGGCGAATGCTCGTACAGGCCGTCCAGCAGGCGCGCGGCCTCTTCGGGGGCGGCGGCATTCAGTTGTTCGAGGGTGAGGGGCATGGCGTTCACTCCGGGCAGGGATGGGTCTCGGCCCAGTGGCGTGCGATGTCGATGCGGCGGCACACCCACACGTGGTCGTGCCGCTGCACGTGGTCCAGGAAGCGCTGCAGCGCGGTGATGCGGCCCGGGCGCCCGAGCAGCCGGCAGTGCATGCCGATGCTCATCATCTTGGGGCGGTCGTCGCCGGCGGGGTCGCCCTCGGCGTACAGCGCATCGAACGTGTCCTTCATGTACTGGAAGAACGGGTCGGCGTGCGAGTAGCCCTGGGGCAGCGCGAAGCGCATGTCGTTGCAGTCGAGCGTGTAGGGCACGATGAGCTGCCGGGCCGTGCTGCCGTCGGTCCGGGCGACCTTCATCCAGAAGGGCAGGTCGTCGCCGTAGTAGTCGCTGTCGTAGGCGAAGCCGCCGTGGTCGGCCACCAGGCGGCGGGTGTTGGGGCTGTCGCGGCCGGTGTACCAGCCCGCGCCGTGCAGCGTGCCGGGTGCGCCGTGCCGCTGGCCCGTGAGCGCCTCGAAGATGGCCAGGGCCTCGGCCATGTGGGCGCGCTCCACGGCCTCGGGCACGTTCTGGTAGTGGATCCACTTGAGACCGTGGCAGGCGATCTCGTGGCCCAGTTCCATGAAGGCGGCGGTGACGTGGGGGTGGCGCTGCAAGGCCGTCGCCACGCCGAACACGGTGAGCGGCAGGCCGCGCTTTTCGAACTCGCGCAGCAGGCGCCACACGCCGGCGCGCGAGCCGTATTCGTAGATCCCCTCCATGCTGATGTGCCGGTCGGGGTAGCTGGCCGGGTTGAACATTTCCGACAGGAACTGCTCGCTGCCGGCATCGCCGTGCAGCACGGCGTTCTCGCCGCCTTCCTCGTAGTTCAGCACGAACTGCACGGCGATGCGGGCGTTGCCCGGCCAGCGCGCGTGCGGCGGATTGCGCCCGTAGCCCACGAGGTCGCGGGGGTAGGGCAGGGTGGCGTCGTAGATCGGGGCGGCGGTCATCGGGTCCTCACGAAAGAGCCATGGAGATGTCGTTGGGGGGCAGCTTGCGGTCGAACATCAGGCTGTCCTGCACATGCAGCAGATGCGCGTCCATCAGGCGCACGGCGCGCTCCTCGTCGCGCGCGGCCAGGGCCTTGACGATCTCGGCATGCTCGTCGTGCGAGTGCGCGGCCTCGTCGGCGCTCTGGTACATGAGCGTGATCAGCGCACAGCGCGAGATCAGCTCCTGCAGCATCTGTGCCAGCACCTGGTTGCCCATCAGCTCGGCCATGCGCACGTGGAAGTCGCCCAGCAGTTCGGTGCGGTCCTGCACGTCGGCGCCGTCCACGGCCGCCTTCTCGCGGGCCACGTGCTCGCGCAGGGCGCGGATGCGGGCGGGGGTGACCTCTCGCACGAAGGCGCGGGTCATCTCGGCCTCCAGCATGCGGCGGACGGCGAACACCTGCCGCGCCTCGTCGGCGGAGGGCGCGGCCACGAAGGCGCCGCGCGCGGGCGCCAGGTGCACCAGCCGCTTTTGCGACAGCTGGAACAGCGCCTGCCGCACCAGCGTGCGCGAGACGCCGAAATGGTCGGCCAGTTTCTGCTCCGCCAGCTTGGCGCCCGGCAGCAGCCGGTGCTCGACGATGGCCCGCGTCAGGTCGCCGACGATGGCACTGGTGGTGGAGGTTTCCATCGGCGCATGATAGCCGTGGCCCGGCAACGTGTATACAGTTTTGGTGGACGATGGGGTGCCTACCTGTTCGGCCAGAATCCGGGGATGACCACCCCCAAGACCCCTGCCGCCGCCGGCCTGCCGGCCTTGCCCGTGTCGCCGCCGGCCAGCCAGCCGGCCGCGTTCCTCCGCCATCTGTACGACGTGGCCGTGCATGCCGCGTTGCCGGCCCATGGCCTGGCTGCGCACCTGCCGCCGCCGCCGCGCGGGCGCACGCTGGTGCTCGGGGCGGGCAAGGCGGGCGGCTCGATGGTGCACGCGCTGGAGGCGCTGTGGCCGGCCGATGCGCCGCTGTCGGGCCTGGTCGTGACGCGCTACGGCCATGTGCCCGAGCGGCCGCCCGGGCTGCCGCAGCGCGTGGAGATCGTGGAGGCCGCGCACCCCGTGCCCGATGCGGCGGGCCTGGCGGCGGCCGGGCGCATGCTGGCGTTCACGCAGGGGCTCACGGCCGATGACCTGGTGCTGTGCCTGATCTCGGGTGGCGGCTCCGCACTGCTCACCCTGCCGGCCGAGGGCCTGACCCTGGCGGAAAAGCAGCGCATCCACCGCGCGCTGCTGGAGAGCGGCGCCGGCATCGCCGAGATGAATTGCGTGCGCAAGCACCTGTCGCGCATCAAGGGTGGCCGGCTGGCGGCCGCGTGCGCGCCGGCCCGCGTGGTCACCCTGGCCATCAGCGACGTGCCGGGCGACGACCCCGCCGTGATCGCCAGCGGCCCCACGGTGCCCGACGGCACGACCTGCGCCGAGGCGCTGGACATCCTGGCGCGCTACCGCATCGACCTGCCCGCGCCGGTGCATGCGGCGCTGCAGGCCGGCGCGCTGGAGACCCCCAAGCCCGGCGACGCGGCCTTCGCCGGCCACGCGGTCCACCTGATCGCCGCGCCGCAGCAGTCGCTGGAGGCTGCTGCTGCGGCGGCGCGCGCGGCCGGCATGGCGGCGTACATCCTGTCCGACGAGATGGAGGGCGAGTCGCGCGAGGTGGGCCGCGTGCATGCGGCGCTGGCGCGCTCGGTGGCGCAGCGCGGCCAGCCGTTCGCGCGCCCCTGCGTCATCCTGTCGGGCGGCGAGACCACGGTGACCGTGCGCCCGCGCGCCGAGGGCGTGCCCCGGGGCCGGGGCGGCCGGGCGGGGGAGTTCTGCCTGGGCCTGGCGCAGGCGCTGCAGGGGCAGCCGGGCGTGTGGGCGCTGGCGGCCGACACCGACGGCATCGACGGCGTGGAGGACAACGCCGGCGCGATCGTCACGCCCGACACCCTGGCACGGGCCCGTGCCGCCGACCTGGCCGTGGCCCGCCACCTGGACCGCAACGACGCCTACGGGTTCTTCTCGGCGCTGGGCGATCTGGTGGTCACCGGGCCCACGCACACCAATGTGAACGATTTCAGGGTGCTATTGATTCAATAGCGCAATGCCCTAGTGGAATATGCGCTGCAGGCCTTTTTTGCTTGAAACTTCTCCGGGCCCACGCCCCCATGAAAAAAGGCCGCGCCCCTTGCGGAGCACGGCCTGGGAGGGCAGGGAACGCCGCGGGTCAGTACCCCAGCGTCTCGCCGTCGGGATTGCGCGGGTCGGAGGCGCCGTACAGCAGCCCGTCGTGGAACTGGATGGTCTGCGTGCGGCCCATCGAAGGCTTCACGGCGATGTGGTGGCCGCGGGCCTGCAGTTGCGACAGGGTGTCGGTGCTGAGGCCCTTTTCCACGCGCAGCTCGTCGGGCGTCCACTGGTGGTGCACGCGCGGCACCGAGGCCGCCTCGGCCGGGTTCATGCCGAAGTCGATGGTGTTCACGATGGTCTGCAGCACCGTGGTGATGATGCGCGCGCCGCCGGGGCTGCCGGTCACGAGCATGGGCTTGCCGTCCTTGAGCACCATGGTGGGCGTCATCGACGACAGCGGGCGCTTGTTGGGCGCCACCGCGTTGGCATCGCCGCCGACCAGGCCGTAGGTATTGGCCACGCCGGGCTTGGCGGAGAAGTCGTCCATCTCGTTGTTCAGCAGGATGCCGGTGCCCTTGGCGACGATGCCGCTGCCGAAGTTGGTGTTGAGCGTGTAGGTCACCGCCACGGCGTTGCCCGCCTTGTCCACCACCGAGTAGTGGGTGGTCTGGTCGCTTTCATACGGCTGGGGCTGGCCGGGCTTGATGTCCTTGGCCTGGCGCGCCGTGGTGGGGCTGATGCCCTTGGCCAGCGACTGCGCGTAGGCCTTGGAGGTCAGGCCCTTGAGCGGGATCTTCACGAAGTCCGGATCGCCCAGGTATTCCGAGCGGTCGGCGTAGGCGAGCTTCATGCTCTCGGCCATGTAGTGGATCGTCTGCGCGCTGTTCTGCCCCCATTGCGACAGCGGCCACTGCTCCAGCATGTTCAGCATCTGCACCAGGTGCGCGCCGCCGGAGGACGGGGGCGGCATGGTCACGATCTGGTAACCGCGGTAGGTGCCGCGCACCGGCTCGCGCTCGACCACCTTGTAGGCCGCCAGGTCCTGCAGCGTGAGGGCGCCGGGGTGGGGCGCCATCTCGGCGGCGATGCGGCGCGCGATGGGGCCCTGGTAGAACGCCTTGGCACCCTGCTGGCTGATGAGCCGCAGCGACTGCGCCAGGTCCTTTTGCACCAGCCGGTCGCCGACCTTGAGCGGGCTGTCGCCGCGCCAGAAGATCTGGCGCGTCGCCGGCCATTTGCCCATGTTGGCCTTCTCCTGGTGCAGCGTCTTGGCCAGCGTGAGGCTGACGGGAAAGCCCTTGTCCGCCAGCGCGATGGCCGGGGCGATCACGCGCGACAGCGGCAGCGTGCCCCAGTTCTTGAGCGCATGCTCCATGCCCGCCACCGTGCCCGGCACGCCCACGGCGTAGGGCGTGTACAGGGACTTGCCGTCCACCACGTTGCCGCTGGCGTCGAGGTACATGTCGCGGGTGGCCTTTTGCGGCGCCACTTCGCGGAAGTCGAGCGCCACGTCCTTGCCGGTCTTGGCGTCGTGCACCATCATGAAACCGCCGCCACCCAGGTTGCCCGCATTGGGCAGCACCACGGCCAGCGCGAAACCGATGCCCACCGCGGCATCCACCGCATTGCCGCCGGCCTTGAGGATGTCCAGGCCCACGCGCGAGGCCAGTTCCTGCTCGGTGGAGACCATGCCGTTGCGCGCCACCACCGGGTGGAACACATCCATGTCGAAATCGTAGGAATTGCTGGCGGCGCGGGCCGCGGCCGTCTGCTGAACGGCCTGCGGCGCGGCGGCGGGCACTCCCTCGGCACTGCCGGGGCCGGCCGTGGGCACGTTGGTGCAGGCGGCCAGGCTGGCCAGGGCAAGGGCCAGGCTGCTGGCCAGCAGCGTGCGTTGGATGGGGTTCATGCTCTCTCCTCGTTATGAATCGGCGGACGCCCAGCGGCGGCGCCGTGGCGAGTGTAGAGAAGTTGCCTGCCGCTTCCCTGTGGCCGCGCCTGTTGGCGCACCTCCCATTTGCATTTGCGAACGTCTGCGTTGAAAAGTTGCACTTTGACAGGGAACTCTGGCCCTAGCATGTCAGCCGGTTTCCGCCAGGAAGAATGTTGGCCGTGGTCGCGGCCCTCCGGCGGGCCTTCCTTTCAACCACGGAGGTGCGACATGGCGATGAAATCCTTACTGAAGAAGCTCGTGCTGGGCGGCTGCCTGCTGGCGGCCAGCAGCCTGTCCTGGAGCTATGCGATCGATGCCGGCAAGGTGGTGGACGACAACGGCAATGCCGTGCAGCTGCGCGGCGTGAACTGGTTCGGCTTCGAGACCAACACCAACGTGGTCCACGGGCTGTGGGCGCGCAACTGGAAGGACATGATCACGCAGATGCAGGGCCAGGGCTTCAATGCCGTGCGCCTGCCGTTCTGCCCGCAGACCCTGCGCGGCACGCCGCCCAACAGCATCGACTACGGCCGCAACGCCGACCTGCAGGGCCTGAGCGCCCTGCAGGTGCTGGACAAGGTGGTGAACGAGCTGAGCAGCCGCGGCATGTACGTGCTGCTGGACCACCACACGCCCGACTGCCAGAGCATCTCCGAGCTCTGGTACACCGGCTCGTACAGCGAGCAGCAGTGGATCACCGACCTGACCTTCGTCGCGCAGCGCTACGCCAGCGTGCCCGGCGTCATCGGCCTGGACCTCAAGAACGAGCCGCACGGCGCCGCCACCTGGGGCACCGGCAATGCCGCCACCGACTGGAACCGCGCGGCCGAGCGCGCCTCGGCCGCCGTGCTGCAGGTGGCGCCCCGCTGGCTGATCGTGGTGGAAGGCGTGGCGGAGAACCCCAGCTGCTCCAGCAGTGGTGGCCACTGGTGGGGCGGCAGCCTCGAGCCGCTGGAGTGCACGCCGCTGAACATTCCGGCCGACCGCCTGCTGCTCGCCCCGCACGCCTACGGCCCGGACGTGTACGGCCAGCCGTATTTCGGCGCCTCCAATTTCCCCGACAACATGCCCGCCATCTGGGAGCAGCACTTCGGCCGCTTCGTGCAGGCCGGCCACGCCGTGCTGCTGGGCGAGTTCGGCGGCAAGTTCGGCCAGGGCGATGCCCGCGACGTGGCCTGGCAGAACAAGCTGGTGGACTACCTCATCGGCAAGGGCATCCGCAGCGGCTTCTACTGGTCGTGGAACCCCAACAGCGGCGACACGGGCGGCATCCTGAACGACGACTGGACGACGGTGCGGACCGACAAGGTCACGCTGCTCCAGCGCCTGTGGGGCGACGGCTCCAGCACCCCTCCCACGACGCCGCCGACCACACCGCCCACCACCCCTCCGACGACGCCCCCGACGACGCCACCCACCACGCCGCCGACCACCCCTCCCACGGGCGGCGCCAGCTTCAGCACCCAGGTCATCGTGGACAGCGAATGGAACACCGGCTACTGCGAACGCATGCAGGTCACCAACACCGGCGGCGCGGCGGGCGACTGGGCCCTGAACCTGACCATCACCGGCACGGTGAACAACCTCTGGAACGCCGTGTGGTCGCAATCGGGCAGCACGCTCCACGCTTCGGGTGTGGACTGGAACAAGACGCTGGCCCCCGGCGCGAAGGCGGAATTCGGTTTCTGCGCGGCGCGTTGACGCGGCGGGCCTTCAACGGCTTCGATAATCCGAAAAAATGCCGCCCTGAATATGGGGCGGCGGCTTGAAAATCACCTGCACCGCCCCGCCGATCGTTGGGATCGGCGGGGCGGTGTGCTTTTCAGGCCCTGGTTGGATTAATCGGCGTGAAAGCGCAGGCCCTGGTTGATCGCGCAGCGGTAGGCCAGCGGTTCGGCGCGCTGCTGGTAGCCGGGCAGGTCGAAGACGAACATGGTGAAGTCGATGGTGCCGTCCGGGCGCACCTGGTAGCGCAGCAGCTGCTGGATCGGCAGGCCGTCGCGGGCAACGGTGAAATGGGCGTCGCTGAAGGACAGCGTGCCGTCTTCGACGATGCGGTAGGCCTCGATGCGCAGGCCGCCGCGCGTGCGGCTCGGGGTGGCGTTGGCGGAGTTGGGGGTGCACAGCGAGAGGTCGATGGCGACCGACACCGCGTCCCCGGCGGCCAGCGCCTGCTGGATGTCGGCCGGATTATCGAGCCGGCTTTTGGCGCTGGCCGGCAGGGCCATCAGGGAAAACGAAGAAGCCAGCAAAACGGCGGCAAGGCGTTGCATTGGAAAAACCTCCATTCATGGTTTTGAATATCGCGGCTTGAAAATTCAAGCGTGGCGATGATATCCAAGCCATGGCAGGAAAATCGCCCGGATTTGTATGCTGAAAAGCATTTTTGTAAATGTCCGAAAGATATTCGGACAAACTGCCTGGGGTATGAGGCAGGCGCGCCGTGCGGGCCATGGCGGCCATGCATACTCGGCGGGTCGTCCGCTCGCCGCGCTGCCGGCGGGGGCGGTTTCCGATCCCTTCAATCCACCCCAAGGAGATGGCCCATGGGCCTCAGCACCCACGTTCTCGACACCATGCACGGATGCCCCGCGGCGGGCATGGCCGTGGCCCTGTATGCCACCCATGGCGAGGCCGCCACGCTGCTGCAGCGGCTGGTGCTCAACGCCGATGGCCGCACCGATGCGCCGCTGTTCGACAACGCCAGCCTGCGCGCGGGCACCTACCGCCTCACGTTCGACGTGGCGGGCTATTTCCGCAGCCGGGGGGTGCAACTGCCCGAGCCGAACTTCCTGAACCAGGTGAGCCTCGATTTCGGCGTGGCCCACGCGGACCAGCACTACCACGTGCCGCTGCTGGTCAGCCCGTGGAGCTACTCCACCTACCGCGGCTCCTGAACGCGGGCCGCCGGGCGGCCCGGGGCGCAGGCCCGGCTCAGAGCTGGCCCTCGGTCAGCGTGTCGAGCTGGAAGCGCCCGGACTTGTGCCACAGCCAGGTGTCGGTGTAGGTGACCTTGCCCATCCGCGAAGGCACGGGGTAGGGCGCGGCGGCGCGCACCGTGCGCTCGATCTCGGCGATGACCTCGGGCGCGTGGCGCGGCGCGCGCATCCAGTTCAGCCGGGTCACGCGGCCGGCGCGGTCGATGTCCACCTGCAGCGTGCCGATGGCGTACAGCAAGGGCGGCAGCTTGCCCTTGTAGATGCGGTGGGCGTTCAGGCCGTACAGGTGGGTGGCGGCGTCCTGCCGGTAGGCGCGGGGCGTTTCGGCGGCCGAGGGGCGCGCGGAGCCTTGCTCGGCAGGCACCGGGCCCACCACCTCCTTCTCCAGCGGGCTGCTGGTGTCCGACGCGGCCTTGGCGGGCGGGGGGGCCGGTTCCGGTCCCGACGACCGGCAGGCCGCGATGAGGGATGCCAGGGCGGCCATGACGCTGGCCGCCAGCCACCGGCCGCGCGGCCGGCTGTGGGGCCGTTCAGGAGAAGGGGTGGGCATGGGCAGGTCTCGCTGTGGCTATGCTGTGCGGTGCCCGTGCTGCCGTTGCGCGGGGCGTACCGGAGGACTCGGATGGTGATGGCGGCGTTGCATCGTTTGCTGGAGGGCTTGGCGCACGGCCCGGCCTGCATGGTGGAGGTGGAGTCTACCCAAGGCTCGGTGCCGCGCGAAAGCGGTGCGTGGATGGCCGTGCTGGCCGATGGCCTGGCCGGCACCATCGGCGGCGGGCGGCTGGAGTTCGATGCCATCGCGCAGGCGCGCCGCCGGCTGGCGGGCGAGGGGGGGGCCGCCGTGCTGCGGTTCGCGCTCGGACCCAGCCTGGGGCAGTGCTGCGGCGGCGTGGTGTTCCTGCGGTTCACCGTGGTGGGACCGGGCGAGCGTGCCGCGCTGGCGCAGCGGCTGGCGCCCCGGCGCACGCCCGTGGCGCTGTTCGGCGCGGGCCATGTGGGGCATGCGCTGGTCCGCGTGCTCTCGGCCCTGCCGTTCGCCCTGACCTGGATCGACAGCCGCGACAGCGTGTTCCCCGCATTCCCCGTGGCCCCGGCCGAGGCGCCGCCAGGCGTGGCGTGCGAGCACTCCGATCCGGTGCACGCCGCCGTGCCGTCGCTGGCGCCGGGCTCGCGCGTGCTGGTCATGAGCTTCAGCCACGCCGAGGACCTGGACGTGGTGGCCGCCTGCCTGCTGCGCCGGCGCGAACGGGGCGACCTGTCCTTCATCGGGCTCATCGGCAGCCGCACGAAGTGGGCGACGTTCTCGCACCGGCTGGCCGCGCGCGGCTTCGCGCCCTACGAACTGGCGTGGGTCACCTGCCCCATCGGGCTGCCCGGCATCGCGGGCAAGGAGCCCGAGGTGATCGCCGTGTCGGTGGCGGCGCAGCTGCTGGCCCTGCCGGTGCCGCCGGACCCCGCGCAGCCCGGGTAAATCCGCACGCCGCCGTGCCGCGCCGGGCGTTCGGCAGGAACGATTCCTGCATACACTCGCGGCACAGGTCGCAGCGGTGCCCGGAGCCGACGCGTGTCGTCAGCCCCCAGGTGCGCGGCCTTTTCTTCTGCTCAGAGCGCCCGCAGTGGTGAGCAGGTTGACCGGGTGGTGCGCCGCGCGCCGCCCCCATGGCGCCTTCGTGCGCCGCCGAGGCTGAGACACATGGAAAGCTATCTCCTCGACTGGGCCAACCTGCTGCTGCGCTGGGTCCACGTCATCACCGCGATCGCCTGGGTGGGCTCGTCGTTCTACTTCGTCTTCCTGGACAGCAGCCTCACGCCGCCGGTCGACGACGACCTGAAAAAGCAGGGCGTGAGCGGCGAGCTCTGGGCCGTTCATGGCGGCGGCTTCTACCATCCGGTGAAGTTCGCCGTCTCGCCGCCGAAACTGCCCGCGCACCTGCACTGGTTCTACTGGGAAAGCTACAGCACCTGGCTGAGCGGCTTCGCGCTGTTCACCGTGTCGTACCTGTGGAGCGCCGGCACCTACCTCATCGACAAATCGCGCATGGACTGGGCGCCGCCCGCGGCCATCGGCGCGGCGCTGGGCTTCCTGGTCGTCTTCTGGCTGCTGTACGACGCCGTGTGCCGCCTGTTCGGGCGGCGCAGGAACGGCGACGCCATCGTCGGCGCGCTCGTGTTCGGGCTGGTGTGCGTGGCCTCCTGGCTGGCCTGCCACTGGTTCGCCGGCCGGGCGGCCTTCCTGCTGGTGGGCGCGATGATCGCCACGGCCATGAGCGCCAACGTGTTCTTCTGGATCATTCCGGGGCAAAAGAAGATGGTGGCCGCCATCCAGGCCGGCCAGCCCGTGGACCCGGTCCACGGCCAGCGCGGCAAGCAGCGCAGCGTGCACAACACGTACTTCACGCTGCCGGTGCTGTTCGCCATGCTGTCCAACCACTACAGCTTCACCTGGAGCCACCCGCAGAACTGGCTGGTGCTGATCGTGATGATGTTTGCCGGCGCGGCCATCCGGCAGTTCTTCGTCATGCGCCACGGCCACAAGCTCGGACGCAACGGCAACCCGCTGCCCTACGCGCTGGTGGGCGTGGCGGCCATCGTCGGCGCCATCGTGTGGATGCGGCCCGTGCCACCGGCCACCACCCCGGTGGCTGCAGGAAATGCTACAAATTTGATAGCTAAAGAAACAAGCAATCCGCCGGCATCGGGCACGATCGGCTACGAAAAGCTGCAGCCCGTGCTGGCGCAGCGCTGTTTCCTGTGCCACGGCGAGCAGGTGCAGATGAAGAACCTGCGGCTCGATTCGGCCCCGTCGGTCAAGCAGCACGCCCAGGCCATCTACCAACAGGCCGTGGTGCAAAAGCTCATGCCGATGAACAACGCCACCGGCATGACGGACGAGGAGCGCGACGTGGTGCGGCGCTGGTTCGAAGGCGGCGCACCGGTGCCCTGACGCGGCCGGGGGCGCTCAGTCCGTCGCGACGCGGGCGGCGGCTTTGCGTGCGCCCAGCGGTGCGCCCGACCGGGGGGCGATGGCGCGGTCCGCGCCCAGACCGCCGATGCGGGCTGGGCCGCGATCGTGGCCGTCCGCCTCCGAGTCGTCCGCCGCGTCGCGCCAGGCCAGGCCGCTCGCGGCCAGTTTGGCATCGTGCTTGGCCAGGGCCGCGAGGTTGGCCACTTCTTCCGCATGCGCAATGGTGCCGGGCGTGATGCGCACCGCGCCGATCGACAGCGTGGTGCAGGTGAAAAAGCGCTTCACGCCGTGCCGGTCCTCGGCCCAGATGCCGCCGGCCTTGCGCGAGGCGTCGTCGAACAGGGCCAGGGCCTCCTGCGCGAACTCGTCCACGATCCGCTGGCAGCGGTGCAGCCAGTCCGTGCTCTGGAACAGCAGCATGAAGTCGTCGCCGCCCACATGCCCCACGAAGTCGCGCTGCGCATCGCAGTGGGCCACGGCCAGGCGCGCCACGAGGCGGATCATCTGGTCGCCGCGCCAGTAGCCGTAATAGTCGTTGAACGGCTTGAAGTGGTTCAGGTCGGCATAGCAGGCGACGAACTCGGTGCCGCTGTCCAGCAGCCGCTGCATGTGCAGGCTGATGGGGATGTTCCCCGGCAGGAAGGTGAGCGGGTTGGCGTGGCGCGCCGCCTCGATGCGCGCCTCGGTCACGCTGCGCACCAGTTAGTCGCCCGTGCCCAGGCCCACGTAGCGGCCGTTGTCGGTGACGATGAAGCCGTCGTTCAGGTAGCGCTGGTCCTGCGAGGTGAGGATGCCCACGAGCTGGTCCACGTCGCAGTCGAGTTCCACCACGCGCGGTGCGTGGTTCGCGAACGCCATGCAGGGCTTGCGCCCGTGCACCTCGCGAAAGTACAGCGTGGCGTAGTGGTTCATGAACTGCTGGCGGTTGATGAGCGCCACGGGCCGCGTGCCGTCCACCACCGCCATGGCGTGCAGGTCGGCATGGGCCTTGAACAGCCCGGCCACCGTGTCGTTTCGGGTCTCAGGCGTGGCCGTGGGCGCCTGCACCACGAGCAGGTTGCGCAGGATGCCCGGCCGCACGTTCTGGCCCAGGTGCGGCAGCACGGCCACGCGGCGGTCGCGCAGCGCATCGAGCGCGGGCAGCAGGATGGTGTCGCGCGGCAGCGGGGCCGGGCGGCCCAGCAGGTAGCCCTGGCCGTAGGGGATGTCGAGGTCGCGCAGGGCGCGCAGGTCCTCCTGCGTCTCGATGCCCTCGGCGATGAGCGTGGTGCCGAACACGTCGGCGATGCCCTTGATGGCCTGCAGCATCTGCAGGTTCTCGGGGTGCGCGCCCAGGTCGCGCACGAAGTATTTGTCGATCTTGACGAAGTCGGGCTTGGCTTCGGACCACAGCCGCAGGCTGGACCGGCCGTCGCCGAAGTCGTCCAGTGCCAGCCGGGCGCCGCTGGCGTGCACTTCCTTCAGCGCGTGGCGCAGCGGCTCCATGTCGGTCACACGCTCGTGCTCGGTGATCTCCAGCACCACCATGCGGGCTGATACGCCCATCGCCTGCGCGGCCTCGGCCAGCGAGGCGCCACCGCACAGCGCCACGCCGCGCACCAGCGCATCGGCGCTGATGTTCACGAACAGGCGGCCGGCCGCGCCCAGCACGCCCCACTGCTGCAGCGCGATGAACACGCACAGCAGTTCGAAGTCCTGCAGCAGGCCTTCTTCGCTCGCGCAGCGCAACAGCGCATCGGGCGTGTGCAGGGGCGTGCCCTCCGGGCCGCGGATCAGCGCCTCGTGCGCGTAGATGCCGCCCTCGCGCAGATCGGCCAGGGGCTGGAAGACACAGTGCAGGCCGTCGCCGCGCATGAGCTGCGCCAGCGGCCCATGGCCGTTGCGCACCCCGGGCGACAACGCCGCCAGCAAGGCATCGCGCCGGCCCCGGGGAGATGCATCGATCATGGTTACAACCTTACACAATTTCACCGCGGACCATAGCCGTGCGCCGTGACAGCGAAATGACAGGTGCCATGCCGCCAGGGATCGCCCACGCCGCTCAGGGGTCGCTGCGCAGGTCGGCGTAGTCCACCGCGTATTTGACGAGCGCCGCCTGGCCCTCGATGCGCAGCTTGCGGCGCAGGTGCAGGCGATGGGTCTCGACCGTGCGCACCGAGGTGCCCATGCGCTGGGCGATGTCCTTGTTGGATCGGCCCTCGGCCAGCAGCTCCAGCACGGCGGCCTCGCGCGGGGTGAGCGCGCGGCCCGACGGCGCTGGAACGGGAGGCGCCTCGTACAGCAGGGCCTGCACGCCTTCGGTGAAGTATCGCCCGCCGGCGTGCACCGCCTCGATCGCCTCCACCAGCTGGCGCGCCGGCGCGTCCTTGAGCACGTAGCCCCGCACGCCCAGCGCGGCCGCACGGCGCACGTATTCGCCATCGTGGTGCATGGACAGCACCAGCACGCGCACCTGCGGAAAGCGGTCGCGGAACACCGTGGCCAGGTGGATGCCGCTCGCATCCGGCATGCGGATGTCGGTCACCACGATGTCGGGCAGCAGGGCGGCGGCCAGGTCCACGGCCTCCTGCACGCCGCCCGCCTCGCCCGCGACGCGGATGTGGCCCGTGGCCTCCAGCCGCATGCGCACGCCGTCGCGCACCAGCGGGTGGTCGTCCACCAGCAGCACGCGGATGGGGGCGCCGCCGCTCATGCGGGCACCTGCGACGGTTCGAACCCGGGGTAGGGCGCGTCGTTGTCGCCCTGCAGCGGCAGCACGGCCAGCACGCGCGTGCCGCCGAGATCCATCGTGCAACTGGCTGCACTTGTTCCGGCGGCGCAGGTGTAGCTCAGGTCCATCGTTCCGCGCTTGCCGTCGTGGCGTGGCCTCCCATAGTGTCGCTCGCTTCTGGGGTTTTTATAGTTACGCTGCGTAACTATAAAGATGATGAGCCCAGGGTTTTGCGCCACCTTTCTTCCTAGAATCCGCAGTTCCAAAAACAAGCGATGCCGGGAAAAGGGAGGATGCATGAAAGACGTGGTCAAGGTGGACCAGGAGCAGTTGCGCGCGCAACTGCAGAAAAAGCTGCCGCCGAAGGTGCGGCTGTTTCAGCTCGACGACATTCCCGGCGTGATGCGTTCGCGCATGGGGTGGCCGGTGGCGGCGGCGCTGATGGAGCGGTGGTTTCGCGGGGCGGCTTTTGAGATGCCCTATGAGATGAAGCGGGGTGATCCTCCCTATCAAACCGCCACGTTGAATTCGGTGCAACTGGATGAGAGCACCGTCTCCATGGCCTGGGCTCTGGGTTTCGCACGGGTGCGGACAGCTATGGCGACGTTGCAGGCGCAGTGGGCCAGCCCGGCCGGTTTGGCACAACTGAGGAAACTGGTGGTGCAGCAGGGCAGGGGGCGCCCTCAGTCGTCTTGGCGGTTCGGCTCGCTGGGTCAGCCGGCCAAGGCCGTGGATAAAAGCTGCCAAGTGAATATCTTGAGCGTAGGGCGTTTGAGCGATCCGCTGGACGACTTCTACGGTGCGATGGGGGAGGCGATACTCAAAGTGGCGGTGTCCGGGGTCGTCACCTCCAACGGCGCTGGAAAGACGGTCATCCGGATCGATGAACTGGGCTTTTACTTGCGAGACTCCTACGATTTCAACGATGGCGACCATCCCTTCCTCTCGCAGCCCTTGGGCTTCTGGGGGTATGGGGGCGTCAGCCGCATCGACCTGGGGGGACGCGTGTCGATTTCTGAACAGTGGGCGAATGAGGAAGAGGCCCAAGCACGGGGCCATGCCTACTGGGTTCAGAATCAGGACTTTCGCCGATGGCGCGGCATGTACGGACGGGGCGGGGACTTCATTGTCCTGTCCGACGTGCATCGGATCCGCCTGCCTTTTTCTATATCGCTGGAGTGGTAATGAAATTGCCCGATTTCAAGAAGGTTCCGTGCATTGCCTGGTGCTTGGCGCTGGACCTGTTGCTGTTGGCTGGCTGGTATGTGTCCACCCCCACTTTCCGCTCCAGCTACAACAGCCCCCGCATGGCGTATCGCCTGGAGTTTTATGACCCATCCCTTCTTCAGCGCATCGTTCATTACGATTTCAGGATGCCCGCCATGGTGCGCTTGTACCAAGTGGACCCTAGGGCCATGCTAGGCGAAAGCCAGATGGTCGATATGAATGGCGGCAATAGCCAGATCATGTGGTTCGTGGACCCCCCCAAGGACCTGCAAATAGTGAGCGTGGGCATGGATGTGGAGTTCAAGAACGTTCCGCTGGAATGCGCCGAGCAGGATTTGCATCTGCCCGAGTGCCAGAAGAATTTCGGCAAGTGATGAAGATGCTTTCCTTGTTGAAGAAAATCCCGTGCATCGCCTGGTGGCTGGCATTGCACGCCGCACTGTTCCTGGCTTGGTACGTTTCCACTCCAACGCTCTACAACCGCTACAACAGCCCCCGGTATGTGTACCGAGTGGACATCTACCACGCCTCCTGGTGGCAGCGGATCACACACCCCGAGATGAAAAAGCCGGCCGTGGTGCGCCTGCACCGATTCGAGTCCAGGGCGCTGCTCGGCGAGAGCCCCGTGGTCGATCTGTGGCACAACGACGCCATCGTCTGGGACGTGGACACGCCCGGCCCCGTGAACAGGGTGCACGTGGGCCGCGATGTGGTTTTTGAAAAACTTCCATCGGAATGCACGCCGCCTTCGCCGCTGCTCAGTTGCGAGGGGCGCTCGTGAAGTGGCAGTCGAGGCAGCTTGTGAAAACAAACAGCCCTCGGAGCGTCTATCTCCTTGAGCTTCACAAAGCATCCATCGTGCGGCGCATCATTCATCACGACTGGAAAATGTCCTGATGCCGCCGCCTTCGTGGCGCGCATGCTGAGCGAATACCCGCAGGGCTTCGTGATCCGCAACGCCGATTTCCCCGTCATCGGAGCGCCCGCCAACCACTACGGCGTGCGCGTCTCCACCCACCTGTGGCACGACGCGCGCGACATCGACCTGCTGGTCGATGCCATGTGGGACCTGTCGCGCAAGATCTGATCCGGCAGCGCGGCCGCATCCATAAAAAAAGCGCGGGAGGCGACTCCCGCGCTTTTGGTTTTGGGGCGCCCTGCGCGCCGTGCGGCGATCAGAAGCGGTGGCGGATGCCCACGCCGAAGCTGTTGCCCTTCGTCTGCGCCGTGATGCGGTCGTTCATGAGCATGGCGTACACGTCGGTGCGCTTGGACAGGAAGTGGTCGTAGCCCAGCGTGAAGGTTTTGCGGTCGATGTCGGTCTGCGTCATCTCGGTCTTGACCCACTCCACCAGCACCTTGCCGGCCGGGCCGACCGGCACCGAGGCGCCCAGCTGCACCGTCTTGGCCTTGTTGGTGGTGTTGTCGGCCTTGGCCTCGCCGTAGCTCACGAAGGGCTTGACCAGGCCGAAGTCGTAGGCGCCCAGCAGCATCCAGTCGGTCTTCTTCGTGCCCAGGTAGGCATTGGGAACGGCAGGGTTGCTGATCTGGTCGCGCTCGTAGAAGCCCGTCAGCGTCACGGGGCCGCCGAAGTAGAAGAAGTTCGCGCCGAAGTTCTTCTTGCCGTTGTCGCCCGGCTGCTCGCCGAACTGGTACTGGATGTTGGCCGAGAAGCCGCCGAATTTCGGCGTGCTGTAGACGATCTGGTTGCTCCAGCCCGTGTCGGACGGCGTGGTCGCGCCCCAGCCGGTGCCGTTGAACAGCGGCACGTTCATGTGCAGGATCAGCGGCGAGAAGGTGAACGAATCGCCGAACGGATTGCCCACCACCGAGGGCAGGAAGTTGGGCGCCATCCAGCGGCCCAGCATCACCGAGCCGAAGTCGCCCGACAGGCTGACGTTGGCATCGCGCGAGAAGAACGTGTCGTTGGCGAAGCGCCCCTGCGAGCCGTTGTCCACCTTGATGAACGAGGTCAGCTGGAAGTTGGCCTTCAGTCCGCCGCCGAGATCTTCCGTGCCCTTGAAGCCGAACCACGAGGTCGTGAGGCCGCCGCTGTCCACGACCGACTTGCGGCCCGCATCGCCGGCCATCTTGATGGACCCAGCGAACACGTCGGCCAAGCCGGTGAGCTGCACGGAGCTTTGGGCCTGCGCCCCGGCGGAACAAAGCAGCGCTGCACCCAGCGCGATCCAATTCTTTTTCATACGACTCCTGCGAAAGGGAAGGGGGGGAAGGAAAAACGTGTCAATTTGCAAAGGGCTCCAAGCAAGGACCGTGCCTTCACCATTCGGCCTGTGGGGGCATGCGGCGCTCGTGGCATCCGGGCGCGGCGGCTGCGGCCTGAGCGCACCGCATTTGACTTTGCTCAACACCGCGCGGCGGTGCTGCGGTCACAGTGGCGGCTCTATGTTTCCCTCTTCTTCCACCCCCGCGCCGACCAAGACCGAGGCCCCTGCAGGCGAAGTGCTGCGCGAGCGCCACCAGCGTCCGGCCAGCGTGCTGTACCTGGACAGCGGCCGTGTGCTGCTCGGGGTGCGCGAGGATGGGCTGCTTCGGCACCAGTTGGGTGCGGTGGAGGGGCCGTGCTGGCTCGATGCCGCTCCCGCGCTGCTCGGCCAGGCGTGCATGGTGGACATGGTGGCGGACACGCGCGTGCTGCTGCGCCGCATGCCGCTGGAGGCCTTCCGGTCCGGCTTCGAATCGCTGCCGTCGCCCGCCCGGGCGCTGGTGTACGACATGGCGCGGGGCTACTGCCAGCAGACCGAGCTGGCCGTGAGCCGGCTCGCGCAGGACGCCGAGGCGCGTTGCGCCCAGTGGCTGCTGCGGCACGCCCAGCAAGACGATGCGGGCACGATGCGCGTGACGCTGCACCAGCGCAAGCGGCTCATCGCCGCGCAACTGGGCATCGCGCCGGAAACCCTGTCGCGCGTGCTGCGCCACCTGCGCGACCACGGGCTCATTTCGGGCACGGGCAATGTGCTCAATCTGCCACGGCCCGGCGCGCTGCAGGTGGTGGCCGGGGTCGGCTGAAGCGCGTTCGGCCGCCCTGGCAAGGAGCGGGGTGGGGTGGCTGCAACGCGCGGCCGATCGGGCAGCGCGGCCATGGCACGGCGGTGCGAAAGGGCTCAGGGTTTCCCCCGGACCGACCGAGGGTTCCACCCAACCCGCGCCCGCAGGGGGCTGCGTATATTCGTTCGCACCCCATTGCACATTCCGCCTGACAGCATGCCCTGCGCCTTTCGCCGCCCCTTTGCCAGAGGTGCTTCGTCCACGGAGCGCCGATGACGCCGCCCTCGCACGAGGCGCTCGAGGCGGAGCAGGACGCGGCGGGCGACACGCCCGGCTGGCTGCTGCCCGGCCGCCTGGTGCAGCGCCTGATGCTGGTGGCCGTGCTGGCGGTGGTGTTCGCCGGGGCGATGGCCGCCTGGACCGTTTCGCGCGCGGCCGGCGAGGAGGCCATGCGCCGCCTGGTGAGCCAGCAGACCGACGAGGTCGAAGTGGTCGCGCGGCTGCTGGCCAGCAAGATCGAGCAGAGCCAGAAGGTGCTCAGCACCGTGGCCGAGGGCATCCAGCCCGTCATGCTCGACTCGCCGTCGTCCCTCGGGTGGCTGCTGCAGCAGGGCCTGCCGGCGGTGCGCTTCTTCGATGCCATGCAGGTGGTGCGGCAGGACGGCACCGTGGCCATCAACCTGCAATACGGCCGCCTGGACAGCGGCTCCAGCCTCGATCCGGCCGAGCGCGACAGCCTGCGCCGCACCATGCTGGAAGGCAAGCCGCTGGTGTCGGGCCTGATCGGCGGGCGGCCGAGCGAGGCGCGCGTGATGTTCACGATACCGCTGCACCGGGACGAGGGCACGGTGGTGGGCGCCGTCTCGGGCGTGCTGCGCCTGCAGTCGCAGGGGCTGCTGCCGCCCTCGATGTCGCTGCCGGCGCGCAAGGAATCCCGGCTCATCGTCTTCACGCGCGACGGCACCATCCTGTCGCACCCCGACCCCGCGCGGGTGATGGGCAGCGTGCGCGACGAGGCCGGCCTGTCGCAGGTGTTCGCGCGGTCGGGCGACAAGGATCAGCCGGTCATGGGGCGCGGCTTCACTGAGCGGCTGCCGGGCCATGTGGTCAGTCTGGCCGGCATGCCCATGACCCAGTGGACGGTGGCGCGCGTGAACGATGCCCAGGCCCTGCTCGCGCCACTGGAGGGCGCGCAGCGCCGGGCCGCCTGGCTGGCGGCCGCCCTCATCGGCGCGGCCGCATTGCTGGCCGTGGCCTGCATGGCCTGGCTGGCGCAGCCCCTCGCCCGGCTGTGCCACCGCGCCGCGCACCTGGGCGCCCGCGCGCCCGGCGCCCGTGAAGACATGCCCTGGCCGCAGGGCGCCGGCGAGGTGGACGGGCTGGTGGCAGCCTGCCGCGGCCTGCTCGACGAGCGCGCCAGCACGCAGTCGCAGATGGGGCTGCTGCGGGGGCAGTTGCAGTCCATCCTGGACCACGCACCCACCGGCATCATCATCACGCGCGGCGAGAACCTGCAGGTCGTGAGCCTGCAGGCCGGCCGCATGCTGGGCTACGAGCCGGCGCAGCTGCAGGGGCGGCTGGCCCGCGCGCTCTACGTGAGCGATGCCGAGTACGAGCACCTCAAGCGGCGCGTGCGGGCGGAGTTCTCGGCGCACGGCACCTTCGATGGCGACGTGTGCTTCCTGCGCCAGGACGGCAGCGCGGTGTGGGCCCGCGTGCTGGGTCGCTCGGTGCGGGACGCCCTGGGCGATGCGGGCACCGTCTGGATGCTGGAGGACCTCACCGCTGCGCGCGAGGCCCGCCGCCGCGAGAACTGGGCGGGCGGGCTCGACGCCCTCACGCAGCTGGCCAACCGCGACGCGTTCAGCCAGCGCCTGCATGCGCTGCTGGCCGACCGCGCGGCCCGCCCCGACACGGTGCAGGCGCACCCGGGCGGGGAGGTGGGCGAGGGCGTGGTGCTGTTCCTGGACCTGGACCATTTCACCGTGGTCAACGCCATCGCCGGGCACGACGCGGGCGACGACGTGCTGCGCCACGTGGGCCGCCTCATCGAGACCCAGGTGCGGTCGGTGGGCTGGGCGGCTCGGCTGGGTGGCGACGAGTTCGCCGTGGTGCTGCCCGGCTGCCCGCTGGGGCGCGGGCTGGCCATCGCCGAGCAGCTGTGCGCCGCCGTCCGTGCGTGGGAGCCCTCGTACCAGGGCCGCAGCTACACGCTGGGCGTGAGCATCGGCCTCGTGCCGCTGGACAGCGGCGTGTACGACGTGACCGCGGTGCTCCATGCGGCCGACATGGCGTGCTATGAGGCCAAGCGCGCGGGCCGCGACCGGGTCGAGGTGCGCTCGGTGCGGGGTGGTCGCGCGCAGGTGCGCGCGGCGTGAAGGCGGGATGTGCCGCGGCGGCCATCGCGCCCTGCCGCCGCCCCATCGCTGGATGCATCGCCCTTGCCTCGTCGGTTTGCCGATAATCGCCCCGTGCCCCAACCCCATCGCCCGCTGCGCAACCCCCTTGCTGTCCACGGCGGGCTGGCGCGTTGGCAAGCCAGCGTGCGCTGGGTCATGGCGTGGTTCGTGCTGTCGCTGGGCGTGGCGGTGGCCTCGCCCATCGTGCATCCCCAGGGGGTCGAGTGGGTCTGCACCGGCGTCGGAACGGTGAAGGCCGTCGTGCATGCCGATGACGGCGTGCAGCCCGCGGGCCTGGCGCACTGGGACTGCCCGCTGTGCCTGCTGGCCGCGCCCCCGGCGCAGCCGCCGGCGGTCGCTCTGCCGGTCGTGCTGCCGCTGTCGCGCGCGGTGCAATCCATTGCGGCCGCGCGCATCGCCGCGGCCACCGCGGCGCCGCTTCCGGCCCGTGGGCCGCCGCCGCTCTCCTGATCCGCCTTCCGATTTCGCAGCGCTGGCCGGCCACCACGGCAGGCCACGCGATGCGATGTTTTTCGCACCGATCAGCGGCGCCCGATGGGGCGCCACAGAGAGCCATTTTTTTATGCACCCAACCATTGCACGACCCGTCGCGCTGGGGATGGCCCTGGCCTGGCTGGCCCTGGCCGCCACCGCCCAGACGCCCACCCCTGCAGACCCGGCGGCCGAACGCAGCCCGGCACTGCCTGCCGTCACCGTCACGGCGCCGGCCACACCGGCGGCGCAGCGCAGTTCCCGCCTCGCCACCGGCACGGCGGGATCGTCGCTGGACACGCCGTTTTCCGTCACCACCGTGCCCGCCGAGCTGGTCCGCCAGCAGGGCGGCACCACCTTGCAGGACGCGCTGCGCAACGTGCCCGGCGCGCAGGCCGACTCGGGCTTCAACGGGTCGCACACGCAGTTCTTCATCCTGCGCGGCGCGGTGACCGACAGCGGCACCGGCTCCAACCGCGTGCTGCGCGACGGCGTGCGGCTGTCCAACTACCCCTATACCCCGGCGTTCGTGGAAAGCGTGGACGTGCTGCGGGGACCCGGCGCGGCCCTCGGCGTGCGCAGCGAACCGGGCGGCACCGTCAACCTCGTGACGCGCCAGCCGCAGTTGGCGAACTTCGGCAGCGCCTCGCTCGGCGCGGGCGCGCACGGCGCGCTGGAGGCATCCATCGACCTGAACCGCGTGCTGTCGGCGGAGAACGAACTGGCCGCCCGCGTGACGGCCACGCGGTCCCAGGCCAGCCAATGGCGGCATGTGGAAGACCGCCTCGACGGCATCAAGCTGGGCCTGGCCCAAAGCGATGGCAACCGCTACCACCTGCGCGCCAACGTGGAGGCCACCAACCAGACCTACCAGCCGGACTATGGACTTCCCGCCCTGGGCGGGCGGCCGGTCGCCGTGCCACGGGACCGGCAGCTCGGCGAGCCGTTCGGCGACTCGACCACCAACAACCGCATCTACGACCTGCACGGCGATGTCGCCCTGTCGGCCCACACGCGGTGGTCGGCCGATTTCACGCACCTGGAGGCGCATTCGACCTCCATCAAGAACCTGCTGAACGGCTCGCCGCTGGCGGGCCAGCCCGCCGGCACCTATGCGCGGGTCTCGGCCTGGGAGCCGGGCACCGAGCGCCGCATCGACTCGTTCTCGACCGCGCTTTCCAGCACGCAGGGCACCGGCGCGGTGACGCACCAGTTGTACTTCGGGGCGGACTACTACAAGGAGGTGCTGAACCAGCCCGCGCTGTCGGTGCCGGCCTCGACCAGCCCGGCCATCAACGTGTTCGACCCGGTGTATGGCCGGGTGACCGCGCCCCCGGCCGGTGCGGTGTTGGCGCAGAGCCTGACGACGCAGGATCTCGAATCCGTGTCGGCGTCCGCTCAGGACCAGATCGACTTCGGCGCGTGGTCGGTGGTGGCGGGCCTGCGCTTCACGCGCCAGCGCTTCCTGTACGGCACGGCCGGCGTGCTGCCCGTGGAGGAGTCGCGCTGGAACCCGAAGCTGGCGGTGCTGCGCCGGCTGTCGGAGACCGATACGCTGTATGCCAACGTGTCCACCGGCACCTCGCCCAACCAGGTGGCTTCATCGTCGAACCAGTCCCTGCCCTCGCGCCGTTCGGCGCAGGTCGAAGCCGGCTGGAAATCGCTGTGGCGCGGCGGCGCGGTGGTCAGCGACCTGGCGGTGTACCGCCTCGATCAGAAGAACATGATCGCGTCCGACCTGAGCACGCCGCTGAACAACTTCGACTTCACCACGGCCGGCAGCGCGCGGTCGCAGGGCATCGAGGCGTCGCTGTCCGGCCAGGTGACGGACCGGGTGGCCGTGGCCGCCACCTATGCCTTCACCCATGCGAAGTACCTGCAGAACCCCGTGTACGGCGGCATGTCCGTCCCCAACGTGGCCCGGCATGCGGCCACGCTGTGGGCGCAGTACGCCTGGAATGCGCAGTGGAAGACGGGCGCGGGCCTGTACCTGCAAAGCCGGCGCTTCGCCGACGAGGCCAACACCACGGTGCTGCCGGGCTACGCGCGCGTCGACCTGAGCCAGACCTGGACGACGACGCTGGCCCACGGCCAGAGCGTCGAGGTCCAGGCGACGGTGCGCAACCTGTTCGACCAGCACTACTTCGTGTCGAGCCACCTGCACGTGAGCCGCTGGATCACGCCGGGGCAGGGGCGCAACGCGTTCGTCTCGGCCACCTACCGCTTCTGAGCGTCCGCCGCCCGGTCCATCCCGCCCAGTGCCCGAAGCACGTTCTCGGCCGTGGCGGGCGCGGTCAGCGTGACCGGCTGCCGGGCCGCCTCAGCCGGGCGCGCTGCGGCAATCGCGTTGCGCAGGGCCTCGTACACGCTGATGGCCAGCATGAACGGCGGCTCGCCCACGGCCTTGCTGCCGCCCACGTTGTCTTCCCGGTTGGCCTCGTGCCACAGCGCCACGGTGAAGCGCTCGGGAATGTCGCCCGTGGCCGGGATCTTGTAGGTGCTGGGGGCGTGGGTGGTGAGCCGGCCCTGGTCGTTCCACACCAGCTGCTCGGTCGTGAGCCAGCCCATGCCCTGCACGAAGCCGCCCTCGATCTGGCCGATGTCGATGGCCGGGTTGATGCTGCGGCCCACGTCGTGCAGGATGTCCACGGCCAGCACGCGGCTCTCGCCGGTGAGCGTGTCGATGGCCACCTCGGTGCAGGCCGCGCCGTAGGCGAAGTAGTAGAACGGCCGGCCGGTGAGCGTGGCCTTGTCGTAGTGGATCTTGGGCGTGCGGTAAAAGCCGTCGCTCCACAGCTGGATGCGGTTGGCATAGGCCTCCTTCACCACGTCGCCCCAGTCGCGCACCGCGTGGGGCGTGATGACCTGCCCGCCGGCGAATTGCACCTCGCCGGCGCCGCAGTGATCCAGGCCGCACACGAAGGCGGCGAGGTTGTCGCGCACGTGGCGCGCGGCGAACTGGGCGGCGCGGCCGTTCAGGTCGGTGCCGCTCGATGCGGCCGTGGCACTGGCGTTGGGCACCTTGCTGGTGTCGCTGGCGGTCACCAGCACGCGCGCCAGCGGCACGCCCAGTTCGTCGGCCACGATCTGCGCCACCTTGGTGTGCAGGCCCTGGCCCATCTCGGTGCCGCCGTGGTTCACCTGCACGCTGCCGTCGGTGTACACGTGCACCAGCGCGCCGGCCTGGTTGAACAGCGTGGCGGTGAAGCTGATGCCGAACTTCACCGGCGTGATCGCCAGCCCGCGTTTGAGCACGGGGCTCGCGGCATTCCAGGCCAAAATGGCCTCATGCCGGCGTTTATATTGGCTGGATTGCTCTAATTTTGGTAGCAGATCGTGAAGGATGTTGTCCTCCACCGGCATCTGGTAGTGGGTGACGTTGCGGTCGGTGGTGCCGTACAGGTTGCGCATGCGCACCGCGAGCCCATCGCACCCCAGGGCCCGTGCGATGTCTCCCAGGATGGCCTCGATGGCGATCACGCCCTGCGGCCCGCCGAAGCCGCGAAAGGCCGTGTGGCTCTGCGTGTTTGTCTTGCAGCGGTACGAGGCGATCTCGACGTTTTCCAGGAAGTACGCGTTGTCGCTGTGGAATACGGCGCGGTCGGCCACGGGGCCCGACAGGTCGGCCGAGAAGCCGCAGTTGGCCGCCATGCGCAGCCGCAGGCCCGTGATGCGGCCCGTGCCGTCGAAGCCCACGTCGTATTCGTAGGCGAACGGGTGGCGCTTGCCCGTCACCATGAAGTCCTCGTCCCGGTCCAACCGCAGCTTGACCGGGCGGCCGAACTTATGGGCCGCCACTGCCGCCCACACGGCCAGGTGGCCGGCCTGCGTTTCCTTGCCACCGAAGCCCCCGCCCAGGCGCCGGCATTCCACGCGCACCGCGTGGTTCTCCAGCCCCAGGGCGTGTGCCACCCAGTGCTGCACCTCGCCCGGGTGCTGGGTGCTGGAGTGGATCCACCACTGCCGCTGCTCCAGCGGCAGCGCGTAGGCGATCTGGCCCTCCAGGTAGAAATGCTCCTGCCCGCCGACCTCGAAGCGGCCCTGCAACCGGTGCGCCGCGCGGCCCAGGCCCGCGTCGGCGTCGCCGCGGCGCACGAAGACGGGCGGCAGCACGTAGCTTTCGGCGGCCAGCGCCTCGTGCACGGTCAGCACCGCGGGCAGGGGGGTGATGTCCGGCACCACGGCGCGCGCGGCGCGGCGGGCCTGCATGACCGAGTCGGCCACCACCAGACCGATCACCTGGCCCACGTGCTGCACGGTGTCGATGGCGAACACGGGCTCGTCGTGCGCGAAGGCGGCCAGCAGCTTGTCGCCCGGCACGTCGGCGCTGAGCACCACGCCGAGCACGCCGGGCAGGGCCAGCGCCGCGCGGGTGTCCACCCCGTTCAGGCGCCCGTGCGCCACGGGCGAGAGGATGGGCGCGGCATACAGCGTGCCCTTCACCTCGGGCAGGTCGTCGATGTAATGGGCGCTGCCCGCCACCTGGGCGCGCGCGCTTTCGTGGGGATGCGATCGGCCCATGGCGCGGGCCGGCGCGGGGGCGCCCTCGGGCGGGCGGGCCTGGGGCGTTTGCGGGCCGGCGGCCCCGGCCGCGTTGGCGGCGATGGCCACGGGGTCGTCTTCGGCGTCGCGGCTCAAGGGGGCGTCGTCGTGCCGTTTCATGCGAGGGCCTCCGGGCGCAGTTGCTCCAGCAAGACGGGAATGGGCAGGGGAACGGGCAGGGGAACGGCCTGCGGCCCCTGGCGCTCCAGCCAGAAGCGGCGGAGCAGCCCCGCGAGCACGGCACGGCGGTATTCGCCGCTCGCCCGCATGTCGGAGATGGGCTGGAACTCGGCCTGCAGGGCGGCCGCGGCGCGCTCCACCGTCTCCACGGTCCAGGGCTGGCCGGCAAGTGCGGCCTCGGTCTGCCGGGCCCGCGCGGGCGTGGCGGCGACCCCGCCCGCGCCGATGCGGGCGCGCCGCACCCGGCCGTCGGCGATGTCGAGGTTCAGCACCAGGCACACGGCGGAGATGTCGTCGTCCAAGCGCTTGGACACCTTGTAGGCCGCCAGCGATTCGCCCGGCGCGGGCAGCGGCACCTCGATGCGCACGAGCAGCTCATCCGGCGCCATCACGTTCTGGCGGTAGCCGGTGTACAGGTCTTCCAGCGCCAGCGTGCGTTCGCCGCGCAGGCTGGCCAGCACCACGCTGGCGCCCAGCGCGATCAGCAGGGGCATGGAGTCGCCGATCGGCGAGCCGTTGGCCACGTTGCCGCCCAGCGTGCCGGAGTTGCGCACGGGCAGCCCGGCGAAGCGCGCGGCGAAGCGGTGCAGCATGGGCCAGTGGGCCTGCAGCGCATCGAACGCGTCGGCCAGCGGCACGGCCGCGCCGATGGACAGCCGCCCGCCCTGCGTGCCCATGCGGCGCAGCTCCTGCGCCCGCGTGACGTCGAGCATCTGCGCGAACTGGCGGTGCTGCTTGGTGATCCACAGGCCCACGTCGGTGGCGCCGGCCACCACCTGGGCGGTGGGGTGCGCGGCGCGCGCGGCCAGCAGTTCGGCCAGCGTGACCGGGGCCAGGTAGGCGCCGTTGGCGGCCGGCTCCGGCCGGGACAGCGATGCCAGCTGCGGCAGCAGTTGCGCTTCGTCCACCTGCATGCGGGGCAGGGCGGCCATCCGCTCGGCCGCGTCCAGGATGGGGCGGTAGCCGGTGCAGCGGCACAGGTTGCCCGACAGGTCGTGCACGGCCTGCTCGCGCGTGACCGCGCGGCCCTGGCACACGTGATTCTGGTACATGCCGAACAGGCTCATCACGAAGCCCGGCGTGCAGAAGCCGCACTGCGAGCCGTGGCACTGCACCATGGCTTCCTGGGCGGGGTGCAGGCCCGGCGCGCTGGAGGGGGCGCCGCTGGAGGGCGGGGTGGCGGGCGGCGCGGGCTGGAGCAGCGGGTCCTGGTCCAGGTCTTCCACCGTCCACAGCGCCATGCCGTCGATGGAGTGGGCCAGGCGGATGCAGCTGTTCACGGCCCGGTAGCGCACGCGGCCGTCCACGGCCTCGCCCAGCACCACGGTGCAGGCGCCGCAGTCGCCCTCGCCGCATCCTTCCTTGGTGCCGGTGTGGCCCAGGTCTTCGCGCAGCACCTCCAGCAGGGTGCGGTCGGGAGGAACATGGGCCAGCGTCACGGGCTGGCCCCGGCGGATGAATCGCAGCGGGCGGGTGGTGGTCATGCGTTGTGCAGGGCAGGGTTCGGTCGTTGGGGCCAGTGTGCGCGCCATGTCGGTACAGGGTAGTGGGCCCGGGGGTGGCGGCGCATATGGGCGAGCGTATAACGGCCATGCGCCGGGCGCCATGCCCGCACACCGGCCGTTGCTTTGGCACCCTTTACTGCCTTCGCCTGGCACGGATGCTGCGTCCCTTCGTGGCGCCACGCCAAGGTGGCAGGCCGCAGACCCCAAGGACACCGGATGGACATCGATTTCTCGCAACTCGGCGCCTACGAGCGCTACAAGCTGATGGCCAGCCTGATCGTGCCGCGCCCGATCGCGCTCATCACCACCCTCGGGGAGGACGGCACGGTGAACGCCGCGCCGTTCAGCATGTTCAACATGCTGGGCGAGGACCCGCCGGTGCTGATGGTGAGCATCAACCGGCTGCAGGGTGGCCGCCTCAAGGACACGGCCGCCAACATCCTGCGCACCGGCGAATTCGTGGTGCACATCGCCGACGAGGCCATGGCCCAGCGCATGCATGCCTGCGGCGATGCGCTGCCGCCGCACGAGAGCGAACTGGTGCATGCCGGCCTCACGCCGGTGCCGTCGCGCAGCGTGGCCCCGCCGCGCATCGCCGAGGCCCCGGTGGCGTTCGAATGCGTGCTGCACGAAACCATGGAAACGGCCAGCCGCTACGTCTTCATCGGCCGCGTGCAGTGGCTGGGCGCGCGAGAGGGCCTGGTGGACACCGAGCGCTGGCGGGTGCGGCTGCAGGACTACCACCCGGTGGGGCGGTTCGGCGCGAGCTTCTATGTGACGACCGGCGACCGCTTCTCGCTCGACCCGGCGCCGCAGCCGGGCGCCGCGCGTTCGACGGCCATCGACGAGATCTGACCACCCGCGCCGCCGCCTCGGTAGTTGCCTGGCTCGCGGTCGCGCGGCCTCGGCGCTACAGTGCGATCTTCCCTTGCCTTCTTCACTGCGCCTTCGCTCGCCACCGGCAGGCCCGGCGTGCCATACGCGATGGCGTATGGCTGGAATGCCCCGACCCTTATGAGAGACCAAGCCCTTTTCGACAAGATAGACCTCCATCTCATAAGGGTCTTGCACACCGTGTTGACTGAACGCAGCGTATCGCGGGCCGCCGTGCGGCTGGGCATGCACCAGCCGGCCGTGTCGGCGGCGCTGCGCCGCCTGCGCGACCTGGCGGGCGATCCGCTGCTGGTGCGCTCGGGCGCGGCCATGCTGCCCACCGATGCCGCGCTGCGCATGGTGGAGCCGGCGGGCGCCATCCTGCGGTCGGCCGAGGCGCTGTTCTCCGATGCGCGCGGGTTCGACGCGCGCACTGCCACGCGCACCTTCCGCATCGCCGCGAGCGACTACCTGGACCCGCTCTTCCTGCCGCGCCTGGTGGCTCGCCTCAAGGCCGAGGCCCCGCTGTGCCCGGTCGAGGTGCTGCCGCTGTCGGCCGACGCGCACTACCACGCGCACCTGGCACAGGGCGAGGTGGACGTGGTCATCGGCAACTGGCCCCAGCCACCCGACGACCTGCACATGGGGCGGCTTTTCGGCGACGAGGTGGTCTGCCTCGTGAGCCCCGCGCACCCGGCGGTGCGCCGCGGCTGGGACACGGACGAGTGGCTGGCCGCCGAGCACATCGCCCCCACGCCTACGCACCCCGGCGCGCGCGGCGTGATCGACGCGCACCTCGACTCCCTGGGCCTGCAGCGCCGCGTGACCGCGCGCTGCGCCCATTTCAGCCTGATCCCGGAGATGGTCGCCGCCAGCCTGCTGGTGCTCACCACGGGGCGGCAGTTCTGCGAACGCTTCACCGACCGCCTGTCGCTCACCGTGCTGCCGTGCCCGGTGCCCTTCCCGCGCCTGATGTACTACCAGCTGTGGCATGCCCGCACCCACCATTCGGCCGCTGCCATGTGGCTGCGCGACAGCGTGCGCACCGTGGCGGCATCGCTACGAAAAACATAGCGGCCAACGCATGACGGACGTGCGCAGCATTCCGGTTTCGTGCCCAACCCCCTTTGAAAATCAAGAGACAATCGCCCGCATGAATTCCTTCCACACCTCCCCCGCCGCCGCGGCGCCGGTGCCGCGCCTGCAGCTGGCGGGCATCACGAAGCGCTATCCGGCCGTGGTGGCCAACAGCGGCGTGTCCCTCACGGTGCAGCCCGGCGAGATCCACGCCGTGCTGGGCGAGAACGGCGCGGGCAAGTCCACGCTGATGAAGATCATCTACGGCGCGGTCAAGCCCGACGAGGGCAGCCTGCATTTCAACGGCCAGCTGGTGGCGGTGCGCAATCCGCAGGAGGCGAGGGCGCTGGGCATCGCCATGGTGTTCCAGCATTTCAGCCTGTTCGACACCCTCACCGTGGCCGAGAATGTGTGGCTGGGCCTGGACAAGCGGCTGCAGCTGGCCGAGGTCACGCGCCGCATCGCCGCCACCGCGGCCGAGTACGGGCTGGACATCGACCCGCTGCGCCCGGTGCACACCCTGAGCGTGGGCGAGATGCAGCGTGTGGAGATCATCCGGGCGCTGCTCACCCAGCCGCAGCTGTTGATCCTGGACGAGCCCACGTCGGTGCTCACGCCCCAGGCGGTCGAAAAGCTCTTCGTGGTGCTGCGCCAGCTCGCCAGCCAGGGCTGCAGCATCCTCTACATCAGCCACAAGCTGCACGAGATCCGCGCGCTGTGCACCGCCTGCACGGTGCTGCGCGGCGGCCAGGTGACGGGCGTGTGCAACCCAGCCGAAGAGTCGAACGCCTCGCTGTCGCGCCTGATGATCGGTGCCGAGCCGCCGGCGCTCACCCACCGCCCCGCGCACCTGGGCGAGACGGTGCTGCGCGTGCAGGGCCTGTCGCTGCCGCGCATGGATCCGTTCGGCGTCGATCTGATCGACCTCGGCTTCGAGGTGCGGGCGGGCGAGGTGCTGGGCATCGCCGGCGTCTCCGGCAACGGCCAGAAGGAATTGCTCTATGCCCTGTCGGGCGAGGACACGCGCGCGCAGCCCGCGATGGTGCAGGTGGCCGGCCAGGCGGCCGGGCGCATGAACCCGCGTCGCCGCCGCGCGCTGGGCCTGCATTTCGTGCCCGAGGAGCGGCTGGGCCGCGGGGCCGTGCCCACCATGGGACTGGCGCACAACCTGCTGCTCACGCGCAGCAACTGCGTGGGGCCGGGCGGCTGGATCCGCACCGGCGCGCTGCAGGCGCATGCCCGCGCCATCATCGAACGCTTCCACGTGAAGGCGGGCGGGCCCCATGCGGCCGCGCGGTCGCTGTCGGGCGGCAACCTGCAGAAGTTCATCGTGGGCCGCGAGATCGATGCCAATCCGCGCCTGCTCATCGTCTCGCAGCCGACCTGGGGTGTGGACGTGGGCGCGGCCGCGCAGATCCGCGGCGAGATCCTGGCGCTGCGCGATGCCGGCTGCGCCGTGCTGGTGCTCAGCGAGGAGCTGGACGAGCTGTTCGAAATCTGCGACCGCCTGCACGTGGTGGCCAAGGGGCGCCTGTCGCCTTCGGTGCCGCGCGCCGAGGCCACGGTGGAGCGCATCGGCGAATGGATGAGCGGGCTCTGGCATGCCGACGTGCAGTCGCACCTCGCCCGGGCTGAAGCGGCGCGCGCGCAAACGGAGGCGGCCCATGCTCAAGCTTGAAGCCCGACCCCAGGCCTCGCGCTGGTGGACCTACGGCTCGCCGCTGCTGGCGCTGGCCGTCACCGTGCTCATCGGGCTGGCGCTGTTCGCGGCGCTGGGCAAGGACCCGGTGCGCGGGCTGCAGGTGTTCTTCTGGGAGCCCGTCAAGAACCAGTACGCCATCGGCGAGCTGATGGTCAAGGCCACGCCGCTGCTGCTGATCGCGCTGGGCCTGGCGGTGTGCTTTCGCTCCAACGTGTGGAACATCGGCGCCGAGGGGCAGTTCGTGATCGGCGCCGTCGCGGCCGGCGGCATCGCGCTGCTGGCCGACCAGACCACGGGCCCGTGGATCGTGCCCGCCATCCTGCTGGCCGGCGTGCTGGGCGGCATGGCCTGGGCCGGCATCACGGCGCTGCTGCGCGACCGGTTCAACGCCAACGAGATCCTCGTGAGCCTGATGCTGGTCTACGTGGCCACGCTGGTGCTGGGCTATCTGGTCTACGGGCCGTGGAAGGACCCCATGGGCTACAACTTCCCGCAGACCAAGACCTTCGAGCGCGTGACGCAGATCCCGCGGCTCATGCAGGGTTCGCGCGTGTCCATCGGCCTGCTGCTGGCGCTGGCGGGCGCCGCGGCGCTGTGGGTGTTCTTGTTCCGCACCCGGGCGGGCTTTGCGCAGCAGGTGGGCGGCCTGGCCCCGGCGGCGGCGCGCTACGCGGGCTTTTCCTCGCGCCGCGCGCTGTGGACGGCGCTGCTCATCTCGGGCGGCGCGGCGGGCCTGGCGGGTGCGCTGGAGGTGGCGGGGCCCATCGGCCAGCTCACGCCCTACGTGCCGGCGGGCTACGGCTTCGCGGCCATCATCGTGGCGTTCGTGGGGCGGCTGCACCCGGTGGGCATGGTGTTCTCGGCGGTGCTGATGAGCATGTTCTACATCGGCGGCGAGCTGGCGCAGTCGCGCCTGGGCCTGCCCAAGTCGCTCACGGGCGTGTTCCAGGGCCTGCTGCTGTTCACGCTGCTGGCGTGCGACACGCTCATTGCCTACCGCGTGCGGTGGGTCGGGTCCCAGGGGAGGGCCGCTTAAATGGAATCGTACGCACTGCTTCTGGGCGCCACGCTGAGCGCGGGCACCGTGCTGGCCATCGCCGCCCTGGGCCTGCTCATCAACGAGAAGGCCGGCATCGTCAACCTGGGGGCCGAGGGCATGATGCTCTGCGCGGCCATCGCGGGCTTCGCCACCGTGGTGCACACGGGCAACACCTGGCTGGGCTTTGCGGCCGGCATGGCGGCGGGGGCGTTCCTGGCGGCCATCTTCGGCGTGCTGGTGATCTGGCTCAACACCAACCAGTACGCCACGGGCCTGGCGCTGAGCCTGTTCGGGGTGGGCTTTTCCGCCTTCGCGGGCATCCGCTACGTGCAGGCCAAGCTGCCGGAGCTGCCCAAGTACGCCGTGCCCGGGCTGGGCGACCTGCCCATCGTCGGGCCCGCGCTGTTCCGCCAGCACCCCCTCGTGTACCTCACCATGGCGCTGGTGGCGGGGCTGGTGTGGTTCCTGTACCGCTCGCGCGCCGGCCTGGTGCTGCGCTCGGTGGGCGAGTCGCCCGAGTCGGCCCATGCGCTGGGCTATCCGGTGCGGCGCATCCGCCTGGCGGCCGTGGTGGCCGGGGGGGCGCTGTGCGGGCTGTCGGGCGCGTACATCTCCACGGTCTACACGCCGCTGTGGGTGGAGGGCATGGTGGCCGGCCGCGGATGGATCGCGCTGGCCCTCACCACCTTCGCCACCTGGCGGCCGGCACGGGTGTTGCTTGGCGCTTACCTGTTCGGCGGCGTGACCATGCTGCAGTTCCACCTGCAGGCCACGGGCGTGCAGGTGGCCAGCCAGTTGCTGAGCATGCTGCCCTACGTGGCCACCATCGTGGTGCTGGCGCTGATCTCGCGCAACCCGGCCTGGATCCGCGTGAACATGCCGGCCTCGCTCGGCAAGCCGTTCCATCCCGGGTCGTGACCCGAACGGCCCGCGCGGTGCTGCACGGGCCCCCGATAATTTATTTTTCGTTGCCTCTCCCCTTACTTTTTTCCTCGAAGGAACCGACATGACCGATCTGCACAAACGCTCGCTGCTCAAGGTGGCCGCGCTTTCCGCCGTGGCCGCCGCCGCCCTGGCCGGCTGCGGCAAGAAGGACGAGCCCGCGCCAGCGCCGGCCACCGCCCCGGCGCCCGCCGCGTCCGCACCCGCCGCGAAGGCCGAGCCTTTGAAGATCGCGTTCGCCTACGTGGGCCCGGTGGGCGACGGTGGCTGGTCCTTCGCGCACGACAACGGCCGCAAGGCGATCGAGAAGGAGTTCGGCGACAAGGTGCAGACCAGCTTCGTGGAGAGCGTGCCCGAGTCGGCCGACGCCGAGCGCGTGCTGCGCGACATGGCCTCGCAGGGCAACAAGCTGATCTTCGGCACCACGTTCGGCTACATGGAGTCGATCCAGAAGATCGCCCCCGACTTCAAGGACGTGAAGTTCGAGCACGCCACCGGCTACAAGACGGCCGAGAACGTGCGCACCTATGACAGCCGCACCTACGAAGGCGCCTACATGGCCGGCGTGATCGCCGGCGCCATGACCCAGACCAACACGCTGGGCGTCGTGGGCTCGGTGCCGATTCCAGAGGTGATCCGCAACATCAACAGCTTCACGCTGGGCGCGCAGTCGGTCAATCCCAAGATCAAGACCAAGGTGGTGTGGGTGAACGAATGGTTCAGCCCCCCGAAGGAAACCGAGGCCGCCACGTCGCTCATCAACGGCGGCGCCGACGTGCTGTTCCAGAACACCGACTCGCCCGCCGTGCTCAAGACCGCGCAGGAAAAAGGCAAGCGCGCCTTCGGCTGGGATTCCGACATGACCGCTTACGGTCCCAAGGCCCACCTGGCCTCGGCCGTGATCAACTGGGGCCCTTACTACATCAAGGCCACCAAGGATGCGCTGGGCGGCACCTGGACGACCGGCCAGAGCTGGTGGGGCGTGAAGGAAGGCGCGATCGATCTCGTCTCCATCGCCGAGGACGTGCCCGCCGACACCAAGGCCAAGGTCGAGCAGGTGAA
Organism: Acidovorax sp. SUPP2825; assembly: GCF_030158995.1. Taxonomy (NCBI): domain Bacteria; kingdom Pseudomonadati; phylum Pseudomonadota; class Betaproteobacteria; order Burkholderiales; family Comamonadaceae; genus Acidovorax; species Acidovorax sp. SUPP2825. The sequence continues at coordinate 250,979 of NZ_BQXK01000004.1, read as the reverse complement.
GGCCGGCCTCAAGGACGGCAGCTTCTCGATCTGGAAGGGCCCGATCGCCGACAACACCGGCAAGGAAGTGCTGGCGAAGGACGCGGTGGCCGACGACAAGTTCCTGGGCGGCGTGAACTTCTACGTGAAGGGCGTCGAAGGCACCGTGCCCGGCGGCGACAAGAAGTAAGCAATCCGCCAGCGAATCCAGGCCGGCGCGCGTGCCGGCCTGGCGCGGCCTGCCTTGCCCAAGGCAGGCGCCGATGGCGGCGGGCCGCGGACAAGGCATCATTGGCCTACCGCCGCCCCGATCGGGCGCGCGGCATCCCTTTTTGGAGTCCGCCGATGTTCAAGGTCCCCCCCATTCCCGCCCAGCGCCTGCCCGCGCTGCTGCGCAGCATGCCCAAGGCCGAGCTGCACATCCACATCGAAGGCTCGCTCGAACCCGAGCTGATCTTCGCCCTGGCGCAGCGCAACGGCGTGGCACTGCCGTACGCGAGCGTGCAGGCCCTGCGCGATGCCTACGCGTTCACCGACCTGCAGAGCTTTCTCGACATCTACTACGCCGGCGCCAGCGTGCTGCTGCACGAGCAGGACTTCTACGACATGGCCTGGGCCTACCTGCAGCGCGCCGCGGCCGACAGCGTGGTGCATGCCGAAATCTTCTTCGATCCGCAGACGCACACGGCGCGGGGCGTGCCGATGGAGACCGTGATCCACGGCCTGCACCGGGCCTGCACCGATGCGCGCCAGACGCTGGGCATTTCGTCCGCGCTCATCCTGTGTTTCCTGCGCCACCTGAGCGAGGAAGACGCCCTGGCCACGCTGGAGGCGGCGCTGCCGCTGCGCGCGCATTTCATCGGCGTGGGGCTGGACAGCAGCGAAGTCGGGCACCCGCCGGAGAAGTTCGCGCGCGTGTTCGCGCGCTGCGCCGAACTGGGCCTGCGGCGCGTGGCGCATGCGGGCGAGGAGGGACCGCCGGCGTATATCTGGAGCGCGCTCGACGTGCTGAAGGCCGAGCGCATCGACCACGGCGTGCAGGCCGTGCACGACCCGGCGCTGATGCAGCGGCTGGCGCAGGAGCGCATCGCGCTCACGGTGTGCCCGCTGTCCAACCAGAAGCTGTGCGTGTTCCCCGACCTGGCCGACCACAACCTGCGCCAGCTGCTCGATGCCGGGCTGGCGGCCACGGTGAACTCGGACGACCCGGCGTACTTCGGCGGCTACATCAACGACAACTTCACGCAGCTGTTCGCGGCCGATCCGCAGCTCACGGCGCGCCACGCCTACCAACTGGCCTTCAACAGCTTCGAGGCGAGCTTCGTCCCCGAGGCCGACAAGCACGCCTGGGAGCATCGGCTGAAGGTGTGCTTTCAGCAAAGCGTCGAGCAGGACTACTGACCTCCCTGGCCGGCCTGGCCCGGCCGGGTGCCGGCGCTGCATTCCAAACCGGGGCAGGGTCGATGCGGATCGACGCGCCGCGCCGCGGTGCTGAAAAATGCAGCCCTGCCCGACGTCCGCACCGCATGCCCACCCCCAACCAACTTCACCTCTGGGACGACCGGTTCTTCTACATCACGCCGGCCATCCAGTCGGGTCTGACCGCGCGTTCGTCCGCGACCTTGCTCGCCTGCGGTGACGGACGGCCTTTCACCCTGGTGACGCACGGCGGCGAGGTGCTGCGCTGCACCGCGGCCCTGGTGGCGCCGCATGTGCCGCGCCGGCTGGATGCGGACGGCTGCGGGCTGTTGTCGCTCAACATCGATCCCGCTTCGGCCGTGTTCCGCGGCCTGTCCGACCGTCTGGGCGGCGCCGGCATCCTGCCGCTGGATGCCCGTTGCTTCGGCCCACGGCTGCGGGAGGCCTTCGAAGGTGCGGTGCATGGGCAATTGCCTGCCGAGGCGTTGCGCGCTTTGAGCGTGGACATGGTGCACACCGTCTGCGGACAGCGGCCTGGGCCTGCGCCGATGGATCCCCGGGTGGTGCGCGTGCTGTCTCGGCTGCAGGCCCGGGCGGCCGAAGGCGCTGTGCCGCTGCAGGAGCTGGCCGCATGCGCGCAGCTGTCGCCGGACCGGCTCACCCACCTGTTCCGGGAGCAGACGGGCCTGTCGATCAAGCGCTATCTGCTGTGGGCCAAGATCCGGCGCGCGGTGCACATGCTGGCCACGGCCCGGCCGCTGACCGATGTCGCGTTGGCGGGCGGCTTTGCCGACAGCGCCCACATGAGCCACGCCTTCCAGCGCTGCTTCGGGCTGCCGCCATCGTTCCTCGCGCGAGCCGGCCAAGTGTCGGTGGTGGTTGACGCGCATGCGCAGCGCGTCTGGCATGGGTGAGTGAGCCTCCGCGGGTGTAGCGGCTGCGTACAAGCCAGGGAGCCGCGCGCCCTTTATCCTTGGCTCCCTTCCGCCGGCCCGTAGGCGGTCATCCAAGGAGACAAGACATGAGAGACATGATTCGGCGTGGCGGCCTGCCGCTTTCCGTGTTGGCGCTGTCGGCGCTGGCTGCCTGCGGCGGGGGCGGCGGCGAGGGCGGTGACAACGGCCGCTACAGCGCGGAGATCCGGCGCACGGCCATGGGCGTGCCGCACATCAAGGCGTCCAACTGGGGCAATGCGGGCTTCGGATACGGCTATGCGCAGGCGCAGGACAACCTGTGCACCATGGCCGATTCGTTCGTGACCTACCGCGGCGAGCGCTCGCGTTACTTCGGGGGCGATGCGCTGCTGGTGTACGAAAGCACCATCGACCGGCCGCGCAATCTCGACTCCGATTTCTTCCACCGCCACGTGATCTCCAGCGACGTGGTGGATGCCATGGTGGCGGCCCAGCCCGACAACCTCAAGAAGATGGTGGAGGGCTTCGCCGCCGGCTACAACCGCTATGTGCGCGAGGCCCAGGCCGGTGGCACCGCCCATGCGGCCTGCCGCACGGCGGCATGGGTGCAGCCCGTCACCGCGCGGGACATCTGGCGGCGGATGGTCGCGGCCAATCTGGCCGGAGGCTACAGCAACTTCGTGGCGCCGCTGGCGAATGCCACACTGCCCAGTGCGGCCGCCAGCGCGACGGCCGGGACCACCACGCCCGCGTCGCCATCCCAGAAGGTGGCGCAACTCGATCCCGCGCGCACGCAGCCGCCCCGGCTGCAGGTGGGTGGCACCGCGGGCATCGGCAGCAACATGTACGGCTTCGGCACCGCCGCCACCGGCGAGTCGAGCGGCCTGCTCTTCGGCAACCCGCACTGGTACTGGAAGGGGCCGGACCGGTTCTACCAGGCCCACCTGACCATTCCCGGCGAGCTGAACGTGAGCGGCGCGTCGTTCCTGGGCGTGCCGGTGGTGCTGATCGGCTTCAACGACAACGTGGCCTGGAGCCACACCGTCTCCACCGCGCGGCGTTTCGGCGTCTTCCAGCTGCAGCTGGCCGATGGCGACCGCACGACCTACGTGCGCGATGGCAAGGCGGTGAAGATGGCGGCCACCCCCATCACCGTGCAGGTGCGCGGCGCCTCCGGCGCGCTCACCGATGTCACGCGCACCCTCTACAAGACCGAGTACGGGCCGGTGGTGAACCTGGGCGGCCTCAACCCGGCGCTGGCCTGGAGCCAGACCACGGCCTTCGCCATGCGCGACGTCAACGGCGAGAACTTCCGCACCTTCCGCAACTGGATGCGCTGGAACCAGGCGGCCTCGCTGGACGAGTTCATCGCCATCCAGAAGCAGGAATCGGCCATTCCCTGGGTCAACACTGTGGCCGTGGGGCGCGGCAACCCGCGCGCCTGGTATGCCGACATCGGCGCCGTGCCCAATGTGTCGCCCGAGCAGGTGGCTACCTGCACCACGGGCTTCGGCAAGGCGATGGCGGCGGCCCTGCCCAACGTGCCGTTCTTCGACGGCTCGCGCAGCGCCTGCGACTGGCAGACCGACAGCGACTCGGCGCAAAAGGGCACCATCGGCGCCTCGCGCATGCCCAGCCTGTTGCGCGACGATTACGTGGGCAACATGAACGACAGCTACTGGCTGGCTAACGCCAAGGCGCCGCTCACGGGCTTTCCGGCGATCTTCGGCCCGGCCGGAACGCAGGCGCAGAGCCTGCGCACGCGCATGGGCCACACCATGGCGCTGGAGCGCCTGGCCGGAACCGATGCCTATGCCGGCCAGCAGGCCACCAGCGCCATCGTGCGGCAGATGGTGCTCGACAGCCGGGTGTTCAGCGCCGAGCGCTTCAAGGACCAGGCCCTGTCCCTGGTCTGCGTGGCGCCCCAGATCACGGTCGCGGCCGAGGGCCGGACGGTGGAAGTGGCCGCCGCCTGCGCCACGCTGCGCGCCTGGAACAACACCGGCAACGCCACGGCGCGGGGCTCGCATGTGTGGGACGAGTTCTGGAACCGCGTGAAGGTGCCGGCCGCTCAGCTCTATGCCGTGCCGTTCAGCGCCGCCGACCCGCTGAACACGCCGCGCGAGCTGCGCGCCAGCGCTGCCGATGCGCTGCGGCAGGCCTTCGGTGCCGCCGTGCTGAGCGTGCAGCGCAGCGGCTTCGCGCTGGATGCGCCGCGCGGCGACGTGCTGTTCGCCACGCGCGGCGGCAGCAAGATCGCGCTGTACGGCGGCTGCGGCGATCCGGGCTACTTCACCATCAACTGCTCGGAAAACCCGATCGAGCAGGGCGGCTACAGCATGGACGGGCAGCCGCACGGCAACAGCTACATGCAGGTGGTGGGTTTTCCGGCCGGCGGGGTGGAGGCGCACACGTTCCTCACCTATTCGCTGTCGGACGATCCGGCCTCCAGCCGCAACGGCGACTACACCCGGGCCTACGGGGCCAAGCAGTGGCTGCGCCTGCCGTTCTCGGAATCGGAGATCACGTCGAGCGCGGGCTACAGCACCGTCACCGTGAGGGAATGATCGGCCGCGTGCCCCCGGGTTGACGGGACCCGGTGGCGCGCCCCGGTCGATTGGCGCAAAATGGGGCGGCAGCGCTTGATCCGCCTGCCCGTTCAGCTATCAATATGGAAGCATCCTGTCGTGTCCAGTCCTCGCATTCCCCTGCTCGTTCTCAACCACCTGTCCCCGCAGAGCCAGGCCCAGATCGCGGCCCTCTACGACCTGCACTACGCCCCCACGGCGGCGGACCGCACCGCGGCCATCGTCACCCAGGGCGGGCGGTTCCGGGCGGTGCTCACCATCGGCTCGCTGGGCCTGAGCGCCCAGGAGATCGAGGCCATGCCGGCGCTGGAGCTCATCTGCGTGCTGGGTGCCGGCTATGAGAACGTGGACCTGGCCGCGGCCCGCGCGCGTGGCATCGTGGTGGCCTCGGGCGCCGGAACCAACGACGACTGCGTGGCCGACCATGCCTTCGGCCTGCTGATCGGCGCGGTGCGCGGCCTGCGCCCGCTGGACCGCCTGTGCCGCGAAGGCGTGTGGCGCGACGCCATCGGCCTGCCGCCCAACGTGTCGGGCAAGCGCCTGGGCATCTTCGGCCTGGGCACCATCGGCCAGAAGATCGCGCGCCGCGCCTCGGGCTTCGACATGGCCGTGGGCTACCACAACCGCAAGCCGCGCGACGGCGTGGCCTACGAGTACTTCGGCAGCCTGCTGGAACTGGCGAAATGGTGCGACGTGCTGGTGTGCGCCACGCCGGGCGGCGCGGCCACGCGCCATGCCGTCAATGCCGAGGTGCTGCAGGCGCTGGGCCCGCTGGGCTACCTGGTGAACATCGCCCGGGGCAGCGTGGTGGACACCGAGGCGCTGGCCTCGGCCCTGCGCGTGGGCGGCATCGCCGGCGCGGGGCTCGATGTCTACGAAAGCGAGCCGCACCCGCCCGAGGCGCTGATCGGGCTGGACAACGTGCTGCTCACGCCGCACGTGGCGGGCTGGTCGCCCGAGGCCGTGCAGGCCAGCGTGAACCAGTTCCTGGCCAACGCTGGCGGGCATTTCGCGGGCACCGGGGTCGTGGCGCCGGTGTGAGCCGCGTGGACGGCCCTTCGGGGGCCTCCACCGCTTGGTTTCAAAGGTCGGTGCGCAGCTTCCAGATCTCGGGAAACAGCACCACGTCCAGCATCTTGCGCAGGTAGCTCACGCCGCCCGTGCCGCCGGTGCCGCGCTTGAAGCCGATCACGCGCTCCACCGTGGTCACGTGGCGAAAGCGCCAGAGCCGGAAGGCGTCTTCCAGGTCGGTCAGTTCTTCGCCCAGCTGGTACAGGTCCCAATGCTGCCGCGGGTTGCGGTACACCACCAGCCAGGCCTGCTCCACGGCGTCGCTTTCCTCATAGGGCTGGGTCCAGTCGCGGGCGGTGTGGCTGTCCGGCACCGGGATGCCGCGGCGCGCCAGCAGGCGCAGGGCCTCGTCGTAGAGCGAGGGCGCCTCGTAGGCGGCCTGCACCTGGGCCAGCAGGTCGGCGCGGTGCTCGTGCGGGCGGAGCATGGCGCGGTTCTTGTTGCCCAGCGCGAATTCGATGCTGCGGTACTGGTAGCTCTGGAACCCGCTGGAGCTGCCCAGGTAGGGCCGCATGGCGCTGTACTCGGGCGGCGTCATGGTGGCCAGCACGTCCCAGGCGTGCACCAACTGCTCCATGATCTTGGACACGCGCGCCAGCATCTTGAAGGCCGGCTGCAGCTCGTCCTTGGCCACCAGCGCGATGGCCGCGCGCAGCTCGTGCAGCATGAGCTTCATCCACAGCTCGCTGGTCTGGTGCTGCACGATGAACAGCATTTCATCGTGCGCCGGCGAGCGGGGGTTCTGCGCGGTGAGGATGGCATCGAGCGACAAATAGTCGCCGTAGCTCATGCTCTGGCTGAAGTCGAGCTGGGCCCGCTCTTCGTGCACGATGGATTCGGGCTTGCCTGCGGTCGCTTCGCTGCCGGCGGGCGCGGGGGATTGGGAATGGGGGCACATGGCTCAGGTCACCGCGTTGATCTGGTTGAACTCGGCGCGCTGCCACTCGGCGCCGTCGAGCACCTGGCGCAGATGCTCGACCGCATTCCACACGTCTTCGAAGCCGATGTACAGCGGCGTGAAGCCGAAGCGCAGGATGTCCTTGTGCGGGCCCTGGCCGCCGTCGCCCTTGCGGAAGTCGCCGATCACCCCGCGCGCGATGAGCGCCTGCACGATCGCGTAGGCCCCGCTGCCCTGGCCGTGGAGGCCCTGGCCTTCGTCCCGTGTGAGGCACACCTGCGAGCCGCGCCGGGCGTGTTCGCGCGGGGTTGCCAGGCCCAGACCATGGTCGCCGCAACGCGCTTGAACCAGCTGGATGAACAGGTCCGTCAGTGCCAGCGATTTGGCGCGCAGCGCGGCCATGCCGCCCAGCGGCTGCGCGGCATCGAACACGTCCAGGCCGCATTGCAAGGCCGACAGGCTGATGATGGGCTGCGTGCCGCACAGGTAGCGCGTGATGCCGGTCGCGGGCTGGTAGCCGGGCGTGAACTGGAACGGTGCCGCATGGCCCCACCAGCCGGACAGGGGCTGCCAGAAACGGTCGGCATGGCGCGGGTGCACCCACACGAAGGCCGGTGCACCGGGGCCGCCGTTCAGGTACTTGTAGCCGCAGCCGATGGAAAAGTCGGCATCGGCGCCCTGCAGGTCGACCGGCACCGCGCCGGCGCTGTGCGCCAGGTCCCATACCGTGAGGATGCCGGCCGCATGCGCCGCCGCCGTGAGGGCCGCCATGTCGTGCATGGCGCCGGTGCGGTAGTTCACGTGGGTGAGCATCAGCACCGCCACCTCGCCGGTGAGCGAGGCGGCGATCTCCTCGGGCTCCACCAGCACCAGTTCCAGGCCGCGCTCCTTGCACAGGCCCTCGGCGATGTAGAGGTCGGTGGGGAAGTTGCTGCGCTCGCTCACCACGCGCCGGCGGGCCGGGCTTTCTTCACGGGCGATGTTGAGCGCCGCGCTCATCACCTTGTAGAGGTTGATGGACGTGCTGTCGGTGCACACCACCTCACCGGCACCGGCGCCGATGAACGGCGCGAGCTGGTTGCCCAGGCGCTGGGGCAGGTCGAACCAGCTGGCCGTGTTCCACGAACGGATCAGGTCCGTGCCCCACTCGCGCGTCACCACATCGGCCACACGGGCCGCCGTGGCTTTGGGCAGTACGCCGAGCGAATTGCCGTCCAGGTAGATGACGTTGGGGGGAAGGTCGAAGTGCGCGCGCAGCGGGGCCAGGGGGTCCTGCGCATCGAGTGCGCGGCAGTCTTGCAAGGTGGTCATGGAAGGCTCGGTTAATCAAAAATGATAGCAATCAGGGCAATGAAATCAACGGCATGGGCGCAATATGGCCCTGACCGGTGATGCGTCGGCCGTGGTCAGCTTCAAGGGCAGGGCGATGAGTTCGTAGTCGCCCTCCGGCACCTCGTCGAGCACCAGGTTCTCCAGCACCCGCAGGCCGCGGCGGCGGATCACCTGGTGGCTGTCCAGCGTCTTGCTGTCGGCCGGGTCGATGCTGGCGGTGTCGATGCCCACCAGCACCACGCCCAGATCGGCCAGCCGCTCGATGGTGCCGGGCGCGTAGGCGGCCAGGGCCCCGTCCCAGCGATCGACCGGCATGCGCTGGTAGGTGCGCACCAGCACCCGCGGCGGCAGGTCCTGCACGGCGTGGGCCAGGTGCGCCCATTCGATGAGCGGCCCCGTGCCGATGGCATGGATCACGCGGCAGGGGCCGATGAAGGCGTCCAGCGGCACCTCGCCGATGGAAGCGCCGTCCGGGTCGTAGTGCAGCGGGGCATCGGCATGCGAGCCGACATGGGGCGACAGCGTGATGGCGCTCACGTTCACCGGGCAGCCGGGCCCGATGGTGGCGCACCACTGCTGCGTGTAGGCCGTGTCGCCGGGGAAGACCGGCGTGGCGGCATGCACCGGCGCCGAAATGTCCCACAGCCGGGGTGAATTCGTGTTCATGGCGCGCATGCTATGCGCATAGTGGGTGATTTCCCAAGGGGCTATCCTCTGCATTGGGAAAAATTGAATAATCCATTCTTTTAAATCCGAAAACAGAACAAATCATGCAGGCCGCCTCCCTCGATCGCACCGACAAGCAATTGCTCGAAGCCCTGCAGGGCAATGCCCGCCTCACCTCGGGCGAACTGGCGCAGATGGCGCACCTGTCCCAGTCGCCGTGCTGGCGGCGCGTGAAGCGGCTGGAAGACGACGGCGTCATCAGCGGCTACCACGCGGGCCTCAACCGGCGCGCGCTGGGTTTCGGGGTGATGGCGTTCGTGATGGTGGGCATCGACCACCAGACCGAGATCTCGTCCCAGGCCTTCGAGGAGGCGGTGTGCGCCATCCCCGAGGTGGTCATGTTCCACGGCATCTCGGGCCCGGAGGACTTCATGCTCGTCGTGGTCGCGAAAGACCTGGACGCCTATTCCGAGTTGCTGCAGCGCCGTCTGCACCGCCTGCCGGGCGTGCGGCACATGCACTCGTATTTTTCGCTGCAGGAGTTCAAGGGCCAGGTCGGCGGCCTGCCCGTGCCGGCGTAGCACCAGCGGCCTGCGCCGCGGCCGCTGCGATCCATCCCCAGTCAGTAGATCGCGCTGTCCGGCAACGCCGCCAAGCCATGGCGCTGGCGTGCACGGCGGCAGGCATCGCTGCCCGCCTCGAACTCGCGGCAGGGGGAGGGACGCCATTCGTAGATGCCGCAGGCAGCGCGCACGCCGACGGTGCCGGTGAGCGCGGCGCAGCGCGGCGACGCGTGGTCGGTGCCACGCATGCGGCGCAACTGGTCGGTCACCTCCACCACCAGGCCCTGCGGCACGCTGCCGCCCGTCTCCTGCGATTCATGCACCGAGAAATCGACACGGAAACTCGCGCAGCACGCGCCGCAGCTCAGGCAGGGATGGGTCATGGCAGGGGGTGCATATCGGCGCAAAACCGGCATTGTGCGGGCTCGGGCGCATGGGCTGGCCCGGCAGCGCATCGCATCCGGGGCTGATGCGCCTCAAGCCGGCCGAAAGGATGCGGCCTAAAATGAGAACTAAACTCATTCATAACAATCCGATGAAGATGACTGAAGAATCTTCGGGCCCTGCGCTGGCCCCAGGCACTGCCTTGCCCACCGCCACGGGCCTGGACCGCCTCCCGCGGCAGGTGCACGCCCATGTGACGGCGCTGCAGCCGGCCCGCAACGAACAGGAGCGCGCGGTGATCCAGCGCCTCATGGAAATCGGCTTCCTGCCCGGCGAGCCCGTGCGCGTGGTGGCCAGCGGCTTCCCCGGCGGCGATCCCCTGGCCGTGCGCGTGGGCCAGGCCACCTTCGCACTGCGCCGCCACGAGGCCGCGCTGGTGCATGTGCAAGCCGGAGCGCCCGCATGAGCGGCGCTGCCACGTCGCCCCTGCGCATCGCGCTGCTGGGCAACCCCAACTGCGGCAAGACCGCGCTGTTCAACCTGCTCACCGGCGCCCGCCAGAAGGTGGCCAACTACGCTGGCGTGACCGTCGAGCGCAAGGAAGGCCTGCTGCACACCGCCAGCGGCCGCCGCGTGCGCGTGCTGGACCTGCCCGGTGCCTACAGTCTGAACGCCCACAGCGCCGACGAAGCCGTCACGCGCGACATCGTCACCGGCGAGCGGCCCGGTGAGGCCGTGCCCGACCTACTGGTCTGCGTGACCGATGCCACCCACCTGCGCCTGAACCTGCGCCTGGTGCTGGAGGCCCGCGCGCTGGGGCTGCCGATGGTGCTGGTGCTTAACATGAGCGACATGGCGGCGCGCCAGCGCATCGAGATCGACCGCGAAGCCCTCTCGCGCGAACTCGGCATGCCGGTGCTGTCCACCGTGGGCGTGCGCAGCGACGGCGCGCAGGAATTGCTGCAGTGGCTCGACACCCAGGCGCCGCAGGCATTGGAGGGCACGGCGTCCGTGCACCGGGCGGCGGGCGTGGACCTGCGCGCCCAGGTGCTGCAACTGCACCAGGAAGTGCGCCGCATCATGGCCGCCGCCGTGCGCGAGCCCGCGGTCAGCCTGCGCAACGACGACCGCATCGACGCCGTGGTGCTCCACCCGGTGTGGGGCCTGTTGCTGCTGGCCGTCACGCTGTTCCTCATGTTCCAGGCCGTGTTCAGCTGGGCCGCGATGCCCATGGACGCCATCAAGGCCGGCGTGGACGGGCTGTCGGCCTGGATCAATGCGCACATGGCCGATGGCGTGCTGCGCAGCCTGCTCACCGACGGCATCTTGGCAGGCGCGGGCGGGGTGCTGGTGTTCCTGCCGCAGATCCTGATCCTGTTCTTTTTCATCCTGGCGCTGGAAGACTCCGGCTACCTGCCGCGCGCGGCCTTCCTGCTCGACCGCGTCATGGGCACGGTGGGGCTGTCGGGGCGGTCGTTCATTCCGCTGCTGTCGAGTTTTGCCTGCGCCGTGCCCGGCGTGATGGCCACGCGCTCGATCACCCACTGGCGCGATCGGCTGGTCACCATCATGATCGCGCCCCTCATGACCTGTTCCGCGCGCCTGCCGGTGTATGCGCTGCTCATCGGCGCGTTCATCCCCGAGCAGACCGTGGGCGGCGTGTTCAACCTGCAGGGGCTGGTGCTGTTCGCGCTGTATTTCGGCGGCATCGTGAGCGCCATGGCTGTGGCGGCGGTCGCCCGCCTCGCGCGCCGGGGCGCCGGCCACGCGCCGCTGCTGATGGAACTGCCCGCCTACCGCTGGCCCAGCGTGCGCAGCCTGGCGCAGGGACTGTACGAGCGCGCGCTGATCTTCATCCGCCGCGTGGGCGGCATCATCCTGGCCGTCACCATCCTGCTGTGGTTCCTCTCCACCTATCCCGCGCCGCCCGAGGGCGCCACCGGCGCTGCCATCCAGTACAGCTTCGCCGGCCGCATCGGCAGCGTGCTGGAGGTGCTGGTGGCGCCGATCGGCTTCAACTGGCAGATCGCCATCGCCCTGGTGCCCGGCATGGCCGCGCGCGAAGTGGCGGTGGGGGCGCTGGGCACCGTGTATGCCCTCTCGGCCACCGGCGAGGAAGTGGCCACCCAACTGGGCCCGCTGATCGCCCAGAGCTGGTCGCTGGCCACGGCGCTGTCGCTGCTGGCGTGGTTCGTCTTCGCGCCGCAGTGCATCTCGACCATCGCCGCCGTGCGCCGCGAGACCAACAGCTGGCGCTATCCGCTGCTGATGACCGGCTACCTGTTCGCGCTGGCGTACGCCGCCAGCTTCATCACGTATCGCCTGGCCCTGGCGCTGGGAGGAGGCTGAGCCCATGGCCCAGGAAATCATCGTCGGCGTGATCGTCGCTCTCGCCGTGGCCTACATGGTGTGGAAGTGGATGCCCGCCCGCTGGCGCACCCGCCTGGACCGCGTACACCCGGCGTTGGCGCAGTCGAGCAGCTGCGGGGGCTGCAGCAGCTGCGATTCGGGCGGCTGCGGGACGGGCGGCAGTGCGGTAGGGAAGGAGCAGGTCGTGCAGATGCCGGGCAGCCGTTCTTCGGTGCCGAAGTAGGGGCGCCACGGCGGCAGGCTCAAGGCGGAGCCAGCTTGCGGGCGTCGAATGGAAAGCCGGTCTGCAGGATGTCGGTGCAGGCTTCGCACCGCAGAAAGTAGGTCGCTCCCCGGGCCGTGATCGCGCCCCACCCCGTCCAGTGGTCGATGGAGACTTTGGCGGTTCGGCCATCCTGGAATATCACCCTGGCCTGTGCGTTGCAATCGCCGGTCTGCAGTTCCTGGCTGTATTGATACTCGCTGCGGAACTGGGCATTCGCCAAAAAGAAGCGCACCCTTTTCTCGTCGATCGCCAGGTGCCCGCAGTCGGCCTCCGCGCCGAAACCCTTGGCAGTGCGGTCCTGCACCACGACTGACTTGATCGGGCCGAGACGGTATTTCTTGGGCTGGAGCGTCTTGTCGAAATCGCTCGTGGGGGAGGCGAAAGAAGCGATGCCTGCGCCTGCAAAAAGGGCCGAAGCCAGGAAGTGCTTGATGGTCATTGCCTTCTGGCCCTGGATGTTTCGGCTCTCATTCGGCGGTTTTCCTGTCGGGTTCGATGGCGCCAGACGCTGTTGGAAAAATCATTCGCCGAACAGCACACCCCGCCCCAGCGCCGCAACGGCCTGCTGGAGATTGAGGCGTGCCTGCGCTTCGCGTTGCGCCCTGAACCAGGGGGTCGCGTAGACGTGTGGCCGATCCATGAACGACCGCAGCACCGCGGTGCGCCCCGCGACGTAGCGCGGCCAACGCACGAACCGGTATTCGCGCCGCACGTTACGCTCGAATTCGCCATACACCTCGGGCGGGGCGCCCAGCACGGCGAGATCGATGTCCACCACCCAGCACGCGTCGCCCTCCAGCGGCGCATCGGGCGTGTGGCGCGTGTCCATGATGTGGCGCTCCACCGTCTGCACCAGGCCCTCGGGCAACCGCTGGGCCAGCAGGAACCGACGCGCCCATTGCGCGCTGCGTTCTTCGTTGTGCCCGCTCCAGGGCCAGTAGATCGCGTCGTGGAACCACAGGGCCAGTTCGACAGCGTGCGGCTGCTGCAGCGCTGTCGGCTGGGCGGCCTGCACGGCCTCCAGGTGCAGGAGGCAGGCGTGCAGGTGGCGGGTGTCGTGGTAGGCGCGGGGCCACCGGCCCCAGTGGTGCAGCAGGCGCCGGCCCTCGGCGGTCCATGCGGGGCCGGCACGCTCCAGCGCGGTGCCCAGGGCCTCCCAGCGCGCCAGCAGTTCACCTTGGCTGGGCTTCATGCGGCGGCGGTTGGGGCGGAGGAGGAGGTGGCGATTTCGGCGATCAGCTGGTGATGCGGCCGAGCAGCAGGTATTCCATGAGCGCCTTCTGCGCATGCATGCGGTTTTCGGCCTCGTCCCACACCACGGACTGCGGGCCGTCGATCACGTCGGCCTCGACTTCCTCGCCACGGTGGGCGGGCAGGCAGTGCATGAACAGGGCGTCCGGCTTGGCGGCCGCCATCATTTCGGCATCGACGCACCAGTCGGCAAAGGCCTTCTTGCGCTCTTCGTTCTCGGCTTCATAGCCCATGCTGGTCCACACGTCGGTGGTCACTAGGTCGGCGCCGGCACAGGCTTCCAGCGGGTTGCTATAAAATTTATAGCTATCTGCCCTAGAACCATTTGCGCCGAGGGCCAATTTCTCATCGATCTCGTAGCCGCGCGGTGTGCTCACGTGCACGGTGAAGCCCAGCAGCTCGGCCGCCTGCAGCCAGGTGTTGGCCATGTTGTTGCCATCGCCCACCCAGGCCACGGTCTTGCCCCGGATGGTGCCGCGGTGCTCGATGTACGTGAAGATGTCCGCGAGGATCTGGCAGGGATGGAACTCGTTCGTCAGCCCGTTGATGACCGGCACGCGGGAGTGGGCGGCGAAGGCCTCGATCTTGGTCTGCTCGTAGGTGCGGATCATCACCAAGTCCACCATGCGGCTGATGACCTTCGCGCTGTCCTCGATGGGCTCGGCGCGGCCCAGCTGGCTGTCGCCGGTGGTCAGGTGCACCACGCTGCCGCCCAGTTGGTACATGCCGGCCTCGAAGCTCACGCGGGTGCGCGTGCTGGCCTTCTCGAAGATCATGGCCAGCGTGCGGTCGGTCAGAGGGTGGTGCTTCTCGTAGCTCTTGAATTTGCCCTTGATGACGGCCGCGCGGCTGAACAGGTAGGCGTACTCGTCGGCGGTGAGATCGTTGAATTGCAGGTAATGCTTCATAACGGAACGTTCATTCGGCGAGCAGCGCCTTGACCAGGGGAACCAGCAGGGCCACGATTTCGTCGGCCTCGGCCTGGGTGAGGATGAGCGACGGCACCATGCGGATCACGGTGTCGGCCGTCACGGACAGCAGCAGGCCGGCCTCGGCCGCGCGGCCGACCAGCGCGCCGCAGGGCTTGGTCAGTTCCACGCCGAGCATCAGGCCCTGGCCGCGGATTTCCTTCACGCCGGGCAGGCCGCCCAGCTCGCGCTCCAGCGCGGCCTTCAGGTGCGCGCCCACGACGGCGGCGTTCTGCAGCAGGCCGTCCTCTTCCATGATGCGGATGGTTTCCACGCCGGCACGCATGGCCAGCGGGTTGCCGCCGAAGGTGGTGCCGTGGTTGCCGGGTGCGAAGATATTCGCGGCCTTGGGGCCGGCCACGACGGCGCCGATCGGCACGCCCGAGCCCAGGCCCTTGGCCAGGGGCATCACGTCCGGCACGATGCCGGCCCACTGGTGCGCGAACCACTTGCCGGTGCGGCCCATGCCGCACTGCACCTCGTCGATCATCATGAGCCAGTCGCGCTCGTCGCACAGTTGGCGCAGCTGCTGCAGGTAGTCGATGCGCATGGGGTTCACGCCGCCTTCGCCCTGGATGGTCTCGAAGAACACGGCCACCACGTTCGGGTTGCCTTCGGTGGCCTGCCGGATGGCGTCGATGTCGTTCATCGGCACGCGGATGAAGCCCTCCACCAGCGGGCCGAACCCGGCCTGCACCTTGGGGTTGCCGGTGGCCGACAGCGTGGCGATCGAGCGGCCGTGGAAGGCTTTTTCATAGACCACGACCACGGGCTTGTCGATGCCTTTGTCGTGGCCGAACTTGCGGGCCAGCTTCAGCGCGGCTTCGTTGGCTTCGAGGCCCGAGTTGCAGAAGAAGACGTTGGTCATGCCCGAGCGCTCCACCAACTGGGCGGCCAGTTGCTCCTGCAGGGGCACGTGGTAGTAGTTGGAGCTGTGGATCAGCTTGGCGATCTGCTCCTGCAGCGCGGGCACCAGCTTGGGGTGGTTGTGGCCCACCGTGTTGACCGCGATGCCGCCGAGCGCGTCGATGTATTGCTTGCCGTCCACGTCCCACACGTGCACGCCCTGGCCACGTTCCAGCGCGATCGGCAGGCGGCCGTAGGTGTTCATCACGTGGGGCGAGGCGGCCGGGGCGGAAGCGGTCATGCGGAAATCTCCAGAGAAGGGCAGTGCGAAAGGGGGAGGGGCTGAGCCGGCTCGTGGCCGGCAAAACGAAGCACGATTCTAGGGGCAGGGCTTTGCATGGCTGTTGACGATTGCGCATCACAGCCATGCGCCGTCCAGCGCCGATCCAGGGGTCTTTGGATGGGTTAGCTCTTATATAAGAGTTAGAATGCCGGCCTGTGGCGCGCCATGCGGCGATCCTGCGGCGACTTCCCCCCAACGACCCCCGATCCTGATGGTTTCCCCCACCTCCAAAGAAGTTTTCATCCAGGGCATCACCCTCGACGGGAAAACCTTCCGCCCCAGCGATTGGGCGGAGCGCCTGGCGGGGGTCATGAGCCAGTTCCGCCCCGGCGGCGCCCGCCCCGGCAGCCACCTGAGCTATTCGCCCTGGTGCGTGCCCACCACGCTCAATGGCATCAAGTGCGTGATCGTGCACCGGGACCTGCAGGGCCACGAACCCATGGCGTGGGATTTCGTCATGAACTTCGCGCGCGACAACCAGTTGCAGGTGGCCGAGGCCTGCCTTCTGCCGGACCAAGCGCCTGACATCGCCCGCAAAGGCTGACGGCGCCATGTCGCAGCGCTCTGGCGCTGGCGGCGGGAACGAATAAATGGTCAAAGCCCCTTCGGGGGCTTTTTCATGGGCGTCGGAAGACGGGCTGGCGAGCGCCTTCCGATCCGCGATTTCGAGGCCCGACCCAATCTGGGCCGACCCACCGCAGATGACCTGCGCCGCCATGAAAAAGCCCCGCACTGCAGCGTCGCAGTAGCGGGGCGATCAGGCGCGGCCGCAGCCGCGCAGGTGGGGCGCCGGCGTCAGAGCGCCTGCATTTCCTTGTTCGTCCTGGGGCCTGCGGCCTCCGGCGCCTTGGGCTGTGCGGGCGCTGCGCCGGCCGCCGTCGCCGCCGTCTTGCCCAGGGTGGCCGGCACGTCCAGGTAGGGCAGGTGCAGGGCGCTGCTGGTCATGCGGCGGATCTCGTTGGTCAGGGCCGGGTCTTCATTGAGCTTGCGGCCGTAGGAAGGAATGATCTCCTTCAGGCGCGCCTTCCAGCCGGTGTCCGTCATCTGCTGGGGGAAGGCCTTGGCCATCAGGTTCAGCATGATGTGCGGGGCGGTGGAGGCACCGGGCGATGCGCCCATCAGGGCGGCAATGGTGCCGTCCTTGTCGGACACGATCTCGGTGCCGAACTGCAGCACCGCGCCTTCCTTGGGGTCGCGCTTGATGACCTGAACGCGCTGGCCCGCGGTGATGAGCTTCCAGTCTTCGCGCTTGGCGTTGGGGAAGTAATCCTGCAGCGCGCGCTGGCGGTCGTCATCGGTCAGCTCGGCCTGTTGCAGCAGGTACTTGACCAGGTCCAGGTTGTGGATGCCCACGCGCAGCATGCCCACCAGGTTGTCGTGCGTGACGGAAGAGAACAGGTCGAACCAGGAGCCCTGCTTGAGGAATTTGCTGGTGGCCAGCGCGAACGGTCCGAACAGCACGACGGGCTGGCCGTCCATGTTGCGGGCGTCGAGGTGGGGCACCGACATCGGGGGCGAGCCCGTGGCGGCCTTGCCGTAAGCCTTCACCGTGTGGCGGGCGGTCAGGGCGGCGTTCTCGATGGACAGGAACTGGCCTCCGACTGGAAAGCCCGCATAGTCCTTCGATTCGGGAATGCCCGAAGCCTGCAGCAGCTGCAGCGCGGCGCCACCGGCGCCCACGAAGACGAACTTGGCCTTGACGGTCCGTTCCTTGCCGCCGTCGCCCAGGTGGGCCACGGTCACGTTCCAGGTCTTGTCGTCGTTCTGGCGCAGCGCGCGCACTTCGTTTTGCAGGTGCAGCTGGAAGTTGGGGCTCTTGCGCAGGCCCTGGACCAGCTGGCTGGTCACGGCGCCGTAGTTGACGTCGGTGCCCAGGGGCATGAAGGTGGCGGCCACCTTCTGCTTCGGGTCGCGCCCTTCGATCATCAGAGGCGCCCACTTCTGGATCTGCGCCTGGTCTTCCGAGTACTCCATGCCGTAGAACAGGGGGTTCTTGATCAGGGCCTCGCGGCGCTTGCGCAGGTATTCGATGTTTTCGTCACCCCAGACGAAGCTCATGTGCGGCGTGGGGTTCACGAAGGTTTCGGGCGACTGCATGTTGCCGCGGCCGATCTGGTGCGCCCAGAACTGGCGCGACACCTCAAACTGCTCGGCGATGCCGACGGCGCGCTTGGTCTCGATCGTGCCATCGGGCAGCTCGGGCGTGTAGTTCAGTTCCGCGAAGCCCGAGTGGCCCGTGCCCGCGTTGTTCCAGCCATTGGAGCTTTCCAGCGCCACGCCGTCCAGGCGCTCGAACACCTCGATCTTCCAGTCCGGCTGCAACTCCTGCAGGTAGGTGGCGAGCGTGGCGCTCATCACGCCCGCGCCCACCATCACGACGTCGACGGGCTGGTCGTTCTCGGCAGGAGGAACGGAGCGGGGAAAGAGCGGCCAGTACAGGAACAGGACGGCCGCAAGGATCAGCACCACAACGGCGCCTAACAACGCTTTGATCGACTTTTTCATAGATTTGGTTGGACTGATTGCAATTGAAAAAGCCTGCGCGGACTCGGCAGGCTTTCACGCTTATCAAAAATTGAAGCTCCCTGACATCGGGAATTGTCCCATTAGGTAAATACCCTGACAAACATCAAAGTTTCACGAAATCGGCCGGTGAAAATCGGGCTCACCGGCCGCAAACCCGCATGGATATTGGGTTGGCCGTGTTTCGGGCACAAAAAAACCGCCCGAAGGCGGTTCTTTCGTTTTGCTGACAGCGCACCCGTTACAAACGGCGGACGGCAGGGCCGTCCGGGCTGTTTGCCTGAAAGGTCAGGCGGCCAGGGCCAGGGTTTTCACCTTGGCGGACAGGCGGCTCTTGTCGCGAGCGGCCTTGTTCTTGTGGAAGATGCCCTTGTCGGCGATGGTGTCGACGACGGCTTGCATCTTCGCAAACAGTTCGGTGGCCTTGGTCTTGTCGCCGGCCAGGACGGCCTTCTCGACATTCTTGACCGCGGTACGGTACTTGGAGCGCAGCGAGGTGTTCGCGGCGTTCAGCTTGACGTCCTGGCGGACGCGCTTGCGGCCGGAGGCGAGACGGGGGTTCTTTTTCTTGGGCTTGGCAGATGCCATGGTAAATTTTCCTTAAGTGTCTGAGGATGATGTCAGCAAAGCCCGCGATTATAGCCCAGCGACTCGGGCGAGGCCGCAGGGTCGCTTCGACGCAGGCAGGCGGCTCCCTTCGGTGAGGTCCGAGGGGCAGGCATTCCGCGGACCGGCGCCGGCCGCAGCGCAGCGCATACACTCGCGGCCGTGTCCCTGTTCAAAGCCGCCTCCACCGTTTCCCTGCTGACCCTGGCCTCCCGCGTGACGGGCCTGGTGCGCGATCTGCTGATGGCCTCGCTGTTCGGGGCCAATGCGCTCACCGACGCCTTCAACGTCGCTTTCCGCATTCCCAACCTGTTTCGCCGGCTGTTCGCCGAAGGGGCCTTCAGCCAGGCCTTCGTGCCCGTGCTCGCGGCGCACAAGGCCCAGCACGGCGACGAGGCCACGCGCCGGCTCATCGCCAGCGTGGCGACGGTGCTGTTCTGGGTGCTGCTGCTGACCTGCGTGCTGGGCGTGCTGGGCGCGCCGCTGCTGGTGTGGCTGCTCGCCAGCGGCCTGCGCCAGAGCGCCGGCGGGTTCGATGCCGCCGTGGTCATGACGCGCTGGATGTTCCCATACATCGGCTTCATGTCGCTGGTGGCCCTCTCGGCCGGCGTGCTCAACACCTGGAAGCGCTTCGCCGTGCCGGCGGCCACGCCGGTGCTGCTCAACGTCTGCATGATCGCCGCCGCCTGGCTGGGCGCGCCGCAGCTGGCTGCGCGCGGCATCGAGCCCATCTATGCCATGGCCGGAGGCGTGATGCTGGGCGGCATCACGCAACTGGCGGTGCAACTGCCCGCGCTGTTCCGGCTGGGCCTGCTGCCGCGCATCGGCCTCACCCCCGGGGCCATTCGCACGGCGTGGCACGACCCGGGCGTTCGCCGCATCCTCACCCTGATGGGCCCGGCGTTGCTGGGCGTGGGCGTGGCGCAGATCTCGCTCATGATCAACACGCAGATCGCCTCGTACCTTGCGCCGGGCAGCGTGACCTGGCTGTTCTACGCCGACCGGCTCATGGAGTTTCCCACCTCGCTGCTGGGCGTGGCGCTGGGCGTGGTGCTGACGCCGCAACTGGCGGCCGCCAAGGCGGCCGGCGATGCCGCCCGCTACTCGTCCATGCTCGACTGGGGGCTGCGCATCGTCGTGGTGCTGTCCGTGCCCTGCGCGGTGGGCCTGCTCACCTTTGCCGAGCCCCTGGTGGCCACGCTGTTCCACCACGGCGCGCTGCAGGACAGCGACGTCGGCCAGATCGCCCTGGCCCTGGCCGGCTACGGCGCGGGGCTGCTGGGCCTGGTGGCGATCAAGGTGCTGGCACCCGGCTACTACGCCAGCCAGGACATCCGCACGCCGGTGCGCATCGCCATCGTGGTGCTGGTGGTCACGCAGCTCTTGAACGCCGCGCTGGTGCCGCTGATCGACCACGCGGGCCTTGCGCTGTCCATCGGCCTCGGGGCCCTGATCAATGCGCTGTGGCTGCTGATCGGCCTGCTGCGGCGCGGCACCTACCAGCCCCAGCCCGGATGGGCCCGGCTGGCGCTGCAGGTGGTGGCCGCCAGCGCGCTGCTGGCGGTGCTGCTGATGTGGGGATCGCGCCATTTCGACTGGCTGGCCCTGCGGGCGCACGAGGGGCAGCGCGCCGGGCTTCTGGCCCTGCTGATGGGCGGCGCGGCGCTGCTGTATTTCGGGGCGCTCTGGGCGGCGGGCCTCAAGCTGCGCGAACTGCTGCGCCGCTGACCGCCTTCGCGCCGGGTTTCGTCCCTTCGGAACCCCGCTTGACGCCGCCCGGCACGCCCCTTACAACCCTCCAATGGCCCTGAGCTATTCCCTTCCCACTCCGCTGGAGTACTTCGCCACGCTGGTGCGCAGCGACGACCAGTTTCCCCTGCTGGAGGCGGCGGCGTCCATCGCGCAGGACGAGTACCCCGAGCTGGACGTGCAGCAGTTGCTCGGCGACGTGGACCAGCTGCTCGCCCGGCTGCGCCGGCGGCTGCCCGCCGATGCGTCGTCGCTGCAGCGCCTGCGCTCGCTCAACCAGTTCTTCTTCGGCGACCTGGGCTTCGCGGGCAACGTCAACGATTACTACGACCCCGAGAACAGCTACCTCAATGCCGTGCTGCGCACGCGACGGGGCATTCCGATTTCGCTGGCGCTGGTGTGGATGGAACTGGCCCAGGGGCTGGACCTGCACGCGCGCGGCGTCTCGTTTCCTGGGCACTTCATGATCAAGGTGCTGTTGCCCAAAGGGCAGGTGGTGATGGACCCGACCACGGGCCAGTCGCTGTCGCGGGAAGAGCTGTCCGAGCGGCTCGAACCCTACCGGCACCGCAGCAGCGGTTTGGTGGACGACTACGACATTCCGCTGGGCCTGTACCTGCAGGCGGCGCCGCCGCGCGACGTGATCGCGCGCATGCTGCGCAACCTCAAGGAGATCCACCGCTCGCAAAAGGACTGGGCGCGGCTGGTGGCCGTGCAGGACCGGCTCATCGTGCTGCTGCCCGACGCCTGGGGCGAGTGGCGGGACCGGGGCCTGGCCCATGCGGAGCGGGGCGACACGGCATTGGCCGTGGCCGACCTCGAGACGTACCTGGCGCGCGTGGAAGACGGGCTCGACATCGACGCCATCGCCGAGCGCGTGAGCCTGCTGCGCCGCGCCAGCAACTGAGGCGCAGCACGGCCAACGGCGCTGGAAGGGCTCTGCTGGGCGCTCTTACTGGCGCGCCGTGCGCACGTTGGGTGGCAGGGCTTGCGGGTGGCTGGTGCGCAGCGGGTTGATGTCCAGCCCGCCGCGGCGGGTGTAGCGCGCATACACCGACAGCTTGATCGGCTTGCAGCGCGTCCACACGTCCATGAAGATGCGCTCCACGCACTGCTCGTGGAATTCGTTGTGGTTGCGAAAGCTCACCAGGTACTGCAGCAGCCCGGCCTGGTCGATCTGCGGGCCGCTGTAGTGGATGCGCACGCTGCCCCAGTCCGGCTGGCCGGTCACCAGGCAGTTGCTTTTCAGCAGGTGGCTCGTGAGCGCCTCGGTCACCGGCGTCTCGGCATGGTTGGCCGACAGCAGCTCGGGGGCCGGCGTGTACTTCGTGCATTCCACGTCCAGGCGGTCGAGCAGCAGGCCGTCCAGTTCCTGCACGGGCTCGCGGTCGAACAGCTCGGGCTGCAGCAGCTTCACGCCCACCGTGCCTGCGTGGGGCGCCCCGCGCCAGACGGCTTCGCTCACGTCGGCGCGGATGCGGGCCTGCACCTCGGCGGCGTCCGTGAAGCGCGTGTTGTTGAAGCTGTTCAGGTAGAGCTTGAACGACTTGCTCTCGACGATGTTCGGCGTCTCGCACGGCACCGTCACATGGGCGATCGCCACCTGCGGCTTGCCGCGCGGGTTGAGCCAGGACAGCTCGAACGCCGTCCACAGGTCGGCGCCGAAGAAGGGCGGCGTGTCGCCGATGCCGATCTCCGCCCGCTTGCCGGCCCGGGGGATCGGAAAGAGCAGGGCGGCGTCGTACTGGTCCGCATAGGCGGATGCGCGGCCCAGCTGCGATTGTTCGGGGGTGTTCATGGAACTCCGTGTTTCTGTTTGCTATTGATTTAATAGCTATGGAGGCAATGAGAACTAGGGCGTCAGGCCGATTTCATTCGAATTTTCGTTCGCGCAGCCATTTGGTAGCGATCCACTTCTCGCCGGCGATCACCGGCGCGCCGCCGTGCAGTGTGCGCGTGGACGGGTGGGGGCGTTCGTAGCTGAAGAACACCGCGTTGCCCTGGCGCGGCGCGATCTCCAGGTGCACGTCGGGGAAGGTGGTGCCGCCGCCCTTGTCCGGGTTGTTCAGGTAGATCACCAGCGTGGCCACCCGCTGCCCGCCGCGGCGCAGGATGGTCGGCGTGCCGGGCTCGGCAGGGTCGAAGTAGTCGTAGTGGGGCTTGTACTCCGCGCCCGGGCGGTAGTGCAGCACCTGCAGGCCTTCGCCGTTTTCCAGCGGCCAGTTCACCAGCTTGGCGATGCGCTCTTCCAGGAGGCGCACCACCGCGTTCTCGCCGATCTGGAAGAACATGCCGTCGCTCGTGCGGTCGTCGTTCACCTCTTCGCCGCCCGTGCGCGTGGCCACGGTGAGCGAACGCGCCATGCGCGGCTCGGCTTCGGCCACCAGCGCTTCGCACTCCTCGGGCGAGAGCAGGTTGCCGAACAGCACCACGCGGGGCTGGGCCATGGACATCAGTACCTCGACCTGGCGGTCGCCCACGTCGATGAAGAGCGGCGATTCGCCCACGGCCGGTTCGGGCACGCGCGAGGCAGGAGGCTGCCCCTGCTGCACCGCCAGCGCTTCCAGGTGGTCGCGCAGCACATGCTCCATGGCGTGCGCGGCCACGTCCTCCCGCCAGCCCGCGTCGAGCATGGACTGGAGCACCACCGGCGCCTGAAAACCGGCCTGGGCCTGCGCGATGATCCATTCGCGCAGCTCCGGCGTCACGGATTGGGACGGGGCATCGGCCGGGGCGGAGGAGGTGGTCTGGCGGGAACGTGCGGGCATGGCGTGGTGGGCGTCAGTGGCGTTGGCGTTTCGGGAAGAGGAATCCAGTCGATCGTCGGGGCCGGGAGGCGCGGGGCCATCCGCCCTCAGGCGGCCTTGCGGCGGAACACGAGCCGCTCCGGCGTGGAGGCGGCACTGGCGAAAGCATAGCCTTCCAGGTCAAAACCCTCGAGCTGGCGCGGTGTGGCCACCTGGTGTTGGATGGCATGGCGCGCCATGAGCCCGCGCGCCCGCTTGGCGTGGAAGCTGATGATCTTGTAGGCCCCGCCTTTCCAGTCTTCAAACACGCACTCGATGACGCGCGCCTTCAGCACCTTGCGGTCCACCGACTTGAAGTATTCCTGCGACGCCAGGTTCACGACCACCGGCGTGGCGTCGGCCGCCAGTTGCCGGTTGAGGTGCTCCGCAATCGACGCCCCCCAGAACTGGTACAGGTTGGCGCCCGCATCGGTGGCGAGCCGGGTGCCCATTTCCAGACGGTAGGGCTGCATGCGGTCCAGCGGGCGCAGCACGCCGTACAGGCCGCTCAGGATGGCGACATGGCGCTGGGCCCAGTCCAGCTCGGCCAGCGTGAGCGAGCGGGCCTGCAGGCCTTCGTACACATCGCCGTTGAAGGCCAGCACGGCCTGGCGCGCATTGGCCGCAGTGAACTTCGGCCGCCATGCGGCATACCGCGCCACGTTCAGCGTGGCCAGCGGATCGCTGATGCCCATCAGGGCGGCAACGTCCTGCGGCGACTTCTGCCGCAGCACTTCGATGAGCCGGGTGGACTGGGGGACGAACTGCGGCAGCGTGTGCCCGACGCCTTCGGGCAGGGGCGTGTCGTAGTCCAGGGATTTGGCGGGAGACAGCAGGAACAGCATGGGAGTCGCGATGGTCCGGTGACCTCGGAGGGGGAAGCGGAAAGCCCGGCAGCGGGCTTTCCGGCAAAGACGACAACCGGCCCGGGCATTGCACCGCGGGCCGGCGGCGCCGCATCAGGCGGCGGGCGGCTGCTCGAACGGCAGCGTCAGGTCGCGCAGGTCGCGGCGCGTTTCCACCAGCACCAGCGGGCCTTCATCGATCGCCACCACCGGGGGGCGTTCGCGCGGCACGTGGACCGGGCGCGGTTCGGCCGCGATGGCGGCCTGCGCGGCGGCGATCTTCTCCGCATCGGAGTTGACCCACTGCAGGCCCGAGGTCTGGGCGACCTGGTTCAGCTCGTCCACCGGCAGGGTGAATGACTGCACCCGTGGCATGGCGCCATTCGGCTGGGCAGGGGCTGCGGCTTGGGCTGGAGCGGCGGCAGCAGGCTGCACCACGGGGGCCGGCACGGGCGTTGGCGCCACCGGAGCCACTGGGGCCGCCGTGGAGGCCACTGGCGCGACCGGGGCCGCGACCGGAGCGGGTGCCGACACGGGACGCGGGGCGACCGGCGCAGGGGCCACCGGCTCCAAGGCAGGCGCGCTGGGCACCGCCGATTCCACGGGCGCATCGGTGGCTGGTGCGGCGACGGGCTCGTGGGCCTGCGGCGCGGCGGCAGCGGACGCGTTGAAGTAGCTGCGGCGTGCGGGTTCCTGCGAGGCTTCGGCGGGCGCGCTGTCGGCAGGGGCCGTCGCGCTGACATCGAAGTCCATCAGGTTGCCGACAGGCTGCTCCTGCTCCGCACCGTTTTCACGCGGAGCCCGCTCGCCGCGCTCGCGGCGATCACGGCCGTAACGGTCGCGCGACCGGCGTTCACGGCGCTCATCGCCTCCGGCGGCGGGTGCGGCCGGGGCGGCGTCGTTGCCGGTAAGGTCCAGGTCGGGCAGGGACGCCATGGGGGACGTGTCCACGAAGTCCGCCACGGGGCCCTGGCCTGCGCCGGCGGCCTCGTCGACGCGGGGAGCGCGTTCACCACGCCCGCCACGCTCGCCGCGGCCACCGCGCTCGCCACGTTCGCGGCGGGGGCCACGCTCGCTGCGTGCGGCTTCCACGGGTTCACCGGCACCGTCCAGGGTGACGGAAGCGGTCGCGGGCAACGCAGCGCCGGTTTCGGCGTTCAGCGGGGCCTGGCGGGGCTCGCCGTCCCGGCCGCGGCCGCGGCCTTCGCGTGGCTCGCGGGGTTCACGGCCTTCACGGGGCTCGCGCCCGCCATTGCGGGGTTCGCCTTCCGGACGGCCCTCGCGGCCTTCCCGGCCACCGCGTGCTTCACCGTCGCGGGGGCCGCGGCCGTTGCCGTTCCCGTTGCGTGGGGCTTCGCCCTCCGGGCGCTCCGCACGGCCGTCACGGCCATCGCGGCGGCCACGGCCTTCGCCATTGCCTTCCCGTTGGCCGTCGCGCGAGCCATTGCGGTCGCTGCCGTTGCGTTCACCGCGGCGGCCGCGTTCGCCGCCACGGCCTTCACGCCGGCCTTCCCGTGCGGGTTCGGCCACCGGGGCCGGTGCCGGCGCTGCCACAGGCGCCGGAGCGCGTGGGGGCTCGCCGAAACCGAACAGGCTCTTGAGCCATGCGAAGAACCCTTGCTCCTGGGGCGCGGGCGCCACGGTCGGCGCGGGTGCCGGAGCCGGGGTGGCCGCCGCAGCCGCAGCGGCGGCCGCTGCCGCGGGTCGGCTGTGCGACGGGTTGCGGGCCGCGCCTTCCGGACGGGGCTCGGCGATCGGCGCCGGCGCGTCGGGCAGCACGCCCTTGATCACCGGGGTCTGCTTGTTGGTGGGCTCCTGCGAGCGGCGCGTGACGGCGGTGGGGTCTTCCACTTCTTCGACGAGCTTGTAGCTGGCGTCGATGTGGTCCAGGCGCGGGTCGTCGTGCTTGAGGCGCTCGAGCTTGTAATTCGGCGTCTCCAGGGTCTTGTTGGGCACCATCAGCACGGTCACGCGCTGCTTGAGTTCGATCTTGGCGATCTCGGGGCGCTTTTCGTTGAGCAGGAACGAGGCCACTTCCACCGGCACCTGGCAGTGCACGGCGGCCGTGTTGTCCTTCATGGACTCTTCCTGGATGATCCGCAGGATCTGCAGCGCCGACGATTCGGTGTCGCGGATGTGGCCCGAGCCGCCGCAACGGGGGCAGGGGATGGAGGAGCCTTCGCTCAGCGCAGGCTTGAGGCGCTGGCGGCTCATCTCCATCAGGCCGAACTTGCTGATCGTGCCGAACTGCACGCGGGCGCGGTCCTGGCGCAGCGCGTCGCGCAAGCGGTTTTCCACTTCGCGGCGGTTTTTCGACTCTTCCATGTCGATGAAGTCGATCACGATCAGGCCGCCCAGGTCGCGCAGGCGCATCTGGCGGGCCACTTCGTCGGCGGCTTCCAGGTTGGTGCGGGTGGCGGTTTCCTCGATGTCGCCGCCCTTGATGGCGCGGGCGGAGTTCACGTCCACGCTCACCAGTGCTTCGGTATGGTCGATCACGATGGCGCCGCCGGAGGGCAGGGTCACGGTGCGGGCGTAGGCCGACTCGATCTGGTGCTCGATCTGGAAGCGGCTGAACAGCGCGGCGTCGTCGCGGTAGCGCTTGACCTTGCCGGCATGCTCGGGCATCACGTGCGCCATGAACTGGTGCGCCTGCTCGTAGATGTCGTCCGTGTCGATGAGGATGTCGCCGATATCGCCGTTGAAATAATCACGGATCGCGCGGATCACCAGGCTCGACTCCTGGTAGATCAGGAATGCGCCCTTGCCGCCCTTGGCCGCGCCGTCGATGGCGGTCCAGAGCTTGAGCAGGTAGTTCAGGTCCCATTGCAGTTCCGGCGCCGTGCGGCCGATGCCGGCGGTGCGCGCGATGATGCTCATGCCCTTGGGGTATTCGAGCTGGTCCATCGCCTCCTTGAGTTCGGCCCGGTCTTCGCCCTCGATGCGGCGCGACACGCCGCCACCGCGCGGGTTGTTGGGCATCAGCACCACATAGCGGCCGGCCAGCGACACGAAGGTGGTCAGGGCGGCGCCCTTGTTGCCGCGCTCTTCCTTCTCGACCTGCACCAGCAGTTCCTGGCCTTCGCGGATCACGTCGTTGATGCGCGCCTGGCTGACCGAAACGCCTTCGGCGAAGTACTGGCGGGAGATTTCCTTGAACGGCAGGAAGCCGTGGCGGTCTTCGCCGTAGTCGACGAAGCAGGCTTCCAGCGAGGGCTCGACGCGGGTGACGACGGCCTTGTAGATGTTGCCCTTGCGCTGCTCGCGCCCTTCGATCTCGATTTCGTAGTCCAGCAGCTTCTGGCCGTCGACGATGGCCAGGCGGCGTTCTTCGGGCTGCGTGGCGTTGATGAGCATCCGCTTCATGATGGGATTCCTTTTCGTTGTCGGCCGGGCGGCGCGCAGCGAAAAAGCTGCATCGGCGCGCGTCCCGACCATTCAAACCAATGACACAGGCTCTTCAGGAGCCATGGATGCCAGGGCCGACGCGTTGAAACGAAGGGAATTGCCGCAAAGCCACGCGGCTGCGAAGCACTAGCTTCGCAGTCGTGGCGGGGGCGCGTGGATGGGGGCGAGGGGAAATGTGTGCAGCGTTGCCATGAAAGACTTGGCTGATGGCGCGGGCTGCACGGGCGATGCCGGCGATTGCGGAGCCCATGCCGAAGGCAGGCGCCTTCGCCAAAGGGTCACAATCCATGCCAACAATGCCCACATGTTTTCGCTTTGATCCGCCCGCAGAACCTGCCTGTTGGGCGGCCTGCGGACTGGGGATTCCGGTTTCGGTGTTTCAATTTGTCAGCCGGCCGCGCGGCGTGGGAGCCACCACAGGCATCTGGCCTGCAATCTGCGCACACGACACCCGTTGGCATCGACCTGCCTGCGCGGCTTGCAAGGTTGCGTGGACTAAACTCCAGACAAATCAACCACTTACAGAACATCGCGCAGGTGAAACACATTATAGGGGGCAAACCGGCGACGGACCGTGCCCCAAACCCCGCCCCCGCTGCAGCCCGCATCGTCGAAGTCGACGAGGACTCTGCCGGCCAAAGGCTCGATAACTTTCTGATACGCCATCTGAAGGGCGTCCCCAAAACGCACGTGTACCGCATCATCCGCAGCGGCGAAGTGCGCATCAACAAGGGCCGCGCCAGCGCGGACACCCGGGTCGCCACGGGCGATCAGGTGCGCCTGCCGCCCGTGCGCATTTCGGACAAGGTGGCCGAGAAGGCCGAGCGCCCGGCGCCGGCCCGCGAATTCCCCATCCTGCTGGAGGACGACCACCTGATCGCCATCGACAAGCCCGCGGGCGTGGCGGTGCATGGCGGCAGTGGCGTGAGCTTCGGCGTCATCGAGCAGTTGCGGCAGGCCCGTCCCCAGGCGAAGTTCCTGGAACTCGTGCACCGGCTGGACCGGGAAACCTCGGGCATCCTCCTCGTGGCCAAGAAGCGTTCCGCGCTCACGCACCTGCAGGACCAGTTCCGGGAGCGGGAGACCGGCAAGACCTACCTGGCCCTGGTGCCCGGCACCTGGGCGGCCAACAAGAAAGTGATCGACACGCCCTTGCACAAGTACCTGCAGGCCGATGGCGAGCGGCGGGTGCGGGTGACCACGCCGGAAGACCCGGACGGCATGCGCTCCATCACCCTCGTGAAAGTGCGCAGCCACCTGCCGGCGCGCGCGGCCGAGGGGCTGCCGGCCATGAGCCTGCTGGAAGTCACCATCAAGACCGGTCGCACCCACCAGATCCGCGTGCACCTGGCCAGCCAGGGCCATGCGATCGCGGGCGACGACAAATACGGCGACTTCGAACTCAACAAGCGGCTGCACAAGCATGGTCTCAAGCGCATGTTCTTGCATGCGTGGCGGTTACAGTTCTCCCATCCCTCCCACGGCGAGCGCATCGAACTGCGCGCAGAGTTGCCGCCTGATCTGGCGCAATTCACCGCCGCCACTGCCTGAACACCATGCCCACGACCCCACGCCGCCGCTTCGACCTCATCGCTTTCGATTGGGACGGCACCCTCTACGACTCCACCGCCATCATCGTGCGCTGCATTCAGGACTCCGTGCGCGACGTCGGTGGCACGGTGCCGACCGATCAGGCTGCGGCCTGGGTGATCGGCATGGGCCTCATGCAGGCGCTGACCCACGCCGCACCCGATGTGCCGCCGGAAAAACACGCCGAACTGGGCAACCGCTACCGTTATCACTACCTCAAGCACCAAGACGATCTGAGCCTGTTTTCCGGCGTGTTGCCCATGCTGGAAGACCTGCGCGCCCGAGGCCACTTGCTGGCGGTGGCGACCGGCAAGAGCCGGCGCGGCCTGGACGAGGTGCTGCACACGGTGGCGCTGCGGGGCATGTTCGATGGTTCCCGCACGGCCGACGAAACCGCCGGCAAGCCACACCCGCTCATGCTCCAGGAGCTGATGGCCGAGTTCGATGTGGCCCCGGAGCGCGTGTTGATGATCGGCGACACCACCCACGACCTGCAGATGGCCCTGTCGGCCGGGTGCTCCAGCGTGGGGGTGAGCTACGGAGCGCACGAGTCGGGCGAGTTCGAAAGCCTCCAACCCCTGGCCGTGATGCATTCCGTGCCGGAACTGCACGCCTGGCTTTTGCGGCACGCCTGACGCTGCCGCTGCACGCCATAGCCCATCGCCGGTCGTTGCCCATGGCCTCTTCCTCGCAACCCATCGACCTTTGCCCCAGCGCCGATCTGGTGGACGGGGGGCAGGCCGTTGCCTTCGACGTCCTGTATGCCGGCCAGGCCTGCCGCGCCTTTGCCGTGCGCTTCGCAGGCCGGCCGCATGCCTATCTGAACCGGTGCACGCACGTGCCGATGGAGATGGATTACCAGCCGGACCGCTTCTTCGACGACACCGGCCAGTGGCTGCTGTGCGCCACGCACGGCGCCGCCTATCGGCCCGACACGGGCGCCTGCGCAGGTGGCCCGTGCCGCGGTGGCCTGGTGAAGATCCAACTCTCCGAAGGCCAGGGCGTAGTGCGCTGGCATACTGACTCCCACTTGCAACCTGTCGAATTCTGACAAATGACCGAACCGACCCGGCCCGAACCCTCTGGTTCTGGGCAGACTCCCCCGCCAGCGCCTGACCTGTGGGCGCAGACTGCTACTGAAAAAGAAGCAAAAGACCCTGCGAAAGCGCCAGGCTGGGAGCGTGACGTGTTGGAAAAGCTGGTGTTCGCGACCTTGTCCGAGCAGCGCTCCGCACGCCGCTGGCGCATTTTTACCCGGTTGGCGTGGCTGGTCTTCCTGATTGCCGTGGCCTGGGTGTTGCTGGCGCGCGACGCTACCAGCACGAGCAAGAGCACGCCCCACACGGCGGTGGTGGACATCAAGGGCGAGATCGCCGCGGGGGCCGAAGCCAGCGCCGAGTTCGTGGTGGCGGCCATGCGCAGTGCCTTCGAAGACTCCGGATCGCAGGCCGTGGTGCTGCTCATCAACTCGCCGGGCGGCAGCCCGGTACAGGCCGGCATCATCAATGACGAGATCATTCGCCTGAAGGCCAAGTACAACAAACCCGTCTACGCCGTGGTGGAGGAAACCTGCGCATCGGCCGCTTATTACATCGCCGCCGCCGCCGACGAGATCTACGTGGACAAGGCCAGCATCGTCGGCAGCATCGGCGTGCTGATGGATGGTTTCGGCTTCACCGGCACGATGGAAAAGCTGGGCGTGGAGCGTCGCCTGCTGACAGCGGGCGAGAACAAGGGCTTCCTCGACCCGTTCAGCCCGCAGACCGAAAAGCAGCGCGCCTATGCGCAGGCCATGCTGGACCAGATCCACCAGCAGTTCATCCATGTGGTCAAGGAAGGGCGCGGCGATCGGCTCAAGCCCACGGCGGACACCTTCAGCGGCTTGTTCTGGACCGGCCAGCAGGCGGTGGAGATGGGGTTGGCCGACCACCTGGGCAACCTCGACTATGTGGCACGCGAGGTCGTCAAGGCGGAAGACATCATCGACTACACCCGCCGCGACAACGTCGCCGAGCGGCTGGTCAAGAAGTTCGGCGCTGCCATGGGCCAGACGGCCGTGCAGGCCATCAAGGGCGCACCGGCCATCCGCTGAGGGCTCGCCATCCGGGGGGCTGCCGCCGGCCCGGGCTCGGTGCCCGGTGGTCCGGATCAGCGGTTGGAATCCCTGAGATCTGTTGATCGGGCCTAACGCCCAATGGCAAAGACGGCCGGTATCCGGTTATCGGGCACTTCAATTTGCTGTCGCCATTGGCGCACGAGCCGGCTTGCCGTGCGCGCCTGCGGCAGTGTGAGCCCGCTGGCAATCGCCAGCCGGGTATTGGGCTGCAAGGTTTGCACCAGGGCCTGCCACAGCGCGGCGTTGCGGTACGGGGTCTCGATGAACAGTTGCGTTTGCCCTTGCTTGAGCGCCAGGGCCTCCAGTTCGCGGATGCGCTGGGTGCGCTGGGCCGAATCCTGCGGCAGATAGCCTGCAAAAGAAAAACCCTGTCCATTGAGACCGCTCGACGCCAGCGCCAACAAGAGCGACACGGGGCCCACCAGTGGCACCACCCTCAGCCCGCAATCGTGTGCGGCACGCACCACCGAGCTGCCAGGGTCCGCCACCGCAGGCATGCCCGCCTCGCTCACCAGGCCCATGTCGTTGCCTGCCAAAGCGGGCTCCAGCAACGTGCGGGCATCAAAGGTCACATGGCCGTCTGCACCATGGTCGCCTTTCTTGTGCACTTCGCGCGGCAACTCGTCGATCTGCTGCAACTGCAGCGGCAGCTTCAGGGGGAATAGCGCATCGACGCGTTTGAGGTAGGCGCGGGTGCTCTTGGCGTTCTCGCAGATCCAGTGGGTGATTTGCGACGCCGCTTGCAATGTCGCGGCAGGCAGGGACTGGTCCAGGGGGGCTTGGGTGTCGCAGCCGAAGTCGAGCGGCGCGGGCACCAGGTAGAGCGTGCCGGTCGATGGGGCTGTCATGGCAGTTCCATTCCAGCGGCGCGCAACATGCGGCAGGTTCGGATCAGCGGCAGGCCGATCAGCGCTGTCGGGTCATCGCTTTGGATGCTGTCAAGCAGGCTGATGCCCAATCCTTCGCTTTTGGCACTGCCGGCGCAGTCGTACGGTTGCTCGGCGCGCAGGTAGCGCTCGATCTCCGCATCGGACAGGTCGCGGAAGCGAACTTCCACCGGTGCCAACTCCACCTTTTCAAACCCCGTAGCGGCGCAGACAACCGCCACTGCGGTCTGGAACACGACGCTGTGGCCCCGCATCTGTTGCAGCTGGGCGACCGCTTTCTCGTGTGTGCCGGGCTTGCCCAGCGGTTGTCCCAAGAGATCCGCCACTTGATCGGAGCCGATCACCACGGCGTCCGGGTGGGCGGCAGAGACGGCGCGGGCCTTGGCCATGGCCAACCGCAAGGCGAGGGCGCTGGGCGCCTCTCCGGCGCGGGGCGTTTCGTCGACATCGGGCGCTGCGACATCGAAAGGCAGGCGCAGGCGGGAGAGCAGTTCGGCCCGATAACGGGAGGTCGAGCCCAGCACCAGACGGCGGGGCAGGGAAGGGGATTGAGGCATGCGCTGATTCTCTTACACTGCCGCCATGACCAAGGAATTCTCCCCTCAGCGCCTCGATGTCAAAGCCTTCGCGCAGGCGGGCGGTCACCTGTCCGGCCATGACTCCCTTTTGAAGTACGAACGCTTGGCCCAGGAGGCCAAAGGCCTGCACCCCGATCTCATGGTGGATTGGCAGGTCGACGGCGAAGTGCGCAGCACGCATGGCATCGGCGGACAGATCTGGCTGCGGCTCACGGTGAACGCAGCGCTTCCCATGACGTGCCAGCGCTGCCTCGGGTCGGTGGATGTGCCGCTTCAGGTGCAGCGTGAGTTCCGCTTCGTGGCGGATGAAGCCACGGCGGAAGCGCTGGACGACGAGAGCGATGAAGATCTGCTGGCCTTGAGCCGCGAGTTCAATCTGCGGGAGTTGATCGAAGACGAGTTGCTCATGGCATTACCCCTGGTGCCACGGCACGACGAATGCCCGGCCCCCGTGCCGATGGAATCCAGCGACGAAGATTTCGAAGAGGCCAGTGCGCAAAAGCCCAACCCTTTCGCGGCACTGGCAGCCTTGCGAAAAGACAAAGCAGAAGACTGAAAACCGTTTGGGCTATAATCGAGGGCTTCGCGCGAATCCCCTCGTGTCTTTATGGGCTGATCGCGTTTTTACCAACCCTTCAAGACTCAGGAGCCACCATGGCTGTTCAGCAAAACAAAAAATCCCCTTCCAAGCGCGGCATGCACCGTTCGCACAATGCTCTCAACGTGCCTGGCACGGCTGTCGAGCCCACCACCGGCGAAGCCCATCTGCGCCACCACATCAGCCCTAACGGTTTCTACCGTGGCCGCCAAGTGCTGAAGAACAAGTCTGAAGCCTGATTTAATTCGCGCGCCAAGGCCCGCTGCTACGAAATTGGTAGCGCGGGCCTTTGTTTTGTTCGCTGTATTTTCATTTCCGGTCGTTTTCTGCGGTCGGACAAGTCGCCCATGATCACACTGGCTGTTGACTGCATGGGGGGCGATCACGGCCCCCGCGTCACGCTAGCGGCGTGCCGCCAGTTCCTAGAAAACCATCCCGAAGCCCGTTTGCTCCTTGTCGGCCAACCTGAAAGCCTCAAGGACTTCAAGCACGATCGGGCCGCTGTCACGCCTGCCAGCGAGGTCGTCACCATGGACGACCCAGTGGAGATTGCCTTGCGCCGTAAGAAGGATTCGTCCATGCGCGTTGCAATTCAGCAGGTCAAGGATGGGGCCGCGCAAGCCGCCATTTCTGCGGGCAACACGGGCGCTTTGATGGCCATCGCTCGCTATCTCCTCAAAACCCTGGACGGAATCGACCGCCCTGCGATTGCAACCCAGATACCCAATGCCAAGGGCGGTGCCACGACCGTGCTGGACTTGGGCGCCAACGTAGATTGCAGTGCCGAGCATCTGCTGCAATTTGCAGTGATGGGGTCAGCGCTGGTGTCTGCACTTCAAGAGGGTTCGGAGCCCACCGTCGGCTTGCTCAACATTGGCGAGGAAGCGATTAAGGGCAGTGAAGTGATTAAAAAAGCAGGCGAACTGTTGCGTACGGTGGGTAATTCGGGTGATCTTCGCTTTTTTGGCAACGTGGAAGGCAACGATATTTTCAAGGGCACGGTCGATATTGTGGTTTGTGACGGTTTTGTGGGGAATGTGGCGCTCAAGGCCAGCGAAGGTGTGGCCTCCATGATCGTCGGTGGACTCAAGCAGGAGTTCAAGCGCAATATCTTTACCAAACTGGCGGCAGTTGTGGCCTATCCGGTGCTATCTGCACTTATGAAGCGAATGGATCACCGTCGCTACAACGGAGCGGCATTGCTCGGGCTGCGCGGATTGGTGTTCAAGAGTCATGGATCTGCGGACGCCATGGCCTTCGAGCAGGCTTTGAACCGGGCGTATGATGCAGCCCGCAACAACCTGCTCGACCGCGTCCGGACGCGGGTGGCGCATGCTGCGCCCTTGCTGGCGCCATCGGATGCCCAGCCTGTCAACACCGCCGTCGGGTCCCCATATTGATGAGACGCTACTCCCGCATTACAGGCACTGGCAGCAGCCTTCCTCCTCGTCGTCTGACCAATGCCGACCTCGTGGCCGAGTTGGCTCAGCGCGGTGTGGAAACATCGGACGAGTGGATCGTCGAGCGCACCGGCATCCGGGCCCGCCACTTCGCGGAGCGCGATGTCTGCAGCAGCGATCTGGGGCTGGAGGCTTCTCGCAATGCGCTGGAGGCGGCAGGGGTTCAGCCGCGGGACATCGATCTGATCATCGTCGCCACGTCCACGCCGGACATGGTTTTCCCTTCGACCGCCTGCATTTTGCAAAACAAGCTGGGGGCCAATGGATGCCCGGCTTTCGATGTGCAGGCCGTCTGCAGTGGTTTCGTTTATGCGCTGGCCGTGGCAGACGCCATGATCCAATCCGGCAGCGCCCGCCGCGCCCTCGTCGTGGGTGCGGAGGTATTCAGCCGCATCCTCGATTTTGATGACCGCACCACCTGCGTGCTGTTTGGTGACGGCGCAGGCGCTGTGGTACTGGAAGCTTCGGAAACTCCTGGCATCCTGTCGAGCGATCTGCATGCCGATGGCCGGCATGTGGGCATTCTGTGTGTGCCGGGCAACGTCTATGGCGGGCAGATTCTGGGTGACCCGTTGCTCAAGATGGATGGCCAGGCCGTTTTCAAGCTGGCTGTGGGTGTGCTGGAAAAAGCAGCCCGTGCTGCCCTGGAGAAGGCCGGCCTGACCGATGCGGACGTGGACTGGCTGATCCCTCACCAGGCCAATATCCGCATCATGCAAAGTACGGCGAAGAAGCTGGGCCTGTCGATGGACAAGGTGGTCGTCACCGTGGACCAACATGGCAACACTTCGGCGGCGTCGATTCCCCTGGCACTCGATCATGCGGTTCGCACCGGCCAGGTCAAGCCCGGACAGACGTTGCTTCTGGAGGGCGTGGGAGGCGGTTTTACATGGGGTGCGGTGCTCCTGAGGCTGTAGCTTGAAACGCTGAAAAATTAAGCGGTGAAGGCGGTTTTGACCATTCGTTTATGACGACCAAAAAATCTTTTGCATTTGTTTTTCCCGGCCAGGGCTCCCAGTCGGTCGGCATGCTGGATGCATGGGGTGACCACCCTGTGGTGGCGCAAACCCTCCAGGAGGCTTCCGACGCCCTGGGCGAAGACATCGCACGCTTGATTCATGAGGGCCCGAAAGAAGCGCTTTCGCTGACGACCAACACCCAGCCGGTCATGCTCGTCGCTGGCGTGGCCGCGTGGCGTGCGTGGATCTCGGAGGGCGGCGACGTCCCGGCTGCGGTGGCCGGCCACTCGCTCGGCGAGTATTCGGCGTTGGTGGCTGCAGGGGTGCTGACGCTGGCGCAGGCCGCGCCGTTGGTGCGTCTGCGTGCCGCCGCCATGCAGGAAGCGGTTCCCGTCGGCGTGGGTGCGATGGCTGCCATTCTGGGCATGGATGCGCACAAAGTGATCGAAGGTTGCGCTGCGGCGGCGGCATCCTTCGGTGCGGATGGCGGCGAAGTGGTGGAGGCCGTGAATTTCAATGACCCCATCCAGACCGTGATTGCGGGCACGAAAGCCGGCGTCGACAAGGCGTGCGAACTGTTGAAGGCATCTGGCGCCAAGCGTGCGTTGCCCTTGCCGGTATCCGCTCCTTTTCACTCCAGCCTGATGAAGCCGGCGGCCGAGAAATTGCGGGAGGCCCTGTCGGCCTTGTCCTTGGCGGCTCCGCAGATCCCAGTCGTCAACAACGTGGATGTCGCGGTCCGGCAGGAGGCAGATGGCATCTGCGATGCGCTGTACCGCCAGGCCTTCGGTCCGGTGCGCTGGGTGGAGTGCGTGCAGGCGCTCAAAGGCCGCGGCGTGACGCATCTGGTGGAGTGCGGCCCTGGAAAGGTGCTGGCGGGCTTGGCGAAGCGCATCGACCCCGAGCTGGTTGCTGCTTCTATTTATGACCCGGCCTCGCTGGCCGAAACACGAGCATTGTTGGCATGAGCGATACCCCTTCGTTGAATGAAAAGCCCCAGGTAGCGCTGGTCACTGGTGCATCGCGCGGCATCGGCGCTGCCATCGCGGCCGTGTTGGCGGCCCGTGGTTATTTGGTGATCGGTACCGCGACGACGGATGAGGGCGCTCAGCGCATCTCTCAGGCCTTGTCGTCCGGCGGCGGTCAGGGTGTGAATCTGAACGTCACGGATGTGGCGGCTGTCGATGCATTGATCGACACCATCGTGAAGCAGCACGGCGGTTTGCATGTGCTGGTGAACAATGCTGGCATTACCCGTGACACGTTGTCCATGCGCATGAAGGACGACGACTGGGATGCGGTCATCGACACCAATCTGAAGGCCGTGTTCCAGGTGAGCCGCGCCGTCATTCGACCCATGATGAAACAGCGCTTCGGCCGCATCATCAACATCACCAGCGTGGTGGGTTCGGCAGGCAATCCAGGCCAGGCCAACTATGTGGCAGCGAAGGCGGGCGTGGCAGGCATGGCGCGTGCCCTTGCCCGTGAACTGTCCAGCCGGGGCATCACGGTGAACTGCGTGGCTCCTGGTTTCATCGCGACCGACATGACGGCGCAACTCCCTGCCGAGCAGCAGCAATCGCTGCAATCGCAGATTCCAATGGGCCACATGGGCCGCCCGGAAGACATTGCCCATGCGGTCGCCTATCTGGCGTCGGCAGAGGCAGGCTATGTCACGGGCCAGGAGTTGCATGTCAATGGCGGCATGTACATGTAATTGAGCAAAGTTAGCGCCGATTCATCGCGACGGCGGGCTGGTAGGGGACTGATCCCGAAGCAGCTAGAATCGCGGATTCATTCACAACCCTCAAAGGGAAACCATGAGCGATATCGAAGCACGTGTCAAAAAGATCATTGCCGAACAACTCGGCGTTGAAGAATCGCAAGTCACCAACGAAAAGGCTTTCGTGGCCGACCTCGGCGCTGACTCGCTGGACACGGTGGAGCTGGTGATGGCGCTGGAAGACGAGTTCGGCATCGAGATTCCTGACGAAGACGCAGAGAAGATCACCACGGTGCAAAACGCCATCGACTACGCCAATACCCATCAGAAGGCCTGAGCGCCTTCAGTTCAGACAGATCCGTAGAAAGTCTTAGCGCATGAGCCATCGTCGCGTCGTCGTGACCGGCCTGGGTTGCATCACCCCCGTCGGAAACACGGTGGCAGATGCCTGGGCCAACATCCTGGCCGGTCAATCCGGCATTGACCTCATCACCAAGTTCGATGCTTCGAACTTTGCCTGCAAGATCGCGGGCGAGGTCAAGGGATTCGATCTTGGCGCCTACATGAGCGCCAAGGATGCACGCACGATGGATACCTTCATCCATTACGGCATCGCTGCGGCGGATGAGGCGGTTCGTGATGCCGGCCTTCCAACCGGTGAGGCGCTGGACGAAGAATTGGCGACGCGCATTGGCTGCATCATCGGATCCGGGATCGGTGGTTTGCCGCTGATCGAAAACACCCATGCAGAACTGGAAAGCCGGGGTCCCCGCCGGATTACGCCTTTTTTCGTTCCCGCATCCATCATCAACATGGTGGCGGGGCATGTATCGATGCGTTTTGGCTTCAAGGGCCCGAACCTTTCCGTGGTGACGGCGTGTACGACGGGCCTGCATTGCATCGGCGAGGCGGCGCGCAAGATCGAGTACGGCGACGCCGATGTGGTGGTTGCCGGCGGCACGGAAGCCACGGTCTCTCCCTTGGGTGTGGGTGGCTTTGCGGCCATGCGCGCCTTGTCCACTCGCAACGATGATCCAAAGACTGCCTCCCGCCCATGGGACAAAGGCCGCGATGGCTTCGTATTGGGCGAGGGTGCCGGGGTGCTGGTGCTGGAAGAGTACGAGCACGCAAAAGCCCGCGGTGCCAAGATCTACGCGGAACTGTCCGGCTATGGCATGAGCGCCGATGCAGGGCACATGACGGCGCCCAACATGGACGGCCCTCGCCGCGCGATGCAGGCCGCGCTGCGCAATGCCGGCGTCAACGCCGAGGATGTGGACTACCTCAATGCCCACGGCACTTCCACGCCATTGGGCGATTTGAACGAAACTCATGCAATCAAGGCCGCTTTGGGCGAGCATGCCAAAAAGACGGTGATCAGCTCGACGAAGTCGATGACCGGCCATTTGCTGGGCGGTGCGGGTGGGATCGAAAGCGTGTTCACCGTGATGGCGTTGCGTGACCAGAAGGCGCCCCCAACCATCAACCTCTTCGAGCAAGACCCGGAATGCGACCTGGACTACTGCGCCAATGTCGCCCGCGACATGAAGATGAACATCGCGGTGAAGAACAATTTTGGTTTTGGCGGCACCAACGGCACGCTGGTTTTCAAGCGCGTTTGACGGGGTGGTCAGACCGCTGCGCGGCGCCAGTTGGTCACCTGTGATGGCATGGGCGTGTTGATGACCCGCTCGGCCAAGTCCTTTCATGCCCCAGCCACCCGCCATGAGGTGGCGAGGAGCCGCCGGTTGGGCTGGTTCATTGCGGGTGTGCTGTTTGCAGGTCTTGGTGCCTTTGCGGTGTGGATCACGCATTCTGCTGGAAGTGACCTGTTTCGAAGCGCTGTGTTTTTCGTCCTTTGGATCACGTCTGCCGGACTGGCTTGGCGCTTTTGGTTCCGTCTACCTGAAGGTGTCCTGTATTGGGACGGCTTGCATTGGTCGTTGAATCAAGGTGCGGGAGTACCGGTTGCAGGTGAATTGGTGGTCCATGCGGATTTCCAGTCTTTTCTCTTGCTGCAATTGCATGGCGTTGATGGCCGAACCCGCTGGCTGTGCCTTGAGCGTGTGGGGCCACGGGAGGCCTGGGCAGCGCTACGCCGTGCGGTATATTCGCGCCCCAAGCCAGAGCCCCGTGCCGACGGCATGTTCTCTGTCCGGCGCGGCGACGCGTGAGCCCTTTTTCATGACTGCTTCCATGCCCCCGCCTTCCGCCGACAGTGACCTTCAGCTTGTGGAGCGCACGGTTGCGGGTGACCAGAAGGCGTATGAACTGCTGGTGATCAAGTACCAGCGGCGCATCGAGCGGCTCATTGGCCGCATGGTCCGCGACTCGGATCTCGTGCAGGACATTGCCCAGGAAACGTTCATCCGGGCGTATCGCGCACTGCACCAATTCCGGGGAGAGGCGCAGTTCTATACCTGGCTTTATCGGATTGCGGTCAACACCGCCAAGAAGGCGCTGGTCGACATGAAGCGCAATCCCGTCATCTCGGAAAATGCTTTGCGAGGAAGTGATGACGACGATGAAACTTCCCGACTGGGTCATGAACTAACCACCGACGAAACGCCCGAGACGGTGCTTGCCGCCCAGGAAATCGCGGTGGCGGTGAATGCGGCAATGGATGCGCTGCCTGAAGACTTACGCCAGGCGGTGACATTGCGTGAGATAGAAGGGTTGACCTATGAGGAGATTGCGGCTGCCATGGATTGCCCCATCGGCACCGTACGTTCCCGTATCTTTCGAGCGCGGGAAGCCATATCGGCCCGTGTCCGCCCTTTGTTGGAGAAGCAGTCGGGCAAGCGCTGGTAGCGCGGTGTGAATGGCAGAGCAGTGAAGCAAAACGTGATGGCTGGGGAACGACCATGAATGACGATCTGAAAATGCGTGAACATTTGTCTGCCCTCGCGGATGGACAGTTGCGAGGCCAGGAGTTTGGTCAAGCCGTGGACTACGCCAGCAGCAATGCGGACGGCTCCGAAACGTGGCAGATGTATCACCTGATCGGCGACGTGCTTCGCTCTTCCGAGTTGGCGCGTCCGGTGAATTCCTCACTGGTGGATCGGCTTCGCAGCCAGATCGAAGCGGAGGGCATTCAGCGCCCTCCGTTGGTGGCCAGTGCCGTCGTTCAAGGAGCTGTCGCGGAGGTCGTGACGCCTGCCGTGGCCGCCAATGCCTCCGTGTTTCGCTGGAAAATGGCTGCGGGTTTTGCTTCGCTCGCCGCCGTTGGGGCGATTGGATGGACGGCCATGACAGGTATTCAGTCCGGCGCCGAAGGTGCGCAGATGGCTTCCGCTGTGCCCGTGACCGCCGCTCCTGCAGCCGTGGCGGTGGCAGACGCAACGGAAGGGAGCGCACCGCAGGTCATGATCCGCGATCCGCGGCTGGATGAGTTGCTGGCGGCACACAAACAGTTTGGCAATACGTCGGCGCTGCAAATGCCGGCAGGTTTCCTGCGCAATGCCACCTTCGAGGCTCCGGCGCGCTGAGATCGTGAAGACAGGCCAAGAAGGCCCCTTGTACGCCGCTCACCAGCCTCGAGTCAGAGGTGTTCGCGCCTTGGCGGGCTACCTGAGCAAGGTGGCTTCGATGCGCCACGCTCTGGCGTGGATGCTGGTCGTGGCCGCTTCGGGTCATGCGCTGGCCGGGCCGTCGCCCGC
The DNA here is from genome assembly GCF_030158995.1 of Acidovorax sp. SUPP2825. Classification (NCBI taxonomy): domain Bacteria; kingdom Pseudomonadati; phylum Pseudomonadota; class Betaproteobacteria; order Burkholderiales; family Comamonadaceae; genus Acidovorax; species Acidovorax sp. SUPP2825. Next base: position 209,635 of record NZ_BQXK01000004.1, on the reverse strand, counting down.
CGTTGCTGCATCCAATGCCGCGGTGCCTGGCGACACACGCTCCATTTCCGGATGGCTGGAGCGTATCCATCGTGCCTCCCGCGAGCACAGCTACAGCGGTACCTTCGTGGTGTTGTCCGCATCGGGTGCCATGGTCAGTTCCCGTATCTGGCATGCGGCCGACGGAAACGACCAGATCGAGCGCATCGAGGCATTGAACGGGTCTCCCCGCGTGGTCTATCGCCGAGAGGGGCTCGTCCGCACCTTCTTGCCCCAGGCACGCATGGTGCGCGAGGATCGCCGCGACATGCCCAGCTTGTTCCCGCGGTTGCCTGAAACGGCCGATCGCGGATTGGATGCGCACTACACGGTGCAGACATTGGGAAGTGAACGCGTTGCGGGCCACGAAAGCGAAGTGGCCTGGCTGCGACCCAAGGATGGGCTGCGATTCGGTTACCGCATGTGGGTGGCCGAAGCCTCGGGCTTGATCTTGAAGCTGCAGACCCTCGACCTGCGGGGACGTGTGCTGGAGCAGGCGGCGTTTTCTCAGCTGGAGCTGGATAACGCGGTGCCATTTGCGCGCCTCGTCGGCATGATGGATGACGTGCGCGATTTCCGTGTGGTCACGGTTGCCATGCGCAAGACCACGGCACAAGCCGAAGGTTGGCGCCTGCGTGCGCCGGTGGGTGGGTTCACCCCTGGGGATTGCTATAAGCAAGAGGATGCGTCTGCTGCGCAGACGGGCCTTCCCTTGCATTGCCTGCTCTCGGATGGACTGGCGACGGTCTCGCTCTTCCTGGAGCGTTACGACGCCTCCCGCCATGCTGCCGGCCCGAGCGCGGGCAGCATGGGGGCGACCCAGACCCTGGCGCAACGCGTTTCAGGCAACATGTGGCTCACGGCGGTGGGCGAGGTGCCGCAGGAAACCTTGCGGCTGGTGGCCGAGCAACTGGAATACGCCCGTTGAGTGGCGCCTCCGCTGCCCAAGCCGCCCCACCGGGGCGGATGCATGAACTGCTGACGGTGGTGTTGCGGGAACCAAATGTGAAGCTTGCAATACGAAGTTCTTTTGCTGCTCCCGATGTCTCCTCTGAATTTTGAAAGAACGATGATGCCGATGACGACGAACTGGAAAAATCTGCAATCGTGCGCGGTGGCCGTCGCGATGGCATTGACCGCTGCCTCCGCGGCTGTGCCCGTCGGTGTGTTGGCGCAAACGCCGCCGCCCACGGTCCGGGGTTTGCCGGATTTCACGGACCTGGTGGATCAGGTCGGGCCGTCGGTGGTCAACATCCGCACGCTGGAAAAAGCCGCGGAGCGTGCCAGCCCGAATGCCATGGACGAGGAGATGCTCGAGTTCTTCCGGCGTTTCGGTGTGCCCGTGCCGCCCAATGCGCAGCGCCAGCAGCGCCCCCGGGCACAGCCCGAGGAAGAGCAGCCACGCGGCGTGGGCTCTGGCTTCATCCTCACGCAAGACGGCTATGTAATGACCAACGCGCACGTGGTGGAGGGCGCGGACGAGGTCATCGTCACCCTGACCGACAAGCGCGAGTTCAAAGCCAAGATCGTGGGCGCCGACAAGCGCACGGATGTGGCCGTGGTCAAGATCGAAGCCACCGGATTGCCGGCCGTCAAGGTGGGCGATCTCAACCGGCTGCGGGTCGGTGAGTGGGTCATGGCGATCGGCTCGCCCTTCGGGCTTGAAAACTCTGTGACCGCGGGCATCGTCAGTGCCAAGCAGCGCGACACGGGCGATTACCTGCCCTTCATCCAGACGGACGTCGCGATCAACCCAGGTAACTCCGGCGGGCCGCTGATCAACATGCGTGGCGAGGTCGTCGGCATCAACAGCCAGATCTACTCTCGCTCGGGCGGCTTCATGGGGATCTCCTTCGCCATTCCGATGGATGAGGCCATTCGGGTCAGCGACCAGTTGCGCGCCACGGGTCGCGTGACGCGCGGGCGCATCGGCGTGCAGATCGGCCAGGTCACCAAGGATGTGGCCGAGTCGATCGGTCTGGGCAAGCCCCAGGGGGCGCTCGTGAGTGGGGTGGAGGCCGGGTCTCCTGCCGACAAGGCGGGCGTGGAGGCGGGTGACATCATCACGAAGTTCGACGGCAAGACCATCGAAAAAACCGCCGATCTGCCGCGCTTGGTGGGCAATACCAAGCCGGGCAACAAGAGCACGGTGACGGTGTTCCGCCGCGGTGCCAGCAAGGATCTCTCCATCACCGTGGCCGAGATCGAGCCGGACGACAAGCCGGTGGCGAGCAAAGGCGGCGAGCGTGAAAGCGCAAAACCCAAGCCGTCTCCAGCCGCCCAGCAACTGGGCCTGGCGGTTGCCGAGCTGACCGACGCCCAGAAAAAGGAGCTGAAGCTCAAGGGTGGGCTGCGTGTCAACGCGGCCACAGATTCGGCCGCGCGTGCCGGCCTGCGCGAAGGCGACGTGATTCTTTCCATCGCCAATATCGAAGTGGCCAACCTGAAGGACTTCGAGGCGGCCCTGGCCAAGGCGGACAAGAGCAAGCCCATCAACGTGCTGTTCCGCCGTGGCGAATGGGCCCAATACGCGTTGATCCGTCCGGCACGTTGACCGGTGGCCTCACAAAGCCCCATCCCAAAGTGGGGTTTGGGGCCTTTGCGCAGAAATCCGGTTCGGTCCCTCAACGTTTGCGCGGCATTTCCATTGATCGTTTTCGATAGAATGGCGACTGCTTTTCCTAGCTTAACTGCATATCGATTCAATTCTGCGCCACCATGTGGGATGGTCTCGAACCATGCACAGGTGATCCACAGCGTGCCCACAAGTTATTCCGGAAGTCGAAAGCGTTTTGTGAATAAGCTGTGTATAAAATACGCGTTGCAAGGCGGCAACGCCCTCTGAACCTTGTCGGGCGGACTTTCCCTCTCGGCCTTTTTGCCTACAATGAAGTTCCAACCATCGCAGTTGCCAAATGATTGTTGGTTCAGGGCGCGTCACCATTTGACGCGCCCTTTTTTCTTGTGCGCTCCGTTTTAATTCAATCACTTGTCGCTTTCCCTTGATGAACCACATCAGAAATTTTTCCATCATTGCGCACATCGACCACGGCAAATCGACCTTGGCGGATCGCTTGATTCAGCGCTGTGGCGGGCTTGCCGAGCGTGATATGGAAGCCCAGGTGCTCGACTCGATGGACATCGAAAAAGAGCGTGGGATAACCATCAAGGCGCAGACGGCGGCGCTGCAATACAAGGCCAAAGACGGCCAGATCTACAACCTCAATCTGATCGACACGCCGGGCCACGTGGACTTCTCGTATGAAGTCTCGCGCTCGCTCTCGGCCTGCGAAGGTGCGTTGCTGGTCGTCGATGCGTCGCAGGGCGTGGAAGCCCAGACTGTGGCCAACTGCTACACCGCGCTGGACCTCGGTGTGGAGGTGGTGCCCGTGCTGAACAAGATGGACCTGCCGAACGCCGATCCCGACAACGCGAAGGCCGAAGTCGAGGACGTGATCGGCATCGATGCGACCGATGCGATTCCCTGCTCTGCCAAGACGGGCATGGGCATCGACGAAATTCTCGAAGCCATCGTGGCCAAGGTGCCGGCGCCGCGCGGCCAGGCCGATGGCCCGCTGCGCGCGATGATCATCGACAGTTGGTTCGATCCGTACGTCGGCGTCGTGATGCTGGTGCGCGTGGTCGATGGCCGTCTGCTGAAGGGCGAGCGCTTCAAGATGATGGCCAGCGGCGCGGTGTACAACGCTGACAACCTGGGCGTGTTCACTCCCGCGAACGAATCGCGCAACTCGCTCGACGCCGGCCAGGTGGGCTACATCATTGCCGGCATCAAGGAGCTGCAGGCCGCCAAGGTGGGCGACACCATCACGCTGGAAAAGAAGCTGCCCAACAATGCCGGTCCGGCGACCGAAGCGCTGCCGGGGTTCAAGGAAATCCAGCCCCAGGTGTTTGCCGGCCTGTACCCGACCGAAGCGAGCGAGTACGACTCGCTGCGCGATGCGCTGGAAAAGCTCAAGCTCAACGACGCCTCCTTGCACTACGAGCCCGAAGTCAGCCAGGCGCTGGGCTTCGGCTTTCGCTGCGGCTTCCTGGGCCTGTTGCACATGGAAATCGTGCAGGAACGCCTGGAGCGCGAGTTCGACCAGGACCTGATCACGACCGCGCCCAGCGTGGTCTACCAGGTGGTGAAGGCCGACGGCGAAGTGGTGATGGTCGAGAATCCCTCCAAGATGCCCGACCAGGGCCGCCTGGAGGAGGTGCGCGAGCCCATCGTGACGGTGCACCTCTACATGCCGCAAGATTACGTCGGCCCGGTGATGACGCTGGCCAACCAGAAGCGCGGCGTGCAGATGAACATGGCCTACCACGGCCGCCAGGTCATGCTGACCTACGAGATGCCGCTGGGCGAGATCGTGCTGGACTTCTTCGACAAGCTCAAGTCGGTGTCGCGCGGCTATGCATCGATGGACTACGAGTTCAAGGAGTACCGCGCCTCCGACGTGGTGAAGGTGGACATCCTGCTCAACGGCGAGAAGGTCGATGCGCTGTCCATCATCGTGCACCGCTCGCAGTCGCAGTACCGCGGCCGGGCCGTGGTGGCCAAGATGCGCGAGATCATCAGCCGCCAGATGTACGACGTGGCCATCCAGGCGGCCATCGGCGCGAACATCATCGCGCGCGAAACCATCAAGGCGCTGCGCAAGAACGTGCTGGCAAAATGCTACGGCGGCGACATCAGCCGCAAGCGCAAGCTTCTCGAGAAACAAAAAGCAGGCAAGAAACGCATGAAGCAGATCGGTTCGGTGGAAGTGCCCCAGGAAGCGTTCCTGGCCATTTTGCAGGTGGAAGACTGAGATGCAGGCCATGCAATACGTGACCTCCGTCATCCTCGCCGCCTTCGTGGCCTATGTCGGGGCCTGGTACATGGGGGCCATCGAAGGCAACTTCGCCCTGCTGCTGTTCCTGGCCACCGTGGTGACGGGCGCCTATTGGCTGGCTGAGCGGCTGGTCTTCCTGCCACGCCGCCGCAGGGCGGCCCAGGCGATCGAAGATGCGGCGGCGCAGCGGCGCGCCGAACTGGACCGCATGGGCATCCAGAAGGTGGATGGCGACGTGCAGGAGGCCAAGGACCGCATCCTGATGCAGCCTTGGTGGCTGGACTGGACCGCCGGCCTGTTCCCGGTGATCGCCGTGGTGTTCCTGCTGCGCTCGTTCCTGTTCGAGCCGTTCAAGATTCCCTCGGGCTCGATGATTCCCACGCTGCTGGTGGGCGACCTGATCCTGGTGAACAAGTTCACCTACGGCATCCGCCTGCCCGTCATCAACACCAAGCTCACGCAGGGCAATGCGCCCCAGCGCGGCGATGTGATGGTGTTCCGCTACCCGCCCCAGCCCAGCATGGACTACATCAAGCGCGTGGTGGGCGTGCCGGGCGACGAAGTGGCCTACCTGAACAAGCGCCTCACGGTGAACGGACAGGTGGTGGAAACCTCCGCCGTGCCGGACTTCTTCGACGAAGACACGATGCGCTACTTCAAGCAGTTCGAAGAGCAGCTGGGCGACCACCGCCACCGCATGATCAACAACCCCGACGTGCCGGCCTTCGTCCAGGGCGCCAGCGATTTCGCGAACCGCCAGAACTGCCGCTACAGCGTCGAGGGTGTGGTGTGCAAGGTGCCCGAGGGCCAGTATTTCATGATGGGCGACAACCGGGACAACTCCCTCGATTCGCGCTACTGGGGCTTCGTGCCGGACGCCAACATCGTGGGCAAGGCCTTCTTCGTCTGGATGAACTTCGGCAACCTCAAGCGCATCGGCCCGTTCCGCTGAGCATCGGCTTCGCACGTTTCACCACCGCCAATACCAAAGAGGGGTAGATCACCATGGCATTGCACCGTACCGCCAGCCGCGCGCGCCAGCGCGGCCTGTCGTTCATCGGACTGATTTTCATCGGCCTGCTGGCCGTGGCCGCCTTTGCCATCGGCGGGCAGTCGGTGCCGATCTTCCTGGAGTACCAGGCCATCAGCAAGGCCGCCAACAAGGCCGCGCGGGAAGGCAGTTCGGTGCCGGACGTGCGCGCCATCTTCGACCGTGCCGCGTCGATCGACAACATCAGCTCGGTCCAGGGCAAGGACCTCGAGGTGACCAAGCGCAACGAGAAGATCGTCGTGTCCTTCAGCTACTCGCGCGAGATCGCCCTGGCCGGCCCGGCCTATCTCGTGTATCGATTCCAAGAACAGACCAAGTAGTCGGTGCAACCCAGCCTTTCCGCACTGCAGGACCGCCTGCAGCATGCTTTCTCCGATCCTTCGCTGCTGCAGCGCGCCATCACGCACCGCAGCTTTTCCGCCGACCACAACGAGCGCCTGGAGTTTCTGGGCGATTCCGTCCTCAGCCTGGCGGTGTCCAGCCTGCTGTACCAGCGCCTGCGCGATCTGCCCGAGGGCGATCTGTCCCGCGTGCGGGCCAACCTGGTCCGGCAGGAGACCCTCCATGAACTGGCATTGCGCCTGAAGCTGCCCGACGTGCTGCGCCTGGGCGAGGGCGAGGCCAAATCGGGTGGCAAGCTGCGGCCATCCATCCTGGCCGACGCGCTGGAGGCGCTCATCGGCGCGGTGTACCTCGATGCCGGGTACCTGCAGGCCGAGGCCCTGGTGCACCGGCTCTTCCAGAGCGTGGAGATCAACCCGCAGATGGAGGCGGCCGCCAAGGACCCCAAAACCGCGTTGCAGGAGTGGCTGCAGGGTCGCAAAATGAAGTTGCCGCAGTACCGGGTGGTGGGTACGGTGGGGGCTGCACACCGCCAGACCTTCGATGTGGAGTGCGAAATCTCCGAACTGGGCCTGACCGAGCGCGGCATCGGCGGCTCACGCCGGGCAGGCGAGCAGGCGGCGGCAGCGGCCATGCTGGTCCTATTGAAAGCGAAGAATCCATGAATGAAGATGCTACAAAAAATGTAGCTGGTGGCGCAGATGAATCTAGCGCTGGCGGCCAAAATGACCTGGAAGCGATGCTGGCAGCCGCCAAGCCGGCCAGCGCCCCGGCGGATGCCACCGGCCAGCGTTGCGGTCTGATCGCCATCGTGGGAAAGCCCAATGTGGGCAAGTCCACGCTGCTCAATGCGCTGGTGGGGCAGAAGATCAGCATCACCTCGCGCAAGGCGCAGACCACGCGCCACCGGATCACCGGCATCCGTACGATGGAGCAGACGCAGTTCGTGTTCGTCGACACGCCGGGCTTCCAGACCAAGCACAGCACGGCGCTCAACAAGTCGCTCAACAAGACGGTGATGGGCGCCATCGGCGATGTGGACCTGATTCTTTTCGTGGTCGAGGCCGGCAGTTTCACGCTGGCCGATGCCAAGGTGCTGTCGCTGTTCAAGCCTGGCATCCCCACGCTGCTGATCGCCAACAAGCTCGATACGGTGCACCGCCGCGCGGAAATCGCCCCGTGGCTCAAGGGCATGCAGGAGCGCCATCCGTTCGCCGAGTTCGTGCCCATGTCGGCCAAGAACAAGGGCGATATCGAGCGCCTGTTCGGCATCTGCGCCAAGTACCTGCCCGAGCAGGCTTGGTGGTATGCCGAGGACGAGCTCACCGACCGCAGCGAGAAATTCCTGGCCTCGGAGACGGTGCGCGAGAAGCTGTTCCGCTTCACGGGGGACGAGTTGCCCTACACCTCGACCGTCGTCATCGACAAGTTCGAGGAAGAAAAGGGCAAGACCAAGAGCCGCATGATCCGCATCGCCGCCACCATCGTGGTGGAGCGCGACGGCCACAAGGCCATGGTGATCGGGGAGAAGGGCGAGCGCCTCAAGCGCATCGGCACCGAAGCGCGGCAGGAGCTGGAAAAGCTCATGGACGCCAAGGTGTTCATCGAGATCTGGGTCAAGGTGCGTTCCGGCTGGGCCGACGACGAAGCGCGCGTGCGCTCGTTCGGCTACGAGTGAATCGGCCCTGCGCTGCTTCGGCGGCCGCGGCGCCGTGGGCCACCCCGGGGCTCGGCTCACCCGTGTGCCGGGTGCCCGACCCAAAGAAAACCCTCATCCAGCGCTTGTCCATCAAGCACTGGTCGCTATTGAAAGAATAGCAAACCATGGCTGTGCGCCGTATTGCCGACGAACCCGCCTATGTGCTGCACCGCTACGACTGGAGCGAGTCCAGCCTGATCCTGGACGTGTTCACCCGGCACCATGGCCGGGTCGCTTTGGTTGCCAAGGGCGCCAAGAAGCCCACCTCCAACTTTCGCCCCGTGCTGCTACCGCTGCAACCGCTGCGGGTCAACTACACCCTGTCGGGCGACGGACAGGGCGAGATCCATGCGCTCAAGGGGGCGGAGTGGGTGGGCGGGCACGTCATGCCCACGGGCGATGCGTTGCTTTCGGGCCTGTACCTCAACGAACTGCTGATGCGCCTGATGGCCCGCGAGGATGCCCATGCGCCCCTGTTCGACGCCTATGCCGGCGTGGTGCGGGTGCTCGGCAGCGAGCACGGCGATGCGCTCGAACCCGTGCTGCGCAGCTTCGAACTGCTGCTGCTGCGCGAGATCGGGCTGCTGCCCAGCCTGGGCGCCGAAACGGTCACGCTGGCGCCCCTGCAGCCACCCACCCGGTACACGCTGGTGCCCGAGGCCGGGCTGCGCGCCGCGACGGCCACCGACCGGGCCACGCTGGCCGGCGCGCAGTGGCTGGCGCTGCAGCGCGCGCTGGAGGCGGGCGAGGGCGCCAGCTACACCGCCACGCTGCGCGTGATTGCCCAGGCCGGCACGCCGATGGCGGCCGAACTCAAACCCCAGTTGCGCACGCTGCTGCAATACCATTGCGGCAGCCCGGTGCTGCGCACGCGCCAGCTCATGATGGACCTGCAATCGCTATGACCCTTTCCTCCGCCGCTCCCGCCCGCACCGCCCTGTCGGTCAACGTCAACAAGGTGGCCCTGGTGCGCAACACGCGCCACCTGGGCATTCCCAGCGTCACGCGCGCTTCGCTGCTGTGCCTGCAGGCGGGCGCCCAGGGCATCACGGTGCATCCGCGGCCGGACGAGCGCCACATCCGCGCGGGCGACGTGCACGACCTGGCCGCGCTGATGAAGGACTGGCCCGACCGCGAATTCAACATCGAGGGCAACCCGTCGCAGAACCTCATGGATTTCATCCGCGAGGTGCGGCCGCAGCAGGCCACCTTCGTGCCCGACAGCGAAGACCAGTTCACCAGCGACCACGGCTGGAGCTTTCCGCAGGATGCCGAGCGGCTGGCGCCGCTGATCGCCGAATGCCGCCGACTGGGCGTGCGCGTGAGCCTGTTCATGGACCCGCTGCCCGCCCAGATGGCTGCCGCCCGCGCCGTGGGCGCCGACCGCGTGGAGCTGTACACCGAGCCCTATGCCGCCGCCTGGGGCACGGGGCGCCAGGCCGCCGAACTGGAGCGCTACCGCGCAGCGGCCCAGGCCGCCCTGGATGCCGGCCTGGGCGTGAACGCCGGGCACGACCTGAACCGCGACAACCTGGCCGCCTTCGTGCAGGGCGTGCCCGGATTGCTGGAGGTGTCCATCGGCCACGCGCTCATCGCCGATGCGCTGGAATTGGGCTATGCCACCACGGTGCAGGCCTACCAGCGCTGCATCGACGAAGGCATGGCGGCGAGGCGCTCCTGATTTAATAGCGGCATGCCGGCGATTTTCATGCCTTGGAGGCAGATTGGACCCTGAAACATGATCTACGGCATCGGCACCGACATCTGCGACGTCCGCCGCATCCGCGCCAGCCTGGAGCGCCACGGCGATCGCTTCGCCGAGAAGGTGCTGGCCGAGGGCGAGCTGTCCACCTGGCGCGAGCGCGGCGCGCGCTGGCCCGAACGCGGCGTGCGCTACCTCGCCACCCGGTTCTCGGCCAAGGAGGCTTTCAGCAAGGCCATCGGCATGGGGATGCGCATGCCCATGACCTGGCGGCACTGCGAGGTGGCCAAGCTGCCCAGCGGGCAGCCGGTGATCGTGCTGCACGGCGCGCTCAAGGAATGGTTCGAGGCCCAGGGCCTGCAGTGCCACTTGAGCGTGACCGACGAATCCGACTACGCGGCGAGCTTTTGCGTGGTTGAAAAGAAATAAGGCCCCACCGCAATGCGGTATTGCCTGGATTGCTATTAAAAAGTGAGTGAACCCCTGGCCATGACTTTCGAACACGCCCCCCTCATCCTCGACGTTGCCGGCACCGAACTCACCGCGGCGGATCGCCGCCGCTTGGCGCATCCGCTCACGGGCGGCGTGATCCTGTTCACGCGCAACTGGCAGGACCGCGCGCAGCTGCTGGCGCTCACCAGCGCCATCAAGGCCGTGCGGGACGATCTGCTGATCTGCGTGGACCACGAAGGCGGCCGTGTGCAGCGCTTTCGCAGCGATGGCTTCACCCAGCTGCCGCCCATGCGGGCGTTCGGCGAGCTGTGGATGCAGGGCGACGGCCGGGGCGCCAAGGCCGTGCCGGGCAGCGGCGCGCTGCGCGCCACCAATGCGGCGACCGCCGCCGGCTACGTGCTGGGCAGCGAGCTGCGGTCGTGCGGCGTGGACTTCAGCTTCACGCCGGTGCTGGACCTGGACTGGTCCGATGAGGCACCCCGAGGCAGCGCGGGACGCGTGCAACGGCCCGGTGTTTCCCGCAGCAGCGTGATCGGCGACCGGGCCTTCCACCGCGATCCGCGCGTGGTGGCCCTGCTGGCCAAGAGCCTCATGCACGGCCTGCTGCAGGCGGGCATGGCCAATTGCGGCAAGCATTTTCCGGGGCATGGCTTCGTTCGCGCCGATTCGCACACGGACATTCCCGTGGACCCGCGCAGCCTGAAAGCCCTGCTGGCCGACGACGCGGCGCCGTACCCCTGGCTGTCGAGCACGCTCACCAGCGTGATGCCTGCCCACGTGATCTACCCCAAGGTGGACAGCCGGCCGGCGGGCTTTTCGCGGCGCTGGCTGCAGGACATCCTGCGCCAGCAACTGCGTTTCGACGGGGCGGTCTTCAGCGACGACCTGAGCATGGAAGGCGCGCGCCGCATCGACGGACAGACGGTGAGCTACACCGATGCGGCCGTGGCGGCACTCGATGCGGGCTGCGACCTGGTGCTGCTGTGCAACCAGAGCCTCGTGGGCGAGGGCGATCGCCAAGGCGAAGCGCTGGACGAACTGCTGGCGGGATTGCAGCAGGCCCGTGACGATGGCCGCTGGCATGCCAGCCCCGACAGCGAATCCCGCCGCGTGGCGCTGCTGCCGGAAACGCTGCCCCAGCCGTGGGACGAACTGATGCTGCAGCCCGCCTACCTGCAGGCGCTCGAACTGTTGCCGTGAGCGGGGCGGGTTTTCCGGCGCATTAGTAACCAATCGTTGTGCGGCCTACCGCTGCGTTCGGTGGCTGGCTGGGTGCTTTCAAAGTGAAAAGTCGCCTCCCGCACTGCCGTTAACTGCGAAAAATGCTGTTTCCAGCCTTCGCAGTGACTGGGACCAGGGCGAGGGCCGACAGCGCGTGACGAACATTGGCCTACAACTGGCGGTCAACGCGAGGCATAACGTGCCGTTCTGAAGAGACCATCTGCCGACGAGGTGCCGACGCACGCCGGACCGGGTTTTCGCACCGGCCCACGGTGGATGGTTCAGGAGAAAAACCATGGCGCCCCTTGCAGACCCCCGTGCTTCCCCAACCCACGCCGCCTCGCCGCTCCAACCGGCGGCGACCGCACCCAGATCCCTCCGCACTGCGGGCCTGCGGCGCGCATCGCGTGGCATGGCGCTGTCGCTCATCGCCGTTTGTGTCCTGAGTGCCTGCAATCGCCAGAACTCTTCTCCGCGGGTGCCTCCGCCCGCGCCATCCGCCGCTGCAGCGCCCGTGGCTGCACCGGCGCCGGAGGCCGCGCCCGTTGCCGTCCGCTACACGCCGCCCAGCGCGGATGCGCTCTACCAGATGGTCGCACCTATCGCGCTGTATCCGGACAAGCTGGTGGCGCAGGTGCTGGCCGGTGCGACCTACCCCGACCAGGTCACGGCCGCGGAAACCTGGCTGGGGCAAAACCCGTCGCTGAAGGCCGCCGCGCTGACGGATGCGGTGGACCAGCAACCTTGGGATCCGAGCATCAAATCGCTGACGGCCTTCCCGAACGTGCTGGAGCAGATGGCCTCCAACCTGCCCTGGACGGTGGCGCTGGGCAAGGCCTACTACAACGACCCGACGGACGTGATGAATGCCATCCAGGTCATGCGCTCGCGCGCCAGCAAGGCGGGCACGCTCAAAAGCTCGCCGCACCTGCGCGTGGCGACCGTCACGGCCGCGCCGCCGAGCCCACCGCCGCCGGCGGACCTGCAGCAACCCGTTGCCGTGTATAGCGGGCCCACGGTGGTGGTGCCGCCGCCCACCTACATCTCGATCGAACCGGCCGACGTCCAGGCGGTGTACGTGCCGCGCTATGACCCGCAGGTGGTCTATGGCACGCCGGTGCCGCTGTACTCGAGCTATCGCTGGGCCGCGCCCGCACCGGTCTATTCGTCGGGGGTGGCCGTGGGGCCCGACCCCGTGGCCGTGGGCGCGCTGGCCTTCGGCGCCGGCGTGCTGGTGGGCGCGGTCGCATCGCACCACCACCATTGGGGCTGGGATGCCTGGGGCGTCAACTGGGGTCGGCCACCGGAGCGCGCGGCCTGGGTCCAGGGCGCGCCCTTGCCGCCGCCGCCGGTGGTGCGTCCCGCCGTGGTGTACCGGGGCAACACCTACATCTCGCAGTCCCGCACGGTGGTGGAGAACATCCACAACCGCGTCACCGTGAACAACATCTACGAGCGTGCACCGGACGGCGGACGTCCTGCGGCCGTGGCGGCCGCGATGCCGGCAGCGCCGGCCGCTCCGATGCCGGCCATGAATCCGATGGCATCGCGCGTCCCGCCGGACCGCGACCACCATGCCATGGCGCAGGCGGCCATGCTGCCGCACGCTCCGGGCCAGGACCGGCATCTTGTGCCGCCAGGCCAGCCCGCCGCGATGCCATCGCCGCAGGCCCAGGCCATGGTGCCTCCGCAGCGACCCCAGGGGGCGCGTGAATTCCAGAACGCCGGGCGTGCGGAGGAGCGTGTGCAGGCACCGCGGGCGGCGCTGCCCAGCGTTCCTGGCCAACCCCCAATGCAGGCCCATGCTGCAGACCCGCGGGCAGTGCCCGGGGTAGCACAGCCGCACCGCGAGGTGGCGTCGCCGTCCAACAGGTCGGAAGGGATGGCGCTGCACGCGATGACCGCACCAGGGGCGATGCCGGGCGCTTCGAGCCGGGAGCCCCACCGGGAGAATCCTCGCGTACAGACGGGGGCTGGTCCCGGGGCACAGGCACAGGCACAGGCACAGGCACAGGCACAGCGGGCCGTGCCGAGGCCAGAGCATGTTCAGCACATGGCGCCGCAAGGGCCGGCTCAGGGCGCGGCGGAACGTGCCCCGCACAGCATGCCGCCACCCGCCATGCAGCGGCCCATGCCAGCGATGCCGCATGAGCCGGCCGCACCCCGACCCGTCGCCGTGCAGCCGCCCCATGCCTCGCCAGCGCCAGCGCCAGCGCCAGCGCAGCATGGTCACGGGCCGGAACCGGCCCATCGGCCCGAAGGGCGCCGGCACGGCGAAACCTGAATGGCCGGCGCGCAATGCGTGCCACGCTGAAAAATCGCTGCGGCCTTGCGTGAGCCGGCAGCAGACCTCGCAGGGTCAGACCGTTTCCAGACTGGAAGAGGCCTCGGCCGAGGCCGCATCTTCCGGCGCAGCATCTGCCCTGCGCGGAGGCCCGCCCTTCCAACGCCGCACCACGCGCTGGAAGATCAGGGTATTGGGAATCTGCAGTAGCGCGCCGTCCGGCCCCGCGTCGAAGTCTTCCAGCGTGGTGTAGAGCAGGTTGATGTCGATCACGCGCCCCTTGGCGCCGGGCTTTTCCGCCGTGTCCAGCACTTCGATGTAGTCGCCCAGCCGGAATGGCCCCACGGTGAAGATGAGCAGCGCGCAGAACAGGTTGGACAGCACGCTCCACGCGGCGAAGAAGGCCACGGCACCCACGGTGGCGAATCCGGTGAAGGCGGTCCACAGCACGGTGGCGGAGACACCCAGGCGCTCCAGCACGAGCAGCAGCGCGCTGCCCATGATGATCCAGCGCAGCAGGCCGTTGATCGGCACCATCATCTCGATGGGCCACTGGTAATGGTGGCCGGCACGTCCCACCAGCCGTCGCAGCGTGCGCTGCAGCACCACGGCGACGATCAGGATCAAGAGAATCTGCAGGCCCGGCACGATGATGTCGAGCCAGTCCCGGATCCAGTCGGGCAGGTAAGGTTGCAGGCGCAGCATGAAGGTCCAGTCGTTCGGCAAAAGGTCTCCTGTCAGCCGCGCAGCTGCTCGACGGTGTCCATCTGCATCTCGAAGCTGAAAAAACGGGCGCGTCCCTGGGCCTTGGCGGCATACAGCGCCTGGTCCGCGCGCATCAGCATGGCCTCCGCGCTGGTGCCTTCGTCAGGAATGCAGGTGGTGATGCCGCCGGACAGCGTGAGCGTCGGGCCGAGCGGCGAATTGGGGTGGGGCAAGGCGCGCACGGACAGCAGCTTGCCCAGCGCCCGTGCAAAGGTCATCGCGCCGGAGCGGGGCGTGCCGGGCAGGATGAGGGCGAACTCCTCGCCGCCGTAGCGCGCCGCCACATCCCGCGGGCGCGTGCACACGTCGCGCAGCAGGCGGCTCACGTCCTTCAGGCAGGCATCGCCCTGCAGGTGGCCGGCTGAATCGTTGTAGCGCTTGAAGTGGTCCAGGTCGCACAGCATCAGGGTGAGCGGCTCGCCCTCCCGCCGCGCCGCGGCGATCTCGTTGTGCAGGATGCGGTCCAGGCCGCGGCGGTTCACCAGCCCGGTCAGGGCATCCACCTCGACCATCTCATTGAGCCGCTGGTTGGCCAGGTGCAGCTCCTGCGACAGCGACACCAGCCGGCGGCGCATGTCCAGCAGCCGCCGCATGGCGCGAAGCTTGGCAACGAGGACGATCGGCTTGACCGGTTTGACCAGGTAGTCGTCGCCTCCCGACTCGATGCCGCGCCACACGTCCAGGTCGCCGTCCAGGCCGGAGAGAAAGATGATGGGCGTCCAGCCCCCGGGTTCGGCCTCGCGCATCTGCTGCGCGACCCAATAGCCGTCGTTGTGGTCCGACAGGCGGATGTCCAGCAGCACCAGGTCCGGCCGGTGCAACTGGAACAGGTCGAGCGCCTTGTCGCCCGATGCGGCCTCCAGCACATCGACCACGCCGGCATGGCGCAGTTCCGCCACCAGCACCGCGCGCAGGGAGGCCTGATCCTCCACGACCAGCACGGTGAAGGGCATGGTGTCCTCGATGCGGCCCCCACCGGGGGGCAGTGGGGTGGGATGGGTGGTGGTCATCACGGTCCCTTTCCTGGAGGCAGGTGCAGGCCTTTCGGCCCCGAAGGCCGCAGTCCTCAGCCGATCAATGTTCGCGGCGCAGGGCGGGGAACAGGATCACGTCGCGGATGCTGGGGCTGTCGGTAAGCAGCATCATCAACCGATCGATGCCGATACCGCAACCACCCGTGGGAGGCATGCCGTACTCGAGCGCCCGCACGAAGTCGTGGTCGAAGAACATGGCCTCGTCGTCGCCGCCATCCTTGGCCGCGACCTGCGCCTGAAAGCGCGCGGCCTGGTCCTCGGCGTCGTTCAGCTCGGAAAAGCCGTTGCCGAACTCGCGGCCGGTGATGTAGAGTTCGAAACGCTCGGTCACTTCAGGGCGCGTGTCGTTGGCCCGGGCCAGGGGGCTGATCTCGGTCGGGTGCTCCATGATGAAGGTGGGCTGCCAGAGCTTGTCTTCCACCGTTTCTTCGAAGTACAGCACCTGCAGGCTGGCCAGCGTGCGCTTGGTCAGTTGGTTCTTCTCTTCGTTCAGGCCCAGCTTCTTGAGGGCGCTGACGAGCCAGGCGGCATCGTCCACATGGGCGCCGGCTTCGGTGTACTGGAAGATCGCCTCGCGGATGGTCAGCCGCTGGAACGGCTGGGAAAGGTCCACCTCGCGGCCGCCGTAGGTCAGCTGCAGCGTGCCGGCCGCCTTCATGGCCGCATCGCGCACCAGTTGTTCGGTGAAGTCCATCAGGTCGCGGTAGTTCCAGTAGGCCGCGTAGAACTCCATCATGGTGAACTCGGGGTTGTGGCGCACCGAGATGCCTTCGTTGCGAAAGTTGCGGTTGATCTCGAACACCCGCTCGAAGCCGCCCACCACCAGGCGCTTCAGATACAGCTCGGGCGCGATGCGCAGGTACATCTCCTGCTCCAGCGCGTTGTGGTGGGTGACGAACGGCTTGGCATTCGCGCCGCCGGGAATCGGGTGCAGCATGGGCGTTTCCACTTCCAGGAAGCCGTGCTGCACCATGAATTCGCGCAGGCCGCTCACGGCCGTGCTGCGGGCGATGAAACGGCTGCGCGCGGTCTCATCGGTCATCAGGTCCACGTAGCGCTGGCGGTATTTCACCTCCTGGTCGGCCACGCCGTGGAACTTGTCCGGCATGGGCCGCAGGCTCTTGGTGAGCAGGCGCAGCGTGGTGACCTTGATCGACAGCTCGCCGGTCTTGGTTTTCATGAGCGTGCCCTCGGCACCCACGATGTCGCCCAGGTCCCAGTGCTTGAAGGCGGCGTACAGCTCTTCGCCCAGCGCATCGCGCGTGACGTACAGCTGCAGGCGGCCCCCCGTCGTGCCCAGCGAGCCATCCTGCACGGTGGCGAAGCTGGCCTTGCCCATCACGCGCTTGAGCATCATCCGGCCAGCGACGCTCACGGTGACAGGGCTCGCCTCGAGTGCATCCGCCGCGCTTTCGGCGTACTGCGCCTGCAGGTCCGCCACATGGTGGGCAGGCTTGAAATCGTTGGGAAACGCCACGCCCTTGCCTGCTGCCTGGGCCTCCCGCAGGGCCTTGAGTTTTTCGCGGCGCTCGGCGATGAGCTGGTTGTCGTCGGAAGAAGGCGTAGGGGTTGCCGGAGCGTTATTTGGGGGAAGCATAGGAGTGCGTAGGCATTGGCGGAATGCGCCATGGGCAAGCTGAAACGGTCTATTTTAGTTTTTTGCCCGCGATCCAAACCGTCAAGGCCAGCAATCCGAGCGCCGAGGTCCCTGCAAGCCACCAGACATGCGTCGTCGGGCCGACGGAATGCAGCGCCAAAGGCAGTGTCAGCACGCCCAGTTGCAGCGCGTTGAAGCCGATGGTCGCCCACGAAAACGGCCGCGCCAGGCCGCGCTGAAAGGGCATATGGCCGTGCGCTGCAAATACGCAGGCGGCGCATTGCCAGATGACCAGCGGCGCTATGTACTCCTCCAATCCTTGCCATGAGGAAGCGAACCAGCCGGACCGCAGAGCTCCGATGGCCATCAATCCGGCCAATGCGGCGCATCCAGCGCCTCCGAGGCCCATCCACAGGGACAGTTTCCTTTTTTGCTGCCCGCGTGAGAGAAGCACCTGGGGCCACGCCGCATAGACCACGGCCGGAAAAAGCCCGAGCAGCCGCAGCAGCACGGCAAGATAGCTGGCCTCCGCCAGGCCGTACGCGCGTTGCCACACCAAGAGAACGGCAGTGCCAGCGATGGCATCCGCCACCGTGTGAGCCAGACGCAAACCTGCACTGCGATCGTCGAGTTGCGTGGTGGCTGCCTTGGCCGCCACGCCGGTGGGTGGCGACTCCAAAGTGGGACGGCTGTCTGCACGTCGCGTGAGCCAAAGGGCGCCGATGCCGTAACTGCAAGTAGCGGCAATCAGCAAGCCGGCCGAGCCATTGCCCGCCCAGAAAATCCCCATGGCGGTCGCGATCAGGACGGCGATGACCGGTGGTACCGCGCGGGCCAGCGCAGCAGTGCGCGCGGAAGCCATTCGCAAGGCCCAGGGCTGCGCCATGTACCAGCCCATTTGCAGCAGTGCCATGGCTGTTGCCCAGGCCATGAATGGAACGAAGGAAGGCAGCTTTGCCACCCAGACTGCCATTGCAGCCACAGGCAACAGCAGGAGCCAGCGCCACAGGCTCGACCTCAATGCTTGACGCAGCGCCTGCGCTGGCGGAATGTGAATGTTGGCGAGAAAGCTCAGCGGGCTTTGGGCCAGGGCCAGGGTCATCCAGAAGAAGCTGATTTGGCTCACCACGGTGAACGCGCCCACGTCCGAAGGGGAAAACAGGCGCAGCATGAGAAGCCCGAACAGCGCCTGCGCTGCCAGTGAGGCAGCGCTGGCAACGGCGATGCGGGACGTGACGACAATGGAGCTCATCGCTGCGAGCCCAGGTACTTCCAGATCTGCATGCCTTCCAGAAGGTCTTGCCAAGTGCGTTGTCGCACAGCGGGTGCAGTGTGAGACCGACCGTCCAGCTCGGGGCCCAGTAGCCGTGCGTACTGACCTACCGTTGCGTCCCCGGGCAAGTAGATGAAGCGGGCGCCCGCGCTTTTTTCGAACTCGCGTACCCAGGGGTAATCGGTGGAGATGATTGGCAGCCCAACGGCGCAGTACTCCAACAGCTTCGTGGAGGTTTGCTGGTGGTACGGTGCGCGGCCCGGAACGAGATTGAGCCCGTAGCGGGCCTGGATCAGCAGTGCCGGTACCTGGGCGTGCGAAACGCGCCCTGCCATCGTGGCGAAAGAGCGGTCATGCAGCCACTCCCGCAACCCTTCGGGAACATCGCCAATCAGTAAAAGGCTGCGCCCTGCCTCCTCCAGCCCCTGTAGCAGAGGGCGAAAGCCTGCCAGGCGTTGCATGTCGCCCAGATAGACGAAGTCGAAACTTGGTGCGCGAGGCAAAGCGCTTGCGTCCAGAAATTCCGGAGAAACTCCCATGTCCCGGTATTCATAAGGCACGGCGTCGGAAAACCCCATGCGGTCCTTCACCCAGGCATTCTGAAAGATCCGGTAGTGCGGCCGCGGTTGTCGCCATGACTTGATCTTGTCTTTCACCCAGGCGGCAGGCGGCACTGAAGCCGAAGCGTATTCATGCACATGCCAGGCACTCGCATGCCTGCCTGTGGCGTTGCCAGGTACGGCACCGCACATCCACCACAGCACGGTGGCTTGTGTCGGCACCTCTTCTGCGCTGGTATGGAAGAGCGCGCCATGGCCTCTGGATTGCAGGAAGCTTTGGTAGGCCGCCAATTCCGGCAGATAGGCCTTTCCGGGATGGATGAAATGGATCAGCATGCAGCCACCGTGCTTTTCAACAAGGTGTGCCAGCGCTGCAAAAAATGGGAGTACTGGTAGTGGCACATTACCTTCTGGAGGTCTTGCACCAGCTCAGCAGCCGGGTGCTGCAATGTGGCTTCCACGGCATCGGCCAGCGCTGCCGCCGTGCTGGTTTCCGCCAAAAGATAGGGCGCGTGTTCCTGCAGCATTTCCTGCAGGCTGGGAATCGGCACCGCAACGCAAGGCACACCGGCCTGCAGCGATTCCAGCACTGCCATGGCACAGCCTTCGTAGAGCGAGGTCAGCACCGTCAGATCCTGCGTTCCGTAGAAGGCTGCGATGTCGGATCGGTGGCCCAAGAAACGGATGCGGTTGGCCTGCGCAAGATCAGCGGAGGCGGCCTCCAGATCACTGCGCAAAGGCCCATCCCCCACCACCGTGAGCTGAAATCGTGACGGCAGGGCGCGCAGCATGCCGATCAGCAGGTGTGGATTCTTTTCTGGCGACAGGCGGCCGACATAGCCGATGCGAACGATCCCATCCGGCTTGGGTGGCAAGGGGGCTTTCGGGTGTGGCATGGGCGGAAGTGCGTTAGGTATCACCGTGAGGCCCTTGGATCTCAACGCAGTCCCTTGCATGAACTGCGCAAACGATTGACTGGACGAAGCAGATACGAACACGAAGTAGGCCGCACGCCGGTAGAACCAGCGCAGCCAGAGGCGCTTGGCGAACCCTGCCCGCGCTTGTGCCAGCACTTCGCTCAATGGGCCATGAAACCAAACTACGACCGGTTTGCGAAGCAAAGCGCCGATTGCCCATGCCACGTAGGCCTCGCGAAAATTATGCGTGGCCAACAGCACGTCGCTGCGCCTGGCCACAGACAGCAGCAATCGCCATTCGGATGGTGAGCTTGCGCATTGCCCGACATGGCAACCTTGTTGCATTAATCCGTTTGCCAAACTTTTGACGACCGTGGCCACGCCGCCGGCACCTGTGGCGCCCTGGATCATGCAGACCTGCAGTTCGCTACGGTCGGGTGGGGATAATGCGGCCATGGAGATTTCCAAATACCTGTCCGGCGATGAGTTTGATGATGATTACAGCTATCGGCCCGATATCGCCTTCGACGTGCGTTCCCGTGGAGATCTTCTGGAGCGATGGTGCATTGATCGGTCGGTATTGCACGTCGGTTTTGCCGATCATCAGCCTTTGATTGCCTCGCGTGTTGCCGCAGGGCATTGGCTGCATGCGCGTCTGAGCCGGTCCGCACGCGAATGCTATGGCATCGACATCAATGCAGCCGCGGTGGAGGCGGCGAGGCAGTTGGGATTCGAAAAGCTGTATGCCCTGGACATCCACGATCCCGAAGCTGCCGGCATTTTGCAATCGCTGCCCATCGACTTGGTGATGGTGCCTGACGTCATTGAACATCTGGCGGACCCTTCGGCATTTCTGGCTCGGCTGTCGGCATTGTTTCCTGCGGCGGAATTCATCGTCTCGGCGCCGAACGGGCTGTCCTTGCGCAACATCGTGCACACGGCCAGAGGCATTGAGCGCATCAATACCGACCACCGTGCGTGGCTGTCTCCCTACACCCTTCAAAAGGTATTGGCGGATGCTGGATTGCAAGTGATTGAACTGCGGGGCTGCTCGGTCAGCGCACCTGGCAGCATCAAGGGGCGGATATTGCACCGCTTGATGCAATGGCGACCTTTGGGCGCCGATGTGCTGGTGGCGCGTGCGCGCCGCTCTGCTCGCGCCCTTCCGTGACACGCTGCGGCCCCTAACGCGAGCCAAATCCGCCCGCCACGATGCGCAGCGTCTTGTACGCAATCAGCAAGTCCAGGGCCACGGAGTAGTGCGCCACGTAATAGAGGTCATAGCTGAGCTTGATGGCGGTCTGCTCCTCGCTGTCGGCGTAGCCCTGCTGGACCTGGGCCCAGCCCGTCAGTCCGGGGCGCACGAGGTGGCGGTAGGGGTATGCGGGAATCCGGTCGGCGAACACGCGCACGAACTCCGTTTGCTCTGGCCTCGGACCGATCAGGCTCATCTCGCCCTTCAGCACATTCCATAGCTGGGGCAGTTCGTCCAAACGGGTGCGGCGGATGAACCGGCCCACGGAGGTCACCCGGTCGTCGTTGGGCTGGGCAAAGCGCGCTGTGCGGTCGTCGCCGGCATGGCGCATGCTGCGCAGCTTCCAGATGCGGAACGCACGGCCATTGCGGCCGACGCGGATCTGGGAAAAAAGCATGGGCCCTGGCGAGTCCAATTTAACCGCCAGGCCGGCTGCCAAGCACAGCGGCAGCCACACCGGCAACCCTGCCAGCGTGAGGAGCAGGTCAGTTAGCCGCTTGAAGGTGTCGTAGGCCGGGTTGCCGTCCAGCGTCCACAGGTCCTGTGTCTGTTGGTTGGGCAGTATTTTGCGGCCGCTCAGCAGTTCGGCCACGGCCTCCACGCTGTAGAGCCGCACATGCTGCAGGCGCAAATCGCTGATCCATCGCTCGCGTGCGGCGCTCGAGGAGGCATGGCGATCCAGCACCACGCCGGCCCATTGGGGAGTGGCGCGGGTTGTACCGGTGTCCGTGCCGGACTCTTCCAGGGGCGTCCAGGGCAGCAGCGCGATGTGTTGCTGGCTGGCCTGGGCCGTGTCGCCCAGCAGCTCCCGAAGGCGCAGGGGCACGGTTTCGTCCAGATAGGCCAGGGACAGCACCTGGTGGCGCCGGTTGCGCCAATGGCCGACCAGGAACCATGCCGACGAGAGCAGGTACACGAGAAGAACGGCGCCGCGGGAATAGGGCTGCTGCAGCAAGGCGAAACCCAGCGGGGCGGCAAGGTAGGGGGCTGCGGTCGCCACGAAGAGAAAGCGGCGTCCCTCGAACTGGGGCAGATAGGCGCCGTTGTAGAGCCAGTGGGCTGTCATAGCATACGGGATGGTGCACCACAGCACCGTCTGCGGAAACTGGTAGGTCACCCAGTCGTACTGCTCCAGGCCGAGCCCCGCCAGATAGCTCACCAGCAGAATCAAGGTGCCACCCAGCGCCCAGCGCAGCACGGCACCCTGGCGGTGCGCCGTGGAGGACCCGAGCTCGCGGCGTGGAATGCTGTTCATGGAATCGTCAGTGGGTGCGCGAAGTCGCCGCTGCGTAGACCGAGCGCACGGCCAGGACCATGCGCTGTGCGGTGTAGTGCTGCTCGTAGCGTTGCCGTGCTGCCGCGCCCATGCGGGCGCGCAGTGCTGGCGACTCTATCAGTTGCCGCAACGCCGCGGCCCATGCTGCGGGATCGGGCGGTACCAGGCGCGCATGAGCCGCCTCCGGCAGCAATTCGCGAATGCCCGGCAAATCACTGGCCACAATGGCCATGCCCGCACGCATCGCCTCGATCAGCGAAATGGGCAGGCCTTCGTGATCCGATGCAAGCACGAAGATGGCATGCTGGGCCAGTTGGGCCGCAACATCATCCACATCTCCAGTGAAACGCACTGCTTGCAGGCCCAATCGATGGGCCAGTGCGCGGTGGGCTGCCAACTCGGGGCCGCCGCCGAAAAAGGTGGCGGGGACTTCGTGCCCCAGGGCACCACGCAACTGGGCGAGTGCGTGCAGCAGGATGTCCGGGCGCTTGGGCGGAGCCATGCGGGCAACCATCGCGATCGCCGGCGCCGCTTCGGGGGTCGATGCTGCGCTGTTGCCCGGGACTGCCACATCCTCGACGCCGTTGTGGATGACGGACACCCGCCGCGAAGGCAGCGGCAACATGAGCGCCAGTCGGCGCTCATGGTCCGAGACACAAATCATGCGCCGGGTCAGCGGGGCCAGCAGCCACTCCATGGCAAAGGCCACTGTGCGGCGCTTCCAGGGATGTCCCGCCTTGAAGGCGAAGCCGTGCACGGTGTAGATCACGGGGGTGCGGGTCAGCGCACCGGCTAACCGGGCCACGACGCCAGCCATCGCACTGTGGGCATGGAGCAGATCCGGAGATTGTTCGCGCACCATGCCCCGCAGGGCCCAGGCGGCGCGCACCACGCGCACCGGGTTGAGCGCGTTGCCCAGTGCGGGGACGCGATGCACCGCGAGGTGCGAAGCCTCCAGGGCGCGGGCCAGTGGCGGATGCGGGTCGGCGCCGCCGATGGCCACCTGGACCGCGACGCCCTGGCGGGTGAGTTCCCGGCAGAGGGTGAGCACATGGCTTTGCGCGCCCCCCACCTCGCCCTTGGTGATGATCTGCAGGACCTTCACGGCAGGGGCGCGCCAGGCCGGGCCGCTGCGCCCTTCGTGTTCACGGCGCGATGCCCGTGCGCTCCAGCACGTCTCCCACGAGTTCCAGGCGCAGCAGCGGGCTGTCGAGTTGCATGAGCTGCTGCTTCAGGTCCAGCGGCACGGGGAGAAGTTCGCACCAGCGATTGGCGACCCAGCCGCAATCGTCCAGTTGCTCGGGGGTGGGATCGGGGAGGCTGGAGGGGTCGTCCGTACCCCGGTGGCGCAGGCGTGCAAGCACCTGCTCGAGCGCGGCGGCCGTATTGCGCAGGTCCTCCGGAACGGGGAGGGGCACGTCCGGGGGCATCTGCTCGATGTCGGCCACCCACAGCCCGTGCGGCAGCAGGTGGCGGCGCACGATGCGAAAGCGGGCCGTGCCTTCGGCACGCAGGACGATGAGGCCGGGGTGCGATGTGTCGATCTCCGCAATGTTCGCCAGCGTTCCTGCATCGTGGAACTGCTCGGGCGCTGCACCTGCCTGGCGCACTTCCTGGCCGCTCGTCAGGGCAACGACACCGAACGGTGCGCCCGCCTGCTGGCATTTGCGCACCATGTCGAGATAGCGCACCTCGAAGACGCGAAGAGAGAGCATCCCGCCCGGGTACAGCACGGTCCCCAGCGGAAAGAGCGGCAGGGAGGTCAGCGTGAGCGGCGGCAATGACGGCTCGGAAGGTGGGGGCACGAAGGTCATAGGCAGGCGGGTTGGCCCGCTATCATCCCACGGCGGAACCCTCCGCACCATCGCCCCAGATTCTCCACATCACGAGGTTTCATGCTTTACCAGATCGCTTCTTTCCTGCTGGACGTGGTGGGCGGCCTGCTGGCCGGGGCTTGCCTGCTGCGGCTTTACATGCAGCTGCAGCGCGTGCCTTTTGGCAACCCTATCGGGCAACTGGTTTTCGCGCTGAGCGACTGGCTGGTCCTGCCCCTGCGCAGGATCGTGCCTGCCACGGGGCGCTGGGATTGGGCCAGCTTGGTAGCAGCGATTTTGATCCAGCTGGTGCAGTACCTGTTGCTGTGGCTGCTGCTGGGCGCCGGCCCGGGCCTGGTGCTGCTGCTCTGGCTGGCCGTGTTCGGTCTGGTGCGCGCGGCGATCTACGGGCTGATCGGCCTGTTGATCGTCTATGCCGTGCTCTCATGGGTGCAGACGCGCTCACCCCTTGCCGACGTGATTGCCCGCTTGTGCGAGCCGTTGCTGCGCCCCGTGCGGCGTGTGGTGCCGCTCCTCGGCGGGGTGGATCTGTCGCCGCTGGTGGTGCTGGTGTTGCTGCAGGTGTGCCTGATCGTGGTGGGCAACGTACAGGGATGGGTGCTGCGGTAGGGGCCGGCAGCGGAATTGGCCCGCCATAAAAAATAGCCGCCACCGCTGATCCAGTCAGCGGTGGCGGCTATTGTTTTGGTAGCGGGCCGAAGCGTGTGGGCGATCAGGCCACCGAGTCCGCCGGTAGGCGCTGCAGCATCGCCAGGCTCTTGGCCACGGTGCCGCGCAGTTCGCGGCGGTCGCAGATGAAGTCCACGGCGCCCTTGGTCTGCAGGAATTCAGCGCGCTGGAAGCCTTCTGGCAGCGTCACGCGCACGGTCGATTCGATCACGCGCGGTCCGGCAAAGCCGATCAGTGCCTTGGGCTCGGCGATCACGATGTCGCCCACGAAGGCAAAGCCGGCCGAGACGCCGCCCATGGTCGGGTCGGTCAGCACGCTGATGTAGGGCAGGCCCTTCTTGGCCAGCCGGGTGAGGGCCGCGTTGGTCTTGGCCATCTGCATCAGCGAGAGCAGGCCTTCCTGCATGCGCGCGCCGCCCGTGGCGGTGAAGCACAGGAAGGGGACCTTCTGCTCGATGGCGGTTTCCACTCCGCGCACGAAGCGCTCGCCCACCACGCTGCCCATGCTGCCGCCCATGAAGTCGAACTCGAAGCACGCCACCACGATGTTGATGCTGCGCACCGAGCCGCCCATCACGATGAGCGCATCGGTTTCCCCGGTATTTTCCAGGGCTTCCTTCAGGCGGTCGGGGTACTTGCGGCTGTCCTTGAATTTCAGCGCATCGACCGGCAGCACTTCCTGGCCGATTTCATAGCGGCCTTCGGCGTCCAGGAACGCGTTCAGGCGGGGGCGGGCATTGATGCGATGGTGGTGGCTGCAGTGCGGGCAGACGTTCTGGTTCTGCTCCAGATCGGTCTTGTACAGCACCGTCTCGCAGCTCGGGCACTTGATCCACAGGCCTTCCGGCACCTGGCGGCGCTCGGTCGGGTCGGTCTGCTGGATTTTGGAGGGCAGGAGTTTTTCGAGCCAGGACATATCGGTTTCCTCTTCGCTTCAAGTCTCAGCCGGCGCGCCACGGACCGGGCGCGCGGGCTGCAATTATGCGTCCAGCGCCTTGCGCACTCCCCGCATGAAGTCGATGGTGACGGGCACCACCTTCTCGTGCGGCTGGTCTTCCAGCAACTGGATGATGCGGCTGCCGATGACCACGGCATCGGCCACGCGCCCGATCGCCTGGGCCGTGGCCGCGTCGCGGATGCCGAAGCCCACGCCCACGGGAATGTGCACATGGCGGCGGATCACCGGCAGCATGGCCTCGACGGCGGTCGTATCGAGCGCGCCCGAGCCGGTCACGCCCTTGAGGGACACGTAGTACACGTAGCCGCTGGCCACGCGCGCGACCTGCTGCATACGCTCTTCGGTGCTGGTGGGTGCCAGCAGGAAGATCAGGTCCATGCCGCGCTCGCGCAGGCTGGCGGCGAACGCTTCGCTTTCCTCGGGCGGGTAGTCGACGATGAGCACGCCGTCCACGCCCGCATCGGCGGCATCGCGCACGAAGGCCCCTGTGCCGTGGATCTGGTCGTAGCGCTCCACCGGGTTGGCGTAGCCCATCAGCACGACGGGCGTCTTGTCGTTGCGCTGGCGGAAATCGCGCACATGGCCCAGGACCTGCAGCATGCCCACGCCCAGCGAGAGCGCCTTTTCCCCGGCCTTCTGGATCACCGGGCCGTCGGCCATGGGGTCGGAGAAGGGCACGCCCAGTTCGATCACGTCGGCCCCGGCCTCGACCATGCCGTGCATGAGCGCCGGCGTGATGTCGGCGAACGGAAAGCCGGCGGTCACATAGGGAATGAGCGCCTTGCGCCCCTTGGCCTGCAGTTCTGCGAAGGTATTCGCGATGCGGTTGCGCGGCGAGCTCATGCGGCAGGCCCTCCCTTGACCCCGAGGCCGCGCATGGAGGGCCGGTCGTACACATCGGCCCCCGACAGGTCGGCGACGGTGCCGATGTCCTTGTCCCCACGGCCCGAAAGGTTCACCAGGATGGACTGATCCGTTGGCATGGTCTTGGCCAGTTTCATGGCATAGGCCACGGCATGACTGGATTCCAGCGCTGGAATGATGCCTTCGGTGCGGCACAGGTAATGGAAGGCGGCCAGCGCCTCGGCATCGGTGATGCCGACGTATTCGGCACGACCGATTTCCTGCAGCCACGCGTGCTCGGGCCCGACGCCGGGGTAGTCCAGGCCTGCGCTGATGCTGTGCGTTTCGGTGATCTGGCCGTTCTCGTCCTGCAGGATGAACGTGCGGTTGCCGTGCAGCACGCCCGAGCTCCCGCGCTGCAGCGAGGCCGAGTGCTTGCCGCTGTCCAGCCCCTCGCCGGCGGCTTCCACGCCGATCAGGCGTGTCTTTTCATGGGGAATGTAGGGGTGGAAGATGCCCATGGCATTGCTGCCGCCGCCCACGCAGGCGATCACCGCGTCGGGCTGCTGGGTGCTGGCCTTCTGCTCGGCCAGCATGGCCGGCATCTGTTCCAGGCACTCGGTGCCGATCACGCTCTGGAAATCGCGGACCATCATGGGGTAGGGGTGCGGGCCCGCCACCGTGCCGATGATGTAGAAGGTGTCGTCCACATGGGCCACCCAGTCGCGCATGGCTTCGTTCAGCGCGTCCTTGAGCGTCCTGCTGCCCGAATCGACGGGCACGACGGTCGCGCCCAGCAGCTTCATGCGGTACACGTTGGGGCTCTGGCGCTTGACGTCCTCCGAGCCCATGTACACCACGCATTCGAGGCCATAGCGCGCGCAGATGGTGGCCGTGGCGACGCCGTGCTGGCCTGCGCCCGTCTCAGCGATGATGCGCGGCTTGCCCATGCGCCGGGCAAGCATCGCCTGGCCGATCACGTTGTTGATCTTGTGGGCGCCGGTGTGGTTGAGGTCTTCGCGCTTGAGGTAGATCTGCGCGCCGCCCATCTCGCGGCTCATGCGTGCTGCGTGATAGACGGGGGAGGGGCGGCCCACGAAGTGCTTCAGTTCCGAATGGAATTCGGCCAGGAACTCCGGATCGTTCTGGTAGCGGGCATAAGCCTCGCGCAGTTCGGTCAGGGCATGGGTGAGCGTTTCGCTTGCGAAACTGCCGCCATAGGGGCCGAAGTGGCCGGCGGCGTCGGGTTGCTGGTAAGAAAGCATCAATGAATCTTTGCAAATTGCGCATCGGCCGCCTGCACGGCGGCGATGAAGCGTTGGATCTTGCCGGCGTCCTTGATGCCCCGCAACGGCTTGCCGTCGGGGCCATCGGCTTCCACGCCGGAACTGACGTCAACCGCGAGCGACAGGCCGCGCGGTCGCACCTGCAAGATGCCATCGGTCACGTTTGCAGGCGTGAGTCCACCAGACAAAACGAGGTGAGAGCCGACGCTTGGAGGTAGAAGTGACCAATTGAATGCCTTGCCGCCACCGCCATAACCTTCGACATGGGCGTCGAGCAGGATGGCCTGGGCGCGGGAGTGGGTTGCCGCGAATTGTACGAGGTCGAACCGCGCCGCACCGTCGCCAAGGGGAATGCGTGCCGCCCGCAGGAACGGCCTGGCTCCATCCGCTGTGGCCGCCCAGCAGTCTTGTGGCGATTCATCCCCATGAAATTGGACCGTTGCCGACGGAATCATTGTGCAGGCTGCTATCACTTCTGTAGCGGTGGCATTCACGAACAACAGCACCGGCGTCACGAACGGAGGCAGCCTGCGGGCCAGGGCCGCGGCGCGTTGCGGCGTGATGCCGCGCGGGCTGGCGGCGTAGAGCACGAACCCCACCGCATCGGCGCCGGCCGCCACGGCCGCATCCACATCGTCCTCGCGGGTGAGGCCGCAGATCTTGACGCGGGTGCGGTGGTGGGGAGGGATAGGGACAGGCGGAGGGCTGGCGGGCTGGGAGCGGCTCATGGAAGCCAATCATACGCAGCGGTGCGCAGGGGCAGACCCCATGAGGCATCGTAGAGCGGTCCCTGAAAGTACAGCCCGTCTGGCGAAAACGTGGGCGCGGCCGCATCGCGCGAGCGGGCCAGCAACACCTCCTGCATCCAGCCGGCGGGCTGATTTCCCTGCCCGATCGCGACCAGGCAGCCCATGATGTTGCGGATCATGTGGTGCAGGAACGCGTTTCCCTCGAACTCGAATCGCCAGTAGCAGGGCTGCCAGTCGTGCGGCGGTGCGTTGGCCGGCGGGCCGGCATCGCTTTCGGCGGGGCCCCGTCGCGTGATCGTGATGCGCTGCAAGGTCTTGATGGGCGATTTGGCCTGGCAGGCCGATGCCCGGAACGAGGTGAAGTCGTGCTCTCCGAGCAGGTGGGCGGCAGCCTCGCGCATGGCGTTGCCGTCCAGTGGATGGAACACCCAGCCCACGCGCGCGCTGTCCACGCTGGGGCGCACGGGCGACTGCAGCAGCACATAGGCGTAGCGGCGGGACGTGGCGCAAAAACGCGCATGGAACGTCTCCGGCACCGGGTGCGCCCATTGCACGGCGATGTCGGCAGGCAGGAAGGTGTTGGTGCCGCGCACCCAGGAAAACGGCGTGCGGTCGAGCGGCGTATCGAAATGGACCACCTGCATGAGCCCGTGCACACCCGCATCGGTGCGGCCGGCGCAGATGGTGGAGACGGGTTGCGTGGCAAAGCGGCCGAGGGCCGCTTCCAGATGGTCTTGGATGGTTCTGCCGGAAGACTGGCTTTGCCAACCGTTGTAGCCCTGCCCGTTGTAGCTGACGCCGAGCGCCATCCTCATGGATGGCGTCCCGGTGCGGCAGGGAGCGTGGCTGCGCTGGTGCCGTGCATCAGCCCAGTTCGGACAGCAGGCGTTGCGCCCGTGTCTTGAGCGCGCCGGACGATTCGGCGATGACTTCCTCGATCAGGGTGCGTGCGCCTTCGCTGTCGCCGATGGCGTTGAATTCTTCCGCCAGGGCGAGCTTGGTCGCCAGCGGATCGTCGGGCAGGGGCGGAGTCGCTTGCGGCAGATCCTGCACGGCTGGGCTGGCGGATGGGCTGGTATTGCCGGCAGGCGTGTCCAGGTCCAGCGACAGCGCTCCGAGGTCGAATTCGAGCGGCGCCGGGCCCGACGGAGGGGCCTCGGCGGATGACAGCGGTGCCGGAGCGGAATCCATCAGCCGCAGGTCGGTCGGGAATTCCAGATCGGCGGTGTCCGGAGGCGGCGACAGCGGGGCGGCCGCGGTGGCCACCGGCTTGTCCCACGATGGTTCGGGCAGGTCCAGGGCCCCCGTGTCCAGTGCGGGTGGCTCCGAAACAGCGGGAGCGGGCGTCGGTGCGGGAGCCCAGGCCGGCGCGGCGGCCATGGCACCGGCAGCGGCGGCCGCAGCGGCGAAGGCACCCGGTGCGGCAGGTGGCGCGGGCGGCGCTTCGGTCAGGGCGTCGTCCGCCAGATCGAGGTCGAGGTCCAGATCGGGTGGCAGGGCCGCGCTGGTGGCGCCGGCCATCTGCGGACGGCCGTCCGTGAAGGTGCTGGCAAAGCCATTGCCGGTGTTGGGGCCGTCGTCGTCCAGGACCACGCCAGGGCGGCCGCCGGGTTGGTACAGCGGGTTCTCGGGATCGAGTTCGCGGCCCAGTTCGGACACGCGGGCCCAGTCGGGGCCTTGGCCATCGGTCAGCCGGAAGACGTCCTGCGCCACGGCTTCCAGCGCCTTGCGGTCCTGGCGCTTGGCGTAGATCTCGCCGAGCTTGACGTGGACCGAGGTGCGGTCCGGGTTGTGGCGCACGGCCTCCTTGAGGATCTCTTCGGCCTGCAGGTCGCGGCCATAGGCCAGATACACGTCGGCTTCGGCCACGGGATCGACATCGCCGCCGGCATCGAGCTGGCTGGGCGAATAGGCCATCGAAGAACCGGTGCTCAGTTGGCTGCTGGCCGTGTCCACGCGCTGGCCGCCGCTGGCGCCGAAGAACGAATCCGGCTGCAGCTTGCTTTCCATGAACGAGCTGTCCACCGCGTGCTGGTTGCGGCGGTTCTGGACCGTGCGGTAGACGCCGTAGCCCAGCAGCAACGCCAGCAAGGCACCGCCGGCCAGCGGCAGCATGGGGTCGTCGAACAGGTTGGAGAAGAAGCCTGGCTCCTCCGTGTCGGGGGCTGGGGCGGGCACGGCAACGGGCGCTGGCGCAGGGGCTGCCACCACTGGCGGGGTCGGCTCGGCACTCGCCACGCTGGATGCCGGGGTTGCCGCCGTGCTGGCGGGCGTCACGGCAGCAGCGGGGGGCGCAGGGGCGCTGGCCACGCTGGCGGGGGCTTGTGGCGCGGGCGCCGGAGCGGGCGGTACCACGGCGCCTGTTGCCACGGCTGCGCCCGTGGCGGCGCTGGCGGTGGCTGCGGGCGCGCTGCCGGAGCCCGTGGACACCGGCGCGGAGGCGGTTCCGAGCTTGTTCAGGTCGGAGATGTTCTTCGACAGCTCGGCCATGCGCGCCGACGCGGCGCTGGCCTGCTTGTCCTTGGCCACCTGGTCTTCGGCGGCCTTCTGGCCTTGCACGGCGCCCTTGGACAGCGTGAGCTTGTCCGGCGCGGCCGTGGCGGGCTTGCGGTCCTCGACCTGGGTCTGTACCTTGCCGCTGGCCGAGCGCTCGGCGGCGGCCACCTCAGCGGAGGGTGCGGCACCGGCCAGGCGGCGGCGGAATTCGTTGAAGTCGCGGCTTTGCGCGGCAATGATCTGGCGTGCCTCGCCGGGGGGGGTGGCCCGTGCCTGCGTTTCATCAGGCAGCTGCAGCACCGCGCCCGATTTCAGCCGGTTCACGTTGCCGCGGATGAAGGCGTCGGGGTTGGAGCGCATCATCGCCACCAGCATCTGGTCGAGCGACACGCCGGCGGGGCGGTTGGCGGCGGCCAGGCGGCCCGCGGTGTCGCCGGCTTGCACGGTGACCGAGCCGGCGGCACCCGCCGGGGCCGGTGCTGCGGCAGGGCGGGGCGTGGGGGCCGGCGCCGGGCGTGGCGTGGCGGTAGCCGCCGTTTGGGACGGAGCGGACTCAGCAGCCCGGGGCGTGCGAGGGGCCGGCGCAGCGGCCGGGGCGGACGGCGCCGTCACCTGGGGCGATGCGGTCACGGTGGCCGGCGCGCGGCGCAGGGCCGGCGGGTCGAACAGCATGGTGTAGCTGCGCACGATCTGGCCGGAGTTCCAGGTGGCATCCAGCACCAGGTCGACGAAGGGGTCGTTGATGGGGCGGTCGCTGGTGAGTTGCAGCACCATCGAGCCATCGCTGCGGCGCTGCAGTTGCACGCGCAGGCTGTTCAGTGCGGGAGACACTTCCATCCCCTGGGCGCGGAACACCTGGGGGGACGCGGGGGCCGCTCGCAGCGAATCCGCTTCGGCGGCAGTGATCTGGGGCAGCTCGATCTCGGCGCGCAGGGGCTCGCCAAGGGCGGACTGCACGGTGAGGCGGCCCAGGGCGAGAGCATTCGCATCGGTGGCATACAGGCCGGCCGACATGACGGCCGCGGCGGCCAGGATTGAGAGTTTCCAACGATGCATGTGTGCCATCAACAAAAGAGGATTGTGCGGTCTGGCAAGGTGCCAGATTCAGGCAGTTTTGGTTCCGCGCGTAAGCGTGAAAATGTGTAAAAAGCACAATAGCATCAATGTTTTGCACTGACAAGCTGAGCCATGGCGCAACCTTTGGGCGCCTTTCAGAAGGGCAATGTGCACTGCAGCAATGTTGTCAAAGGACAACGAGCAGTAACAAAACGTTGGTGCTTAAAGGCGCTGGCACCGTTTCGGTGTCAGCGCCCGCCGCGTCATTCGGCCAGCAGGATGCGCAACATGCGGCGCAGCGGTTCGGCGGCACCCCACAGCAGTTGGTCGCCGATGGTGAAAGCGCCGATGTATTCCGGTCCCATCGCCATCTGGCGGATGCGGCCCACGGGAATCGTCATGGTGCCGGTGACGGCCACGGGGGTCAGGTCCTTCAAGGTGGCTTCGCGCGTGTTGGGCACGACCTTCACCCACTCGTTGTCGGCAGCGATCATAGCCTCGATGTCGGCCACGGGCACATGCTTCTTCAGCTTGAAGGTCAGGGCCTGGCTGTGGCAGCGCATGGCGCCCACCCGCACGCAAAAACCGTCCACAGGCACCGCGGGCGTGTCGAAGCCTTCGCCCTGGCCCATGATCTTGTTCGTCTCGGCCATGCCCTTCCACTCTTCCTTGGACATGCCGTTGCCCAGGTCCTTGTCGATCCAGGGGATCAGGCTGCCGCCCAGGGGCACGCCGAAGTTGGCGGTTTCCGCGTCCGACAGGCTGCGTTGCTTGGCGATGACCTTGCGATCGATTTCCAGGATGGCGCTCTTGGGATCGTCCAGCAGCGAGCGCACTTCTGCGTTCAGCGTGCCGTATTGCGTGAGCAGTTCGCGCATGTGCTGGGCGCCGCCGCCGCTGGCTGCCTGGTAGGTCTGCGTGCTCATCCACTCGACCAGGCCGGCCTTGTACAGAGCACCCACGCCCATCAGCATGCAGCTCACGGTGCAGTTGCCGCCGATCCAGTTCTTGCCGCCTTTGGCCAGGGCGTCCTGAATCACGGGCAGGTTGACCGGGTCCAGCACGATGACCGCGTCTTCCTTCATGCGCAGCGTGGAAGCGGCGTCGATCCAGTGGCCGTTCCAGCCGGCATCGCGCAGCTTGGGAAACACTTCGGTGGTGTAGTCGCCGCCCTGGGCGGTCAGGATGATGTCGCAGCGCTTGAGGGCGTTGATGTCGAAGGCGTCCTGGAGCGTGGTTTCGTTCTTGGCCTGCGCCGGGGCCTTGCCGCCTGCGTTCGACGTGGAGAAGAACACGGGCTCGATGAGACCGAAATCGCCTTCGGCCTGCATGCGGTCCATCAATACGGAGCCGACCATGCCGCGCCAGCCGACCAAACCTACCAACTTGCTCATTTCAACGCCCCTATTCAGTTTAAGAAACAGTACCCGACCGGGACTTTTCGCCTGGCTCGTCTGGCCAGGAAGGGCGCACGACGAACCAGGCTGGATCAGCCCTTAATGGTCGTGGTTTTGGTGGTGGTTGCGCGCGCGGCCCCACCGGCCAGGGCGGCGGGTGCAGTGTTCAGCAGGGTGAACGGGCGGGCGGCAAACATAGGCGGCGATTGTAGCGGAAGGCCTTTTGCCGACGGTGCTGTTTTTTGAGGGGCGGCGGGAGGTGTTGTTTAACATCCGGCCTTTTTTCCACGCCGAAGGTCCCTCACCGCATGCGCATCGTCGCCACCGCCTTTCTTGCCCTGGCCGCCCTGTTGAGCGGCTGCAATGCGTCTCAGGACAGCCCGGCATCGATCGCGCCGCAGGAGACGCAGAGGGTTCGCGACGCCGTCGATGAACTGGCCCGCCAGGATTTCCCGGCCATCGAGGCCCGGCTGGCGCCCCGGCTGCGCACCGCCGATCTGCGGCAGAACCTGGGCCGGATGGCGGCATTGATCCCTCCGGGACCGCCCCAATCCGCCGAGGCGGTGGGCGTTCAGGTTCTGAAGACCGATTCCGCGACCTTCCACCACCTCACGCTCGAGTACGAGTATCCGCAGTCCTGGCTGGTCGTCTCTGCCATGCTGGAGCAGCGCGACGGCGCGGTCGTCTTCAATGCACTGCAGGTGACGCCGGCGTCGCAGTCCCTGGCCGCCACCCACCGCTTTTCGCTGGAAGGCAAATCGCCGGGCCACTACCTGTTCCTTGCGCTCGCGATCGGCATTCCGCTCGGGATCGTCTATACGCTGTGGGTCTGCGTTCGCACGCCGATCCCGAAGCGCAAGTGGCTGTGGTGTGCCGTGGTCGCGGTGGGCGTGGTGCAGTGCCATCTGGACTGGACCACGGGCGCATGGTCCGCGCAGTGGTTGAGCCTGCAGCTGCTGGGAGCGGGCTTTGTGAAGGCGGGGCCCCAGGCTCCGCTCATCCTCACCATCTCCGCGCCGTTGGGGGCGCTGGTCTTCTGGGTGCGTCGCCGGTCCTTCGTTCGCGTGGCATCGGTCGCGCCGCAGGCCGCAACCGACGCGCGCTGATACCAGCGATCGCCAACGCATGCGCCCATAAAAAAGGGTGGCCGGCGGGCCACCCTTTTGGGCAGGAACGGCCCGCTTCAGCGCGTGCCGGGCTGCAGCGGTCAGCCCAGGGCCTTCACCACGGCGTCGCCCATCTGCGCCGTGCCCACCTTCGTGGTGCCTTCGCTCCAGATGTCCGGCGTGCGCAGGCCTTGGGCCAGCACCTTCTGCACGGCCGCTTCGATGCGCTGGGCGGCCGCTTCCTGGTTCAGGCTGAAGCGCAGCATCATCGCGGCGCTCAGGATGGTGGCCAGCGGATTGGCAACGCCCTTGCCGGCGATGTCGGGCGCGCTGCCATGGCTGGGCTCGTACAGGCCCTGGTTCTTGCTGTTGAGGCTGGCCGAGGGCAGCATGCCGATGGAGCCGGTGAGCATGGAAGCCTCGTCCGACAGGATGTCGCCGAACATGTTGCCGGTGACCACCACGTCGAAGGCCTTGGGCGCCTTCACGAGTTGCATGGCCGCGTTGTCCACGTACATGTGCTGCAGTTCCACGTCGGGGTACTGCTGGCCCACTTCGGTGACCACGTCCTTCCAGAACTGGAAGGTTTCCAGCACGTTGGCCTTGTCCACACTGGTGACCTTCTTGCTGCGCTTGCGCGCGGCCTGGAACGCCACGTGGGCGATGCGCTCGATCTCCGGCTTGGAGTAGCGCATGGTGTCGAAGGCCTCTTCGGCACCGGGGAAGTGGCCGTCCACGGCCGTGCGCCGGCCGCGCGGCTGGCCGAAGTAGATGTCGCCCGTCAGCTCGCGGATGATGAGGATGTCGAGACCCGAGATCAGCTCGGGCTTGAGGCTCGAAGCGCCCACCAGCTGCTCGTAGCAGATGGCCGGGCGGAAGTTGGCGAACAGCCCCAGGTGCTTGCGCAGGCCCAGGATGGCCTGCTCGGGGCGCAGGGGGCGGTCGAGCTTGTCGTACTTCCAGTCGCCGACAGCGCCGAACAGCACGGCGTCGGCGTCCTGCGCCAGCTTCAGCGTGGCTTCGGGCAGCGGGTGGCCGTGGGCCTCGTAGGCGGCGCCGCCGACCAGGGCGGACTCCATCTCGAACGGAAGGCCCAGCACATCCAGCACCTTGACGGCCTCTGCCACGATTTCCGTGCCGATGCCGTCACCCGGCAAAACTGCGATTTTCATGTCTTTGCTTCTCTTTTGATAGCGATATGCCCTAGTGCTTATTGCGCTGCGGGCCGATTGAATACTTGATGTTGGCTGCCGGCAGGCAGATCAGCCCGCCATGGTGTGGGCCAGCCAGGGCTTGGTGGCCAGACGCTGGGCCTCGAACACCTTGATCTTGTCGGACTGCCGCAGGGTCAAGCCGATGTCGTCGAACCCGTTGAGCAGGCAGTACTTGCGAAAGGCGTTCACCTCGAACGGAATCTCTTCGCCCACGACCTCGCCGCGGTTCTGGCGCACGATCACCTGGCGCTCCAGATCGATGGTGAGCTGGTAGCCGGGAAAGGCGTGCACCTCATCGAACAGCTGCGCCACGGTGGCCTCGGGCAGCACGATGGGCAGCAGGCCGTTCTTGAAGCAGTTGTTGAAGAAGATGTCCGCGAAGCTCGGCGCGATCACGGCGCGAAAGCCGTATTGGTCCAGCGCCCAGGGCGCGTGCTCTCGGCTCGATCCGCAGCCGAAATTCTTGCGCGCCAGCAGGATGGACGCGCCGGCGTAGCGGGGCTGGTTGAGCACGAAGTCCGGGTTGGGCTTGCGGCTCGCCGGGTCCTCGCCCGGCTCGCCGTGGTCCAGGTAGCGCCACTCGTCGAACAGGTTCACGCCGAATCCGGTCTTCTTGATCGACTTGAGGAACTGCTTCGGAATGATGGCGTCGGTATCGACGTTCTCGCGGTCCATGGGGGCCACGAGGCCTTGGTGGAGGGTGAATTTCTGCATGGTGTGTGTCCGGAAGAGGGCTCTAAGACAGCGGTGCGTTACTGCCCGTTGCTCCAGGTGCCGCCCTTGATGGCGGCGGTGGATGTTTCGCAGGCCTTGCGTTTTTCCTGCACGGCTTCGGGCGACAGGTTGTAGTAGTAGGCGTCCAGCGGCTGGCCCATCAGCCCCTTGCACGCGCCACTGGCGGGCCGGGGGCACTGCGCGAGGAAGGTCACCTTGCCTGCCTTGCCCCCGAGTTGGGCCGAGGTCTGCGCCAGGCCGTTGCAGCTCGCCTTGAGCTGCTCGGCCGGAATGCCGGCGGTGAACTCCATGCAGTCCTTCACCGCCACGGTTTTGCCGGCGACGGGCACGTTGCCTTCGATCACGCAGGCGCGGTCAGCCGCCAGGGCCGTGGCGGAAACGCCCAGGAGCCAGGCAGCGAAGAGGGGCCATACGGCTTTCATGCGGCGGTCCTTTCTGGAGGTCTGGGGCGTGGCGCGGCCGGTCATTTGGCGGCCCGTTCGATGGCGCTGCCCGCGCGTTGCACGTCCTGGCCCATGCCCTTGACGGTGTTGCAGCCGGCCAGCAGGCAAGCGAGGGCCAGGGTGAGAAGGGTGGCGGTCTTGTTCACGGCAAGTGTCCTTGGGGTGAATGGAATGCAGCCGTGGCGCTCAGGCGAACTGGCGCACGTCCACGAAGTGGCCGTGCACGGCGGCCGCGGCCGCCATGGCCGGCGAGACCAGGTGGGTGCGTCCACCCGCGCCCTGGCGGCCTTCGAAGTTTCGGTTGCTGGTGGAGGCGCAGCGCTCGCCGGGCTCCAGGCGGTCGGCGTTCATGGCCAGGCACATCGAGCAGCCGGGCTCGCGCCATTCGAAGCCCGCGGCCTTGAAGATCTCGTGCAGGCCTTCGCGCTCGGCCTGCTCCTTCACCAGGCCGGAGCCGGGCACCACCATGGCCAGCTTGATGTTCTTGGCGACCTTCTGGCCCAGCTTCTTGACCACGGCAGCGGCTTCGCGCATGTCCTCGATGCGGCTGTTGGTGCACGAGCCGATGAACACCTTGTCCACGAAGATGTCGTTCAGCGCCTTGCCGGGCTCCAGGTTCATGTAGGTGAGCGCGCGCTCCATCGCGCCGCGCTTGTTGGCGTCCTTTTCCTTGTCGGGATCGGGCACGCGGGCATCCACGCCCAGCACCATCTCGGGCGAGGTGCCCCAGGTGATCTGCGGCACGATGTCCGCAGCGTTCAGCGTGACCACCGTGTCGAAGTGCGCGTCGGCGTCCGACTGCAGCGTCTTCCAGTAGGCCACCGCCTGGTCCCATTCCAAGCCCGAGGGCGACAGCGGCCGGCCCTTCACGTAGTCGATGGTCTTGTCGTCCACCGCCACCAGGCCAGCACGCGCGCCCGCCTCGATGGCCATGTTGCACACCGTCATGCGGCCTTCGATGCTGAGGGCGCGGATCGCCGGGCCGCCGAACTCGATGGTGTAGCCCGTGCCGCCCGCCGTGCCGATCTTGCCGATGATGGCCAGCACGATGTCCTTGGCCGTCACGCCGGGCGCGACCTGGCCATCCACGCGGATGAGCATGTTCTTGGCCTTCTTGGCCAGCAGGGTCTGCGTGGCCATGACGTGCTCGACCTCGCTGGTGCCGATGCCGTGCGCCAGCGCGCCGAAGGCGCCGTGCGTGCTGGTGTGGCTGTCGCCGCACACCACCGTCATGCCGGGCAGCGTGGCGCCGTTCTCGGGGCCGATCACGTGGACGATGCCCTGGCGCTTGCTCATGAACGGGAAGAACGCCGCCGCGCCGACCTCGGCGATGTTCTTGTCGAGCGTGGTGATCTGCTCCTTGCTGATCGGGTCGGTGATGCCGTCGTAGCCCCGCTCCCAGCCGGTGGTGGGCGTGTTGTGGTCCGCCGTGGCGACGATGGAGCTGACGCGCCAGACCTTGCGGCCGGCCTGGCGCAGGCCCTCGAACGCCTGCGGGCTGGTCACTTCGTGCACCAGGTGGCGGTCGATGTAGAGGATGGCGGTGCCGTCCTCTTCGGTGTGGACGACGTGCTCGTCCCAGATCTTGTCGTACAGGGTGCGTCCCATGGCGGTCTCTTTGGTGGGTTTCAGGTGGGGTGGATGATTTTAGGAAGGCTCGGGCAGGGCAGGTGGCACCAAGTGTTCGACCAGCAGCCGGGCCGTGACCGGCAGGGTGTCGAAGTCGCGGGCCACCAGGCGCAGCTCGCGCTGGCCCCAGGGTTCGTCGAGCGCGACGGATTGCAGCCGGCCCACGCCGCGCATCAGCGCGAAGGCCCGGTCCGGCAGCAGGCCCACGCCCAGGCCGTTGTCGATCATGCGGCACATGGCGTCCAGCCCGGTGACCTGGATGCGCTGGCGCAGCGGGCGCCCGGCTTGCGCGGCCGCCTGTTGCATGGCCAGGCTGATGCTGCTGTTGGCCTGCAGGCCGACGATGTCGCAGTCGAGGATTGCTTCAAATTTGATAGCAGCATGCCGGGACAATGCATGCCCTTGCGGCACGACGAGCACCAGACGATCGCTGCGGTAGGGGCGGCTTTGCAGGCCCTCCGGTTCGGCGGCGGTGCCGGTGTGGCACAGCCCCAGGTCGGCCGCGCCCTCGCGCACGGCCTGCAGCACGTCGGGGCTCAGGTGTTCCTGCAGGTCGATCTTGACCTGGCTGTGCGCGCGGGCGAAGGCCCCCAGGTCCTCGGGCAGGAACTGCACAATGGCCGAGATGTTGGCGTGCATGCGCACATGGCCGCGCACCCCGTCGGCGTATTCGCTCAGTTCGCCCTGCATGCGCTCCAGGCCGAACAGCACGGTGCGGGCGTGGTGCAGCAGGCTTTCGCCGGCGGGCGTGAGGGTGACGCCGCGGCTGTGCCGGTAGAGCAGGGCGGTGTCCACCGCGGTTTCCAGGTCGGACAGGCGCTTGCTGACGGCGGAGGCGGCGATGAACTCCCGCGCCGCCGCGCGGCCGATGCTTCCCAGTTCGCAGACGGCCACGAAGAGCTGCAGCGAGGTGAGGTCGATTCGGCGCGCAAAACTGCGCTCGGAGCTTTTCATCGTGGTTGGAGAATTCTCTGAATCAGAGAGTTGCCGTATTTTCTCCCATGAAAATGCCGTGAGCCATCGTGGTATGCGATGGCTTTGCTGCCCATTCACGCAAAAAAACGGCGCCCGAAGGCGCCGTTGGCGGTGAAGGCCTCGCTGCGATCAGCTGAACAGGTTCTTCAGCCGGTCGGTCCAGCTCTCGCCGCTGGGAGAGTGCTTGGCGCCGCCTTTCTTGAGCGACTCCTCCAGCTCGCGCAGCAGCTTGCGCTGGTGCTCGGTCAACTTGACCGGTGTTTCCACCGCGATGTGGCAATACAGGTCGCCGGGGTAGCTGGCCCGCACGCCCTTGATGCCCTTGCCGCGCAGGCGGAACTGCTTGCCGGCCTGGGTGCCTTCGGGAATGTCGATGGCCGCCTTGCCCTGCAGCGTGGGCACTTCGATCTCGCCGCCCAGCGCGGCCGTGATGAAGCTCACGGGCACCTGGCAGTGCAGGTCGTCGCCGTCGCGCTCGAAGATGTCGTGCTTCTTCAGGCGGATCTCGATGTACAGGTCCCCCGGCGGGCCGCCGTTGGTGCCCGGCTCGCCGTTGCCGGTGCTGCGGATGCGCATGCCGTCGTCGATGCCGGCGGGGATCTTCACTTCCAGCGTCTTCTGCTTCTTGACCTTGCCTTGGCCGTGGCAGGTGGTGCAGGGCTCGGGAATGATCTTGCCCGTGCCGCGGCAGTGCGGGCAGGTCTGCTGCACGCTGAAGAAACCCTGGCGCATCTGCACCGTGCCGGCACCGGCACAGGTGGTGCAGGTCTTGGCGCTGGTGCCCGGCTTGGCGCCGCTGCCGTGGCAGGTCTCGCACGATTCCCACGAGGGAATGCGGATCTGCGCGTCCTTGCCCTTGGCCGCCTCTTCGAGGGTGACCTCCATCGCGTAGCTCAGGTCGTTGCCGCGATAGACCTGGCGCCCGCCCTGGCCGCGCCCGCGCGCCCCGCCCTGGCCGAACATGTCGCCGAAGATGTCGCCGAAGGCCTCGGCAAAGCCACCGAAGCCTTCCGCACCCGCGCCGCCGGGGCCGCGCATGTTCGGGTCCACGCCTGCGTGGCCGTACTGGTCGTAGGCGGCCCGCTTCTGCGGATCGGAGAGCATTTCATAAGCCTCTTTGGCTTCCTTGAACCGCTCTTCGGCAGGCTTGGCCGCGTCACCCTGGTTGCGGTCAGGGTGGTGCTTCATCGCGAGCTTGCGATAAGCCTTCTTGATCTCTTCGTCCGAGGCGTTCTTTGGAACGCCCAGAACTTCGTAAAAGTCTCTCTTGGACATGGTCTTTCCGAGCTCGGTTGGAACAGGAACGCCGCGCTGACCCCTGTGCAGGGCCCGGCGCGGCGGCTAGTCGGGCACGCGAGCGCGCTCAGCCTTTCTTCACTTCCTTCACTTCCGCGTCCACCACGTTGTCGTCGTGCGGTGCTGCGCCGGCGGAGGACGAGGCACCGCCCTGGGGCGCTGCACCTTCCGTGCCACCTGCTGCCGCGGCCTGGGCGGCCTGCGCTTCGGCGTACATCTTCTCGCCCAGCTTCTGGCTGGCGGTCATCAGCGCGGTCGTCTTCTCGTCGATGGCGGCCTTGTCCTCGCCCTTGAGCGCGTCTTCCAGGGCCTTCACGGCCGACTCGATCTGCTCCTTCTCGGCGGCATCGAGCTTGTCGCCGTGCTCGGCCAGGCTCTTGGTCACGCTGTGCACGGCGGCTTCGCCCTGGTTGCGCGCCTGGACCAGTTCCAGCTTCTTCTTGTCGTCGGCCGCGTTCAGTTCGGCGTCCTTCACCATCTTCTGGATCTCTTCCTCGGACAGGCCCGAGTTCGCCTTGATGGTGATCTTGTTTTCCTTGCCCGTGCCCTTGTCCTTGGCGCCCACGTGCAGGATGCCGTTGGCATCGATGTCGAAGCTCACCTCGATCTGCGGCACGCCGCGGCCTGCCGGCGGAATGCCTTCCAGGTTGAACTCGCCCAGCAGCTTGTTGGCGCTGGCCAGTTCGCGTTCGCCCTGGAACACCTTGATCGTCACGGCCGGCTGGTTGTCGTCGGCGGTCGAGAAGGTCTGCGCGAACTTCGTCGGGATCGTGGTGTTCTTGCTGATCATCTTGGTCATCACGCCGCCCAGCGTCTCGATGCCCAGCGACAGCGGCGTCACGTCCAGCAGCAGCACGTCCTTGCGGTCGCCCGACAGCACCTGGCCCTGGATGGCGGCGCCCACGGCCACGGCTTCGTCCGGGTTCACGTCCTTGCGCGGGTCCTTGCCGAAGAACTCCTTGACCTTGT
Source organism: Acidovorax sp. SUPP2825 (assembly GCF_030158995.1). NCBI lineage: Bacteria > Pseudomonadati > Pseudomonadota > Betaproteobacteria > Burkholderiales > Comamonadaceae > Acidovorax > Acidovorax sp. SUPP2825. The sequence goes on along the minus strand of NZ_BQXK01000004.1, from coordinate 167,694 downwards.
CCTGCACCTTGGGCATGCGGGTCATGCCGCCGACCAGGATCACGTCATGGATGTCCGACACGCTGATGCCGGCGTCCTTGATGGCCGTGCGGCAGGGGGCGATCGTGCGTTCGATCAGCTCTTCCACCAGCGCTTCGAGCTTGGCACGCGTGAGCTTGATGTTCAGGTGCTTCGGGCCCGAGGCGTCCGCCGTGATGTAGGGCAGGTTGATGTCGGTCTGCGCGCTGTTGGACAGCTCGATCTTGGCCTTCTCGGCCGCTTCCTTCAGGCGCTGCAGGGCCAGCACGTCCTTGGACAGATCGACGCCCTGGTCCTTCTTGAACTCGGAAATGATGTAGTCGATGATGCGCTGGTCGAAGTCTTCGCCGCCCAGGAACGTGTCGCCGTTGGTGGACAGCACTTCGAACTGTTTTTCGCCATCGACGTCGGCGATCTCGATGATGGACACGTCGAACGTGCCGCCACCCAGGTCATACACGGCGATCTTGCGGTCGCCCTTTTCCTGCTTGTCCAGGCCGAAGGCTAGGGCCGCGGCCGTGGGCTCGTTGATGATGCGCTTGACGTCCAGGCCCGCGATGCGGCCGGCGTCCTTGGTGGCCTGGCGCTGGGCGTCGTTGAAGTACGCGGGCACCGTGATGACGGCTTCCGTCACCGGCTCGCCCAGGTAGTCCTCGGCGGTCTTCTTCATCTTGCGCAGGATGTCGGCGCTGACCTGCTGGGCCGAGATCTTGTTGCCGCGCACTTCGACCCAGGCGTCGCCGTTGTCGGCCGCCGTGATCTTGTAGGGCATCAGGTCGATGTCCTTTTGCACTTCCTTTTCGGTGAACTTGCGGCCGATCAGCCGCTTGATCGCGTACAGCGTGTTCTGCGGGTTGGTGACGGCCTGGCGCTTGGCCGAGGCGCCGACCAGCACTTCGCCGTCTTCCTGGTACGCCACGATGGAGGGCGTGGTGCGCGCGCCTTCCGAGTTCTCAATCACCCGCGTGGTGTTGCCTTCCATGATGGACACGCAGCTGTTGGTGGTGCCCAGGTCGATACCGATGATTTTTCCCATGTTGTTCTCCGAGATTTTGAAAAAGATTTGGATGCCGATAACTTGTGGATAACTTGGCCGGCTTCAAGCCGTCGCCGTCAGTTTTTCTTTGGGTCGGCGGGTGCTTACTTGGGCGCGGACACCGTGACCAGGGCCGGGCGCAGCACGCGCTCGGCGATCACGTAGCCTTTTTGCAACACGGACACCACCGTGTTGGGCTCCTGGTCGGCCGGCACCATGCTGATGGCCTGGTGCTGGTGCGGATCGAACTTGTCGCCCGCGTTGGGGTTGATGGCCAGCACCTTGTTGCGCTCCAGGGCGGAGGTGAGCTGGCGCAGCGTGGCGTCCGAGCCTTCGCGCAGCTGTTCGATCGTGGCGTCCTTGATGGCCAGGGCCGCGGCCAGGCTGTCTGCCACGGGGAGCATGCTTTCCGCGAAGCTCTCGATGCCGAACTTGCGGGCCTTGGAGATTTCCTCCTCGGCGCGGCGGCGGGCGTTCTCGGCCTCGGCCTTGGCGCGCAGGAATTGGTCGGCGAGATCGGCGCTCTTGGCCTTCAGCTCGGCCAGTTCGCCCTGCAGGCGGCCCAGTTCATCGGAGGCATGTGCCGCCATCGCGGCTTCGACTTCTTCAGGAGAGGGGGAGGCGTCCCCATGAGAGGCGGTGGCTGGATTGTTTTGATCGGACATGTCGATTTCTTCTGAAAGTGAACGGTACGCGCGGCAAATGGGTGCCACCCGGCGGATTTCAAGCGAAAAGGCGACGTTTGCACGCAGATGCGTCGGGCTGGCGTCGGTCTCGGCCGGCGTGAGTGTACAAGCGACCGGCCTTGGGGCTATAATCGCCGGCTTTGCCTTGCCACACCGCTTCTAGACGCAGCGGGTGGTTTCATCCACAAGGAGTTTGCATGCGTCACTACGAAATCATTTTGTTGATCCATCCGGATCAAAGCGAACAAGTTCCAGCCATGCTGGAGCGCTACAAGGGCATGATCGTCGCCGGCGGCGGCAAGGTGCACCGCGTGGAAGACTGGGGCCGCCGTCAACTGGCGTACCTGATCAACAAGCTGGCCAAGGCCCACTACCTGTGCGTGAACATCGAAGCCGACCAGGCCGTGATGGCTGAACTGGAGCATGCCTTCAAGTTCAACGACGCCGTGCTGCGCCACCTAACGGTTCAAAAGAAGAAGGCCGACACGGGTCCTTCCTCGATGATGAAGACCGTCGAGCGCGAAGAAGCCCGCAAGGCCAGCCAGGCCGAGTTCGCCGCTTCGGGCGAGCGCTGATCCATCGACTGGAGGAGTGGAAAACCACGTTGTCCTCACCGCCTGTATCGCCGAGGCTCAGGCCCTGCGCTACACGCCCGCTGGCCTGCCGGCCCTGGATCTGAAGCTCGAACACGGGTCTCAGCAGCAGGAAGCCGGTGCACAGCGCGAGGTCAAGGCGGTCGTGAAGGCCATTGCCTTCGGCACGCTCGCAGAGCGGCTGGCAAGACAGGCGCTCGGCAGCCTCTGGATCTTCCGGGGGTTTCTGGCGACGTCGCGCAACGGCAAGGGGCTGGTGTTCCACATCCAGGATATTCAACAAGATTAATTTTCAAGAGGTCCGAAAATGGCCACGTTCAAGAAGTTCAACAAAGACAAGCGCCCGAAGCGCAACACCCAGTCGCTGCTGTTCAAGCGCAAGCGCTTTTGCCGCTTCACCGTCGCCGGCGTGGAAGAGATCGACTACAAGGATGTCGACACGCTGCGTGACTTCATCGCCGAAAACGGCAAGATCATCCCCGCACGCCTGACCGGCACGCGCGCCATCTACCAGCGTCAACTGAACACCGCCATCAAGCGCGCGCGCTTCCTGGCCCTGGTGCCTTACAGCGACCAGCACAAGATCTAAGGAGCAACAGTCATGCAAATCATCCTGCTCGACAAGGTTGTGAACCTCGGCAACCTCGGCGAAATCGTCAAGGTCAAAGACGGCTACGCCCGCAACTTCCTAATTCCTTCGGGCCGCGCACGCCGCGCCACCGAATCCGCCAAGGCCGAGTTCGAAGCCAAGCGCGCCGAACTCGAAAAGGCCGCTGCTGCGAAGCTGGCCGAGTCCCAGGCCCAAGGCGAAAAGCTCGGTGGCACGACCATCAAGCTGACGCAAAAGGCCGGCGTGGACGGCCGCCTGTTCGGTTCCGTGACCAACCACGACATCGCTGAAGAGCTGAACAAGCAAGGCTACAAGGTCGTGAAGTCGCAGATCCGCCTGCCCAACGGCCCGATCAAGGTCGTCGGCGACAACACGGTGAGCGTGGCCCTGCACACCGACGTGGTGGTGGACGTGACCGTGTCGGTCTACGGCGAAACCGCTTAACGAAAAAGCGCTGCCTCTGGCATCGACCGCGAAGCCGCCCTCGGGCGGCTTTCGCGTTTCTGGCCTGCTGTTCCATGCACCGGTCACCCACCGCCTGTGAACAGCTTGTCCACAGACTTGTCATCCCAGTCTTCCCATCTGCCTGACGGTAACCCACCGCGCCCGCCGCGAGAGGACCTTTTGCCATGACCCTCGAGTCCCTTTCCATCGACGAGGATTTCGCTCCGGCGCCGGACCGCGAAGTCGCTCAGCTGCGCGTGCCGCCGCATTCCCTGGAGGCCGAGTCCAGCGTGCTGGGCGGCCTGCTGCTCGACAACATGGCCTGGGACCGGGTGGGCGATCTGCTGGTGGACGGCGATTTCTACCGGCACGAGCACCAGCTCATCTATTCGGCCATCGGCGCCATGGTGAACGCCAGCAAGCCCGCCGACGTGATCACGGTGTACGAGCGGCTGCAGGGGCTGGGCAAGGCGGAGGAGATCGGCGGGCTGGCCTACCTCAACAGCCTGGCGCAGTACGTGCCGAGCGCGAGCAACATCCGGCGCTATGCCGAGATCGTGCGGGAGCGTTCGATCCTGCGCAAGCTGGTCACCGCCAGCGACGAGATCGCCACCAACGCCTTCAACCCCAAGGGCAAGCCGGTCGAGCGCATCCTGGACGAGGCCGAGCAGAAGATCTTCGCCATCGGCGAAGAAGGCTCGCGCATGAAGCAGGGCTTCCAGTCGCTGGACACGCTGGTGGTGGACCTGCTGGACCGCGTCCAGGAAATGGCGGACAACCCCGTGGACGTCACGGGCGTGCCCACGGGTTTCGCCGACCTGGACCGCATGACATCGGGCCTGCAGGCGGGCGACATGGTGGTGCTGGCGGCGCGGCCGTCCATGGGCAAGACCTCGTTTGCCGTGAACATCGCCGAGCACGTGGCGCTCAACGAAGGCCTGCCCGTGGCCATCTTCTCGATGGAAATGGGTGCGGCGCAGTTGGCGGTGCGGATCGTGGGCTCCATCGGCCGTGTGAACCAGGGCAACCTGCGCACTGGCAAGCTGACCGACGAGGAATGGCCGCGGCTGACCGAGGCCATCGAGCGCCTGCGCACGGTGTCGCTGCACATCGACGAGACGCCCGGTCTCACGCCCAGCGAGCTGCGCGCCAACGCGCGCCGGCTGGCGCGCCAGTGCGGCAAGCTGGGGCTGATCGTGGTCGACTACCTGCAGCTCATGAGCGGTTCGGGCTCGTCCAGTTCGGACAACCGCGCCACCGAACTGGGCGAGATCTCCCGGGGCCTCAAGATGCTGGCCAAGGAGTTGCAGTGCCCGGTGATCGCGCTGTCGCAGCTCAACCGATCGGTGGAGCAGCGCACCGACAAGCGGCCGATGATGTCCGACCTGCGCGAATCCGGCGCCATCGAGCAGGATGCTGACATCATCATGTTCATCTACCGCGACGACTACTACAACAAGGACAGCAAGGAGCCGAACGTGGCCGAGGTCATCATCGGCAAGCAACGGAACGGCCCCACCGGCACGGTGAAGCTGTTTTTCCAGAAGAACCAGACGCGCTTCGAAAACCTCGCCATGGGCTCCGGCGACGATTTCTAGGCGCCTGGAGTCAAAAAGGCCTCCAGTACATATCCTTCTGGGGTATATTGCTATCAATTAAATAGCAAACGTCCGGAATGCGGTGCGGGCCCGGTCAGCTGCCGCCCAGCGCCCAGGCCAGCAGCCCCACGGTGGCGACACCGGCCAGTGCCACGGCGATCGTCAGGCGCTGGCTGCGCACCCGCAGCGCATCCACCGCGCGCACGAGCTGGGCGTTCTGCTCGGCGAGCGAGCCGATCAGCACGGCCGACGCCTGCTGCTCGGTCTCCAGCGCCTGCACCCGCTGGCGCAGCGCGGCCAGGCCGTCCTCCGTGCCGTTGGGCAGGGGCGCGGCGGCGGTGGCTGCCGGCCCTTTCTGCGTCTGGCCCAGCAGCCGCCGGGCGGCCTGCAGGATCTGGGGCGTCGCCTCGATCACGTCGCCCCAGGGCACCAGCTTCAGCGCGGTCATCCATCCCACGGCCATTACCGGGTGCTCCCGCTCACAGCACTTCGCTGGCGAAGTCCGCCAGGCGTGAGCGCTCGCCGCGCGCCAGGGTGATGTGGCCGCTGTGCGGCCAGCCCTTGAAGCGGTCCACCGCGTAGGTCAGGCCCGAGGAGCCTTCGGTCAGGTAGGGCGTGTCGATCTGCGCCAGGTTGCCCATGCAGATGATCTTGGTGCCCGGGCCTGCCCGCGTGATGAGCGTCTTCATCTGCTTGGGCGTCAGGTTCTGCGCCTCGTCGATGATCACGTACTTGTTGAGGAACGTGCGCCCGCGCATGAAGTTCATGCTCTTGATCTTGATGCGGCTGCGGATCAGCTCGTTGGTGGCCGCGCGGCCCCATTCGCCGGCGTTGCCGCCGTCGCCCTTGGCCAAAAATTCCAGGTTGTCGTCCAGCGCGCCCATCCACGGGCCCATCTTTTCCTCTTCGGTGCCGGGCAGGAAACCGATGTCCTCGCCCACGCTCACCGTGGCGCGGGTCATGATGATCTCGGTGTAGCGGCGCTCGTCCAGCACCTGCGTGAGTCCCGCGGCCAGCGCCATCAGCGTCTTGCCGGTGCCGGCCGTGCCGGTGAGGGTGACGAAGTCCACCTCGGGGTCCATGAGCAGGTTCATGGCGAAGTTCTGCTCGCGGTTGCGGGTGTTCACGCCCCAGATGGCGTTCTTGGCCGAGCCGTAGTCCTTGAGTGTCTGCAGCACCGCCGTGCGGTCGCGGATCTCGGTCACGCGGGCGAAGAGGCTGGGCTCGCCGGGCGCCTCGAAGTACGCGAACTGGTTGATCATCAATTGCGGCACGATCGGTCCGCCGATGCGGTAGTACGTGTGCACGCCGCTCTGCCAGCTTTCCACGTTCTTGCCGGTCTTGATCCAGAAGTCGGCCGGCAGCGCGAGCAGACCGGAGTACAGCAGGTCGCCGTCTTCGAGCGTCTTGTCGTTCTGGTAGTCCTCGGCGTTCAGGCCGAGCGCGCGCGCCTTGACGCGCATGTTGATGTCCTTGGACACCAGCACGACTTCGCGCGGGGCATGCAGCTTGCGCAGCGCTTCGACGACGCCCAGGATCTGGTTGTCGGCCTTGCCCTGGGGCAGGCTGGTGGGCAGGCTGTAGTCAAGCGGCGCCGTCTGGAAATACAGGCAGCCGCCGGCCGCGCGCTGGCCGGTGGAGTCGAGCTTGAGCCCGCGCGCGATGTCGGCGCCCTGCGCGGCGGCCAGCGCGTCGAGCGTGCGGCTGGCCTGGCGTCCGTTGCGGGCGACCTCGGTCATGCCTTTCTTGTGGCCGTCCAGCTCTTCGAGCACGATCATCGGCAGGAAGATGTCGTGTTCCTCGAATCGGAAGAGGCTGGTCGGGTCGTGCAGCAGCACGTTGGTGTCCAGCACGAACATCTTCTTGGGGCCGTTGCTGCGCACCTTGCGGCTGCGCGCGCTGGGTGCCGGAGTGGGGGCTTGTGCGGGCTCGGGCGCGGCGGTGCGTGCCTGCACCGGCTCAGCCAGGGCGGGCTCACGGGCCTGCACCGGCGCAGGGGCCGGTGCGGCGCGGCGGCGCGACGGCGCGCGCTGCCCGGGTTGCGGCGGTGCCTCGCTGGCCACTGGCGCGGGTGCACGCGCGGCAGTGCTTTCAGTGCGGGGTGCCGCATCGCGGGCGGACGGGGCCGTGCGCGCGGGCTTGCGGGTGGAACGGGTGGCGGGAGGGTTGGCGGGTTCGAAGGCTTCGACCGGTTCGTCAACGGCGGTCAGGTCCGCACGGGCCGTGGTCTGGTGGTAAGCATCCGGAGAAAGCAGCGCGGCGCGCCGGGTGGGGGCGGGGGGCAGGGGCATGGTGCAATGGCCTCGATGGGATGTTCAGAAAGCAAAAAGCCGCCTGGAGGCCAAGGCGGCTTTTGGGTGAGGGGAGGGCGTTGCGTTTCTCAGCAGCATCGACCCATTATGCATGCTCCCCATGACGGCCCGCGGCAGCCTGCCGCAGCCGGCTTCAGGCAGCTTTCTTGAGGGCCTTGATGGACTTCACGGCTTTGAGCACTTCGTCCACATGGCCCGGCACCTTGAGGCCGCGCCATTCGTGGGCGAGGATGCCGTCGGGGCCGACCAGGAACGTGCTGCGTTCGATGCCCTTGACCTTCTTGCCGTACATGATCTTGTTCTTGACCACGCCGAACATGTGGCACATTTTTTCTTCGGTGTCGGCGATCAGTTCGAACGGGAGTTCGAGCTTTTCCTTGAAGTCGTCGTGCGACTTCATGTTGTCGCGCGACACGCCGAAGACGGCTGCGCCGGCCTTGACGAAATCTTTGTACTTGTCGCGGAACTGCATGGCTTCGGTGGTGCAGCCAGGGGTGTTGTCCTTGGGATAGAAGTACAGAATCAGAACCTGGCCAAGATGCGAGGTATTGGAGACCTTGATCCCCCCGGTCGCGTTGGCTTCAAATTCAGGTAGGGGTTTGTTGACAACGATCGCCATGGCACTCAATCTCTCAGGATGAAAGTCGTTGAAAAGCCGGGGGAGCGGTGTGTGTTATTGCTCTTGGAGGGCCCCCGACCGCAACCGGAGATTTTACCTTGAAACGGACTCTTTCGCACTCTTTCAGGCCCTGCAGTCTGTAACCAAAGTACACAACTGGCGATCAAGGCTCCAGCAGCAGGGCGGCGACCACGTTGCGCCCCTCGCCCGCCAGGATGTTGTAGGTGCGGCAGGCTGCCGGGGTATCCATGGTCTCCAGCCCCATGCGCTTGGCCATCAGCGGCTGCAGCCAGGCGGGCGGCGGAAAGCGGTTGCGCGTGCCGCTGCCGAAAAGGATGAGTTCCGCATCGAGCCCGGCCAGTTGCGCGAAGTGCGCCGGCGTCAGGTCTTCGAAGCGCGTGCAGTCCCACGCCTGGCGCAGCCCGCGCGAGCCGAGGATCACACTCGTCGTGAGCTTTTCGCCGTCCACGCCGATCCAGCCGGGGCCGTAGGCGCTGATGGTCTGCGTTTCGGAGCGGTCGGGCTGGAATTTCATTCGCTTTGGATGGATATCCGTTTGTGGGAAAAGGTGCGCTACGAGGGGCCAAAGGGTGCCAGGGCGCTGCGGGAACTGTGGTCAAATTATAGGTTTCGCCACAGAGGCAATGCCTCCTGGCGGGTCTCTGAGTCCCCCCGTGTCCGGCTCCCGTCCTTTTTTCGCCAGCGCATGAAGACCATCCACAAATCCGCGAAGCTCAATAACGTTCTCTACGATGTCCGGGGCCCGATCGTGGACGCGGCCAAGCAGATGGAGGACGAGGGGCAGAAGATCATCAAGCTGAACATCGGCAACCTCGCGCCGTTCGGCTTCGACGCCCCCGAGGAAATCCAGCAGGACATGATCCGCAACCTGCCCAACTCGGCGGGCTATTCGGACAGCAAGGGCATTTTCGGCGCGCGCAAGGCGGTGATGCACTACAGCCAGCAGCAGGGCGTTACGGGCGTGACGCTCGACGACATCTACCTGGGCAACGGCGCGAGCGACCTGATCGGCATGGCCACCAACGCGCTGCTCGACGATGGCGATGAACTGCTGGTGCCCGCGCCCGACTACCCCCTGTGGACCGCCGTCGCCAGCCTGTCGGGTGGCAAGCCCGTGCACTACCTGTGCGACGAGGCCAACGGCTGGATGCCTGACCTGGACGACATCCGCGCCAAGATCACGCCGCGGACCAAGGGGCTGGTGGTCATCAACCCCAACAACCCCACGGGCGCGATGTACTCCGACGAGCTGCTCAAGGCCCTGGTGCAGATCGCCCGCGAGCACGGCCTGGTGCTGCTGGCCGACGAGGTGTACGACAAGGTGCTGTACGACGGCGTCACGCACACGGCGCTGGCCAGCCTGTCCACCGACGTGCTCACGCTGACCTTCAACTCGCTCTCCAAGGCCTACCGCTCGTGCGGCTACCGCGCGGGCTGGATGGTGATCTCGGGCAACAAGGAAGTGGCCCGCGATTACATCGAGGGCATCAACATGCTCGCCAACATCAAGCTGGGCTCCAACGTGCCCGGCCAATGGGCCATCCAGACGGCGCTGGGCGGCTACCAGAGCATCAACGACCTGGTCCGGGAAGGCGGGCGCCTGCGGCGCCAGCGCGACCTGGCCTATGAACTCATCTCGGCGATCCCGGGCGTGAGCTGCGTGAAACCCAAGGCGGCGCTCTACATGTTCCCCCGCCTGGACCCCGCGATGTACCCCATCGCCGACGACCGCCAATTCTTCATGGAGGTGTTGCGCGCCACGCGCGTGATGCTGGTGCAGGGCTCGGGCTTCAATTACCCCGACCAACAGCACTTCCGCATCGTGTTCCTGCCCCACGAGGACGATCTGCGCGTGGCCATCGGCCGCCTGGCGGATTTCCTCGCCCGGTACCGGCAGCAGCATGGCACCGCCTGATTTTTACTCCTATTTTCATAGCTGCCAGCGCATATTCATCTAGCGCTGCAGTGCAATTTGACTGGTAATTCGATCATGAAACCGATCCAAGTGGGCCTGCTGGGCATTGGCACCGTCGGCAGCGGCGTCTTCAACGTGCTGCAACGCAACCAGGAGGAAATCCGCCGCCGCGCCGGCCGTGGCATCGAGATCGCCATGGTGGCCGACCTCGACGCGGCCCGCGCCAGGACCGTCGTGGGCGACACCGCCGAGGTGGTGAGCGATGCGCGCGCCGTCATCACCAACCCCGACATCGACATCGTGGTCGAGCTGATCGGCGGCTACGGCATCGCCAAGGCCCTGGTGCTGGAGGCGATCGCCGCCGGCAAGCACGTGGTCACCGCCAACAAGGCGCTGCTGGCCGTGCACGGCACCGAGATCTTCGCGGCCGCATCGGCCAAGGGCGTGATGGTGGCCTTCGAGGCCGCCGTGGCCGGGGGCATCCCGATCATCAAGGCGCTGCGCGAAGGGCTCACCGCCAACCGCATCCAGTGGATCGCCGGCATCATCAACGGCACCACCAACTTCATCCTGTCCGAGATGCGCGACAAGGGCCTGGATTTCGACGTGGTGCTGAAAGAGGCGCAGCGACTGGGCTATGCCGAGGCCGATCCGACCTTCGACATCGAAGGCGTAGACGCCGCGCACAAGGCCACCATCATGTCGGCCATCGCCTTCGGCATCCCGGTGCAGTTCGACAAGGCCTATGTGGAAGGCATCACCAAGCTCGGCGCGGCCGACATCCGCTATGCCGAGCAACTGGGCTACCGCATCAAGCTGCTGGGCATCGCCAAGCGCCGCTCCGGCGCGGGCGCGGCCTCCGGCCAGACCGACGGCGTGGAGCTGCGCGTGCACCCCACGCTCGTGCCCGCCAAGCGCCTGATCGCCAACGTGGAAGGCGCCATGAACGCCGTCGTCGTGCAGGGCGATGCCGTGGGCACCACGCTGTACTACGGCAAGGGCGCCGGCAGCGAGCCCACGGCCAGCGCCGTGATCGCCGACCTGGTGGACATCACCCGCCTGGCCTCGGCCGACCCCGAGCACCGCGTGCCGCACCTGGCCTTCCAGTCGCACACGCTCGACCAGGCCATGGGCACGCTGCCCGTGCTGCCCATGAGCGAGGTCGTCACCAGCTACTACCTGCGCTTGCGCGTGGCCGACGAGGCCGGCGTGCTGGCCAAGGTCACGGGCCTGCTCGCCACGGCCGGCATCAGCATCGACGCGGTGCTGCAGCGCGAGGCGGACGAGGTGGGCGGCGAGGGTTCCACGCAGACCGACCTCATCATCCTCACGCACGACACGCGCGAGGGCACGATGAACGACGCCATCGCGCAGATGCAGGCGCTGCCCACGGTGCTGGGCCCCATCACGCGCATCCGCAAGGAGGAGCTGAACTGATGCTGTACGTCTCGACCCGCGGCCATACCGACCGCAAGCATTTCTGCGACATCCTGCTGGAGGGCCTCGCGCCCGATGGCGGCCTGTACCTGCCCGAGCGCTACCCGCAGATCGACGACGCGGCGCTCACCCGCCTGCGCCGTGCCTACCACGAGCAGGGCTACGCGGAGCTGGCCTTCCAGATCCTGTCGCTCTACATCGACGACATTCCCGCGGCGGATCTCAAGCGCCTGTGCGAGAAGACGTACACGGCCGAGGTGTTCGGCACCGGCGAGATCGTGCCGCTGCGCCACCTGGAAAACAGCCTGTGGCTCGAAGCCCTGTCCAACGGCCCCACGCTGGCCTTCAAGGACATGGCGATGCAGCTGCTGGGCAACCTGTTCGAATACGAACTGGCGCGCCGCGGCGAGACGCTCAACATCCTGGGCGCGACCAGCGGCGACACCGGCAGCGCCGCCGAATACGCCATGAAGGGCAAGCAGGGCGTGCGCGTGTTCATGACCAGCCCGCACGGCCGCATGAGCGCGTTCCAGCAGGCGCAGATGTTCAGCCTGCAGGACGAGAACATCCACAACCTCGCCATCGAGGGCGTGTTCGACGATTGCCAGGACATCGTCAAGGCCGTGAGCAACGACCTGGCCTTCAAGCGCCAGTACAAGATCGGCACCGTCAATTCGATCAACTGGGCGCGCCTGCTGGCACAGGTCGTGTACTACTTCGCCGGCTACGTGCAGGCCACCGATACCAACGACCAGACGGTGAGCTTCACCGTACCGTCGGGCAACTTCGGCAACGTCTGCGCGGGCCACGTGGCGCGCATGATGGGCCTGCCGATCGACCAGCTGGTGGTGGCGACGAACGAAAACGACGTGCTGGACGAGTTCTTCCGCACGGGCGTGTACCGTGTGCGCGGCAGCGCCGACACGCACGAGACCTCCAGCCCGTCCATGGACATCAGCAAGGCGAGCAACTTCGAGCGCTTCGTGTTCGACCTGCTCGGCCGCGACGGCGCCCGCACGCAGGCGCTGTTCGGCGAGGCCCTGGCCCGGGACGGCGCGTTCGACCTGAGCGGCGACCCCGCATTTGCCGAGGCGGCGGGGCGCTACGGCTTCGTGAGCGGCAAGAGCACGCATGCGGACCGCATCGCGACCATCCGCGACACGTTCCAGCGTTTCGGCGTGACGATCGACACCCACACCGCCGACGGCGTGAAGGTGGCGCGCGAGCACATCCGTCCCGGCGTGCCGATGCTGGTACTGGAAACCGCGCTGCCGATCAAGTTCGCCGAGACCATCGTCGAGGCGCTGGGCCAACCGCCCGAGCGGCCGGCCAAGTTCGAGGGCATTGAGGCGCTGCCCAAGCGCGTGCAGGTCATGCCGGCCGACGTGGTGCTGGTCAAGGCCTACATCAGCCGCCACTGCGCCTGAGTCCTTTCAGGCGGGTTTTGTGCCGAATCGGGCCGATGCCCTAGTGCTTATTGTTCCTTTTGCTATTAAATTAATAGCAAATCCCAGGAGGTCGCAATGAAGGTGGTGGGCTTTGCCGGGTTCTCGGGCAGCGGCAAGACCACGCTGATCGAGCGGCTCATTCCGGCGCTGGGCCAGCGCGGGCAGCGCGTGTCGGTGGTCAAGCACGCGCACCACCGGTTCGACGTCGATCACCCCGGCAAGGACACCTGGCGCCACCGCGAGGCCGGGGCGTTCGAGGTGGTGGCGGCTTCGGACCGACGGATGGTGCTGATGCGCGAGTTCGCCCAGCCCACCGAGCCCGGCGTGCACGGCCTGCTGGCCGAGCTGGACGACCGGGTGGACTGGGCCCTGGTGGAGGGCTTCAAGGAGTGCGATCTGCCCAAGGTGGAGGTGTGGCGCTCGCCGTCGCCCGATGACACCGAGCGCAGCGTGCGCTATCCGCAGGACCCGTTCGTTGTCGCCGTGGTGACCGATGCCCCCGCCCGCCTGCCCGTGCCCACCGGGCTGCCTGTCTTCGATGGCTGGGCCGGCCCGGTCGATGCCCTGGCCGACTGGCTGATCGCCCAGGGCCCGCGCTTTCACTATGTTCCGCCACCGCCTGGAGTCCGCTGAATGCCCGCTGCCGCCCGCCCCCCGATGAAGCCCCTGGACGAGGCGCTGGCCGACCTGCTGGCCCATGCCGTGCCCCTGGCCGGCACCGACACGGTGGACACGTTCGAGGCCGATGGCCGCGTGCTGGCCGTGGCGGCCGTCTCGCCGCTGCAGGTGCCGCCCCATGACAACAGCGCCATGGACGGCTATGCCGTGCGCCGGGCCGACGTGGCCGTGGCCGGGGCGCAGCTGCCCGTGTCGCAGCGCATCGCGGCCGGCAGCGCGGGCCTGCCGCTGGCCGCGGGCACGGCGGCGCGCATCTTCACGGGCGCGCCGGTGCCGCCCGGGGCCGATGCGATCGTGATGCAGGAAGACTGCCAGGCGCTGGAGGGCGACCGCGTGCAGATCGATGCCGTGCCCGCCGTCCACCAGTGGATTCGCCGCGCGGGCGAGGACATCGCGCTCGGGGCCGAGGTGCTGGCCGCGGGCATGCGGCTCACGCCGGCCGCGCTGGGGCTGGCCGCGAGCATCGGCCTGGCGCGGCTCACCGTGGCGCGGCGCCCGCGCGTGGCGCTGTTTTCGACCGGTGACGAACTCGTCATGCCCGGTGAGGTGGACCCGGCCCGCATGCCGCCCGGCGCCATCTACAACAGCAACCGGTTCTTCCTGCGGGGGCTGCTGCGCCGCCTGGGCTGCGCGGTGACCGACCTGGGCATCGTGCCGGACCGGCGCGAGGCCACGCTGGAGGCGCTGCGTGGCGCCAGCCTGGAGCACGACCTGATCCTGACCAGCGGCGGCGTCTCGGTGGGCGAGGAAGACCACGTCAAGCCCGCTGTCGAGGCCCTGGGCCGGCTGGACCTGTGGCAGATCGCCATGAAGCCCGGCAAGCCTTTCGCCCATGGCCGCATCGGCGCGGCGCACTTCATGGGGCTGCCGGGCAACCCGGTATCGAGCTTCATGACCTTTGCGCTGCTGGTGCGCCCGTTCCTGCTGCGGCTGCAGGGCGTGCAGGCCGTCGCCCCGCAGAGCGTGGCGGCCACGGCCGACTTCGACTGGCCGCGCGCGGACCGGCGCCGCGAGTTCCTGCGCGTGCGGCGCAATGCGGCGGGCGGGCTGGACCTGTTTCCCCACCAGGGATCGGGCGTTCTCACGTCGGTCGCCTGGGGCGACGGCGTGGTGGACACCCCGGCCGGCCAGACCATCGCGCGGGGCGATACCGTGCGCTTCATTCCCTGGGCGGAGCTGCAGTCATGAGCCGCACCGTCACCGTGCGCTACTTCGCCGCGATCCGCGAGGCCGTGGGGCAGGGCAGCGAACGCCTGGCGACGCAGGCGGCCACGCTGGGCGCGCTGCGCAACGAACTGATCGCGCGCGGCGGGCCCTGGGCGCACAGCCTGGGCCGTGGCCGCGCGGTGCGCATGGCGCTCGACCAGACGCTGAGCGACGAATCCGCGGCGCTGGCCGATGGGGCGGAAGTGGCGTTCTTTCCGCCCGTCACGGGCGGCTGAAGGCCGGCGCGCCCGTGGCCTGACGCGCCCCTTTTCGATGCCTGCTTCCGACGCGCCCCTTTTGCCGTGGCTGCAGGCCCTGGAGGTGGAGTTGCACCGGCCGGCCGCGCGCCAGGACGCCGCCCGGCTGGACGCACTGCTGCACGACGACTTCCGCGAGTTCGGCCGCTCCGGTGCGGTCTACACCAAGGCGGACGTCCTCTCGCAACTGCCGGCCCAGGCGCAGCATGCCGTGGTGGTCGCGGACCGCTTCGAGGTCCGGCGTCTCGGTGAGTTCGCCGCGCTGCTCACGTACCGATCGGCGCAGCGGTTGGACGACGGAACCCTGGAGCGGTGGACGCTGCGCACTTCGGTGTGGGAGCGGTCTGCGCGTGGGTGGCAGATGCGCTTCCACCAGGGCACGCCTGCCGCGCCCGGCGGCCCCGGCGAATCCGAACCCCCGACGGCACGGGCCGAAGGGGTGCCGCCGCCTTGATGGCGGCGGCCCGAGGCCCGTCTCCCGCAGGCTCTTAAGCGCCCTGGGGTGCGATGGCGGCCGGCTCGCCGCGCGGCAGGGCCGCCAGGGCCTCTTGCAGCCGCTGTACCAGTGCGGGCGAGGCCGACGTCATCGGCGCGCGCAGTTCGTCCGCCATCTCGCCCCGCGCGGCCAGCAGGGCCTTGATGGGGGCGGGGTTGGGCTCGGCGAAGAAACGCTCCACCCACGGAAGGATCCCCTCCCAGAGCCCGCGTGCCTGCACCAGGTCCCCGGCCGCGACGGCATTCAGGCAGGCCACCCATTCGGCCGTCTGCCAGTGCGCGCTCGCGGCGATGGCCCCGGCGCCCCCGAGCGCGACGGTGGTGAATGCCTGGGCGTCCTCGCCCGCCAGCATTTGCAGCGCGCCGTCTGCGATCAGCGCCTGCGTCTTCGCCGGGCTGCCGCCGCAGTCCTTCACGGCGCGGAGGTTCGGGTGCGCCGCCAGGCCGCGCAAGGTGGCCAGGTCGAGCGTGGCGCCGGTGCGGTAGGGAATGTCGTAGACGATGAGCGGGACCGCGCTGGCATCGGCGATCGCCCCGAACCACTGCTGCAGCCCCGCCTGCGACGGCCGGATGGAATGCGGCGCCGACACCAGCAGCCCGGCCAGCGGCTGCGGGGCCAGGCTGCGCACCCGCGCCAGCACCTGGCCCATGTGGCAGCCCGACACGCCCATGACCACCGGCAGGCCGCCCGCGTGCGCGAGCACCGTGGCCAGCACGGCGTCCTGCTCCGGCGTGTCCAGCGCCCCGGCTTCGGCGGTGGAGCCGCAGGCCACGAACCCCGCGATGCCCGTGCCGCGCAGCCGCTGCACGAGGGCCTTCAGGGCGTCATGGTCCACGGCGCCGTGGCGAAACGGGGTGACCAGGGGAATCCAGAGGCCGGAGAAATCGCCACGGGCCCGCGGGGTGGCAGGGCGGGTGGTGGCATGGGAGTGGGTGGAATGTGAACGCACGGGAACATCCTTTCAGGCAACGACCGAGGGAGCCGTCCAGGGATGCGTGCGCCGACCGGCAAAGCGGCAGGCGTTCAAAAAGAAAAAAGGGGAGAGGGTGCCTGCCGTGCGGTTCCGTCGCTCATCCGGACGGAACCGCAGCTCCGGTCAGATGAGCTGGGGTTTTTTGGCTTTGCCTGCGCACGCCGCCACGGACCAAAGGGTCCGCGAAGGCGAGGGGGTGTGCGAAGGCATGGGGGCAGTATAGCCAGGGTGCGCCGGTACAGGCCCTCCGTCGCGCCGCTGGCGGTGCCCTCGCGATGGGTGGCGGGGCTAGGGCGCAGGGGCGTCGCCCTGCGGAACCTCGTCCGCAGGGGGCGGCAGTTCCGGGCAGCGCCAGTTCAGCAGTTCGGCCAGGCGCAGCGTGATCCAGCGCGCCTCGGGTGGCGCCACGCCGGAGCCGGGCGTGGCCAGCCCGGCGTGGATGCGCAGCAGGATCTCGGCCTCCGACGGGGCCTGCACGTGGTAGAGCGTCTGCGCCTGCTCCACCAGATGGCTGGCCAGGTCTTCGCACAGCTCGTAGCGCTCGCGGACCACGGCGACCGGCTCGGACAGGCGCTGGCGGGCGTCGCTGTACAAGGCCAGGAACGAGGGCGGGACGTGGATCTGGTTCTCGTCGTGCATGGCGGATGCGGCTCAGTCGGGCGTGAACAGGCGCGCGAACCGCTCGGCATCCTCGGCCAGCTCGAACGTGGCGAGCTGGCCCATCTTGCCGTCCGCCAGGCGGTGGGCGGCGAACAGGCTGTAGCGGCCCCGCAGGTCGTAGCTGGGCAGGTCGATCAGCGCGTAGGGGTGGGGCTGGAAGACCTCGTGCTCGAACACCACGCGGTGCTGGTTGCGCGGTGACGGAAAGAGCTTGTAGCGGTCGGTGGTGACGGTCTGGGTGGCCATGCGGAAAGGAGAGCGAAGGGGAGGGGTGGCAGCGGTGCGAGGCGCAAGAGGCGGGCGCGGCGGCATGCCTGGCAAGCCGGCCACTTTAGCAAAGGCGCTCTTTTCCCGGCCGGCGCCAGCGGCCCGGCGGTTTCCGTGACAATCGCGGTTTGCGAACGCACGCACAAGGACACCGCCGCATGGCACGCAATTCGAGAGACAAAGACGAGTGGGCCGGCAAGGTCTTCGCCCTCATCCAGGGCGGCAACACCCAGGCGGCCATCGCACAGGTGAAGGTCGCGCCGTCGGTGAATGACGTGGTGCGGCTGCAGGCCATGCTGGCGCGCGTGCCGGCGTCCCCCGCGCGGCGCCAGCTCGACCAGATCATCGAGGAAGAGCGCGGGCTGCTCTCCGCCCCGCGCCTGCACCGCTCGCCATGAGCCGCACCGGCGCCAGACCCCTTTCGCTGCGGCCATGAACCCCGTTTCCGCTCCACTCCCCATTGCCCCGCCCCGCGTGGCCGTCCAGGCAGCCGACTTCGACGTGTCCGCCGAACTGGCGGCCCTGCGCGCCGGCGATCCGCGGGTGGGCGCGGTGTGCTGCTTCGTGGGCACCGTGCGCGATCACAATGCCGGCGACGCCGTCGCATCGATGGAGCTGGAGCATTACCCCGGCATGACCGAGAAGTCCATCGAAGCCATGGTGGACGAGGCGCTGCGCCGCTTCGAGCTGTTCGGCGCCCGGGTGGTGCACCGTGTGGGGCTGCTGCAGCCGCAGGACCAGATCGTGCTGGTGGCGGTGACCTCGGCCCACCGGGGCCAGGGCTTTCAGGCCTGCGAGTTCCTGATGGACTACCTCAAGACCCAGGCGCCGTTCTGGAAGAAGGAGGTCACGCCCCAGGGCGCGCGCTGGGTCGATGCCCGGGTGAGCGACGACGCCGCGCTGGCGCGCTGGGGCATCGCGGCCCTTCCCAATGCGGATCAGGGTTTGAAGTAAAAAGGCCTTCGCCGCATATTCCACTAGGGCGTGGAGCTATCAATAAGTGAGCATTTGGCATTTTTTGAAATGCCTGCCTGAATTTGATCTGGCGCATGGCCTGCTGTGGCGCGCGCGCTTGAAATGTGCCTCCACCTCCCCCAACTGCGTTGCAATTCGGAGGACATTTCAACCATGCGTCTCGACAAATTCACCACCAAGTTCCAGGAAGCCCTGAGCGACGCGCAGTCGCTGGCGCTGGGCAACGACAACGCCTACATCGAACCCGTGCACATGCTGGTCGCCATGCTGCGCCAGGAAGACGGTCCGCGGGCGCTGCTGCAGCGCGCCGGCGCCAACGTGCCGGGGCTGCTGTCCGCGGCCGAGGCCGCCGTCAAGCGCCTGCCCCAGGTGCACGGGCAGGACCAGGTGCAGGGCGGCCCCGAGCTGGGCCGCGTGCTGCAGGCCACCGAGAAGGAGGCCATCAAGCGCGGCGACCAGTTCATCGCCAGCGAGCTGTTCCTGCTCGCGCTGGTGGACAGCAAGGGTGACGCCGCCCAGATCGCCAAGGACAACGGCCTGACCCGCAAGAGCCTGGAGGCCGCCATCGACGCCGTGCGCGGCGGCCAGAAGGTGGACAGCGCCGAGGCCGAAGGCCAGCGCGGCGCCCTCGCCAAGTACTGCCTGGACCTGACCGAGCGCGCCCGCATCGGCAAGCTCGACCCCGTGATCGGCCGCGACGACGAGATCCGCCGCGCCATCCAGGTACTGCAGCGCCGCACCAAGAACAACCCCGTGCTGATCGGCGAGCCCGGCGTGGGCAAGACCGCCATCGTGGAGGGCCTGGCCCAGCGCATCGTGGCCGGCGAGGTGCCGGAATCGCTCAAGGGCAAGCGCGTGCTGTCGCTGGACATGGCGGCCCTGCTCGCCGGCGCCAAGTACCGCGGCGAGTTCGAGGAGCGCCTGAAGAGCGTGCTGAACGAGCTGGCCAAGGACGAGGGCCAGACCATCGTCTTCATCGACGAGCTGCACACCATGGTCGGCGCCGGCAAGGGCGAGGGCGCCATGGATGCGGGCAACATGCTCAAGCCGGCGCTGGCGCGCGGCGAGCTGCACTGCGTGGGCGCGACCACGCTCGACGAGTACCGCAAGTACATCGAAAAGGATGCGGCCCTGGAGCGGCGCTTCCAGAAGATCCTCGTGGGCGAACCCACGGTCGAGGCCACCATCGCCATCCTGCGCGGCCTGCAGGAAAAGTACGAGGTGCACCATGGCGTGGACATCACCGACCCGGCCATCGTGGCCGCGGCCGAGCTGTCGCACCGCTACATCACCGACCGCTTCCTGCCCGACAAGGCCATCGACCTCATCGACGAGGCCGCGTCCAAGATCAAGATCGAGATGGACTCCAAGCCCGAGGTCATGGACCGGCTCGACCGGCGGCTGATCCAGCTGCAGATCGAGCGCGAGGCCGTGCGCCGCGAGAAGGACGAATCCTCGCAAAAGCGCTTTGCGCTGATCGAGGAAGAGATCGCCAAGCTGCAAAAGGAAATCGCCGACTACGACGAGATCTGGCAGTCCGAAAAGGCCCAGGCCCAGGGCAGCGCGCATGTGCGCGAGGCGATCGACAAGCTCAAGTTCCAGATCGAGGAGTTCACCCGCAAGGGCGACTTCAACAAGGTGGCCGAGCTACAGTACGGCAAGCTGCCCGACCTGGAAAAGCAGCTCAAGGAAGCGCAGGCCAAGGAAGCCGGCAAGGACGGCGCAGGCAGCGCCCCGCGCCTCCTGCGCACCCAGGTGGGCGCCGAGGAGATCGCCGAGGTGGTCAGCCGCGCCACCGGCATTCCCGTGGCCAAGATGATGCAGGGCGAGAAGGACAAGCTCCTGCAGATGGAGGACAAGCTGCACGAGCGCGTGGTGGGCCAGGACGATGCCATTGCCGCGGTGGCCAACGCCATCCGCCGCTCGCGCTCGGGCCTGTCCGACCCCAACCGGCCCACGGGCTCGTTCCTGTTCCTAGGCCCCACGGGCGTGGGCAAGACCGAGCTGTGCAAGGCGCTGGCGGGCTTTTTGTTCGACAGCGAAGACCACCTGATCCGCATCGACATGAGCGAGTTCATGGAAAAGCACTCGGTGGCCCGCCTGATCGGCGCGCCGCCCGGGTACGTGGGCTATGAAGAAGGCGGCTACCTCACCGAGGCCGTGCGCCGCAAGCCCTACAGCGTGCTGCTGCTCGACGAGGTGGAAAAGGCCCACCCCGACGTGTTCAACGTGCTGCTGCAGGTGCTGGACGATGGCCGCCTGACCGATGGCCAGGGTCGCACCGTGGACTTCAAGAACACGGTGATCGTGATGACGAGCAACATCGGCTCGCACCTCATCCAGGCGATGGTGGGCCAGGACTCGGACGACCTCAAGGAAGCGGTTTGGGGGGAACTCAAGAACCATTTCCGACCCGAATTCCTGAACCGCATCGACGAGACGGTGGTGTTCCACGCGCTGGATGCGAAGAACATCGAAGCGATTGCACGCATCCAGTTGCAGTTGCTCGAAGCGCGTTTGGCGAAAATGGACCTGCACCTGCAGGTGTCCGACACGGCCCTGGCCGAGCTGGCCAAGGTGGGGTTCGATCCCGTGTTCGGTGCGCGGCCGCTCAAGCGGGCGATCCAGCAGCGGCTGGAAAATCCGCTGTCCAAGCTGCTGCTGGAAGGCCGGTTCGCGCCCAAGAGCGTGATTCCGGTCGATGTGGACCCGGTGCTCGATCCGGGCGTGTTCCGGTTCGGCGAGGCCCTGACGCAGGGTTGAGCCGGGCCCTCTCAGGAAAGGATTGGGTTTGAACGATTTTGCAGCCGGGGTGATCCGGTGGATAGTGCGCCTGGCCGTAGTGGCCGTCGGCGTGGTCTTTTTCCTGAGCCTGCTGGCCGTGGCCGCTTTGCTGGCGGTGGTCTGGGGCGCCCGTGCCCTGTGGGCGCGGGTGACCGGCCGCCCCGTGACGCCCTGGGCCATGCGCATGGACCCGCGCACCGGCTGGAGCACGGTGTACCGCAGCACGGCGCGCTGGTCCGCTGCCCCGGGCGGCCGCCCGGTGGCGGATGGCCCGGCCGAGCCGGCGGTGCGCTCGCGCGAACTGCCCGGCGCGCGTGAGGTGACCGACGTGCAGGCGCGCGACGTGTCCTGATCCGGCGGCGCGGCAGGGCGGCCTTGGTGGCCCGCTCGCCTGCCTTTGTGCTGGGACATCGGTGCCGGGCTGCGCCCGGGATCGCACCGCGCCCAGTCCGGCTTGGGGCGTCGGCCATCGGGCACGCGTTTCCCGCTTATTTTCCCGAATGAGGCACTTGGAGACCTGGATTTACAGGCGGTTGCAAGGGCGCTGCCTATGATGCGTGGAATGACCCCTGCCGATATCCGCCACCAGTTCGAAATCCAGCGGCGTGCCAGCCGGGACCATGCCGACGTGCCCCTGCTGGTGCGCCGAGAGCGCCTGCTGCGGGTGCGCAAGATGCTGGACGAACACGGCCCGGTGCTCGCGGCGGCGGTGCAGGCCGATTTCGGCATGCGGTCGCCGCGCCTGACCGAGGTGGCCGATCTGTTCGTGCTGCGCGCGCAGTTGTCGCACACGCTGCGGCACCTGGCCCGCTGGGCCAAGCCCCGCAAGGTCTTCACCCCGATGTTCCTGCAGCCGGCGCATGCCTGGGTGCAGCGGCAACCGCTTGGCGTGGTGGGCGTGATCGCGCCGTGGAACTATCCCGTGCAGCTGGCGCTGGCGCCGGCCATCGGCGCTCTCGCGGCGGGCAACCGGGTGATGCTCAAGCCCAGCGAACTCACGCCCCACACCTCTGCGCAACTGGCCTCGCTGGTCTCGCAGTTCTTTTCTCCCGACGAGTTCTGCGTGGTGCAGGGCGATGCTGCCGTGGCGGCGCTGGTCGCCTCGCTGCCGTTCGACCACCTCGTGTTCACCGGCTCCACGGCCGTGGGGCGCAAAGTGGCCCAGGCCGCCGCCGTGCACCTGACACCCACCACGCTGGAGCTGGGCGGCAAGTCCCCGTGCATCCTCGATGCGGACTGCGACCTGCAGGACGCCGCGCTCAAGATCGCACACGGCAAGCTGCTGAACGCGGGCCAGACCTGCATCGCACCCGACTATGTGCTGCTGCCGCGCGGGCGCGAAGCCGCGTTCGGCGAGGCCTACCGCGCCGCCGTGGCACGGCTCTTTCCGTACTTCGAGGGCAACCCCGACTACGCCTCCGTCATCAACCCCCGGCAGCTGGCGCGCCTGCGCACCATGCTGCAGCAGGCGCAGACGCAAGGCGCCGACGTGCAGGTGCTTGAACCCGTGCCCGGCTCCCCGCCACCGCCCGCGCAGGGCATCGGCGACGGGGTGGGGCGGCAGATGCCGCCTGTGCTGGTCTTCAACGCCAGCCTGAACATGCAGGTGATGCAGGAAGAGATCTTCGGCCCCGTGCTGCCCGTGCTGGGCTACGAGCGGCTGGACGACGCCATCGCGCACATCAATGCCGGGCCGCGGCCGCTCGCGCTGTACTGGTTCGGCCGCAACGAAGCCGTGCGCGACGATGTGCTGCGCCGCACGGTGAGCGGCGGCGTCACGGTGAACGACACGCTCATGCACATCACGCACGACAACCTGCCGTTCGGCGGGGTCGGCGACAGCGGCTGGGGCGCCTACCACGGCGAGGCGGGCTTTCTGCGCTTTTGCCACCAGAAGTCGGTGCTGGTGCAATCGCGCTGGTCCATGGGCTCGGCGCTCTACCCGCCGTATGGCGCGCGTTTCGACCGTGTCATGGGCCTGCTGCGCCGCTGGCTTTAGTCGTCACGGGGCCCTCGCACAGGGCCCGGGACAGCCGGGGGCTGGAGTGGAAAAACCATTTGCGGCGACAATGCCGCTCCTTTCGTTTTTTCATCCCCTGTTTTCGTCCCGTTTTTTCCATGTCCAGTATCCAGGTCCGTCCCGCCACGCTTCGCGATGCCAAAGCCATTGCACAGATCCATACCGTCTCCGCAGCCGAGGTATACCGTGGCTTGTTGCCTGACGACCAATTGAAATCGCTGTCTTCGGTCGAGAAGCGCCAAGCCTACTGGCGCGAGGCCATCGAGTATTGCGAGCCCCAGGTCCAGGTGGCCGTGGACGGCGACAAGATCGTCGGCTTCGTCGGCTTCGACCGTTCGCGCGATGAAAAATCCCGTCCCACCACCGGCGAAATCTGGGCCATCTACGCCGCCCCGACCCACTGGAGCCAGGGCGTGGGCGTTGCCCTTTGGGACGCCGCACGCGACGGCCTGCAGGAAGAGGGCTGCACCAATGTCACTGCTTGGGTGCCGCTGCGCAATGAGCGCGCGCTGCGCTTTCATGAACTGGCCGGCTTCAAGCGCGAAATGTCCACGGCCAAGACCGCTGTCGTCGGCGGCGTGAAGATCGAGGAAGTGCGCCTCAAGCGCCCCTTGAACTGATCCGCCGCCTCCCCTGACTTTCCTTTTCGCACACCCTTCATGATCCACTGGACCGAGCACGGCGAGGAGCGCTCAGCGCCCTGGCGCAGCGAGAGCAACGCTGCGGAGCCCCGGCGCGTGGTGCTGGCCGACGACACGCTCGCGGCCGACACCGCCTACCGGCTGGCGTGCGAGGGCACGGGCCTGTTGTGGCGCGGCGATTTCCAGAACGCGCGGCACCTGCTGCAGGCGCTCATGCGCCGCGCGGACAAGAAGCCCAAGGCCAAAGGGGCCAAGGCCGGCCGCAAGGCGCAGGCCGCAAGCCCTGCCGCCGAGAGCACGATCCCTGCCCAGGCCTTCCATCTGCACCGGCAGGCCCAGGCGCAACGTGCGCGCACGCTGGGCATGCTGCTCGTGCCCGTGGAGGGGGACCGCACCATCGCGTTGCGCCGTGCGCCCGATTGGCGAGAGGCATTCGCCGAGGCCTGGGGCCCGGCCGACGGCACCGCCTGCGTGGTGTCGCTGCGCGAAATGCTGGGGCTGGTGGGTGCGCACGAGTGGCGCAAGAAGGGCGTGGAGATTCCTGCACTGGGCACGTCCCAGGCGCCGCGCCGCATCCATCCGCATTACGGCGTGTTCTCGCCAGTGCGCGGGGAGTATGTGGACCTGGTGGCCCAGGCGCCGCTGCCGGCCAGGGAGCTGGCCTTCGACATCGGCACCGGAACGGGCGTGCTCGCGGCGGTGCTGGCCCGGCGCGGTGTGCACCGCGTCGTGGCCACCGACCAGGACCCCCGCGCTTTGGCCTGCGCCCGCGACAACGTCCATCGGCTGGGCCTGTCGACCCAGGTCGAGGTGGTGCAGGCCGATCTCTTTCCCGCGGGTCAGGCGCCACTGGTGGTGTGCAACCCGCCCTGGCTGCCGGGACGTGCCAGCTCGTCCATCGAGCATGCGGTGTATGACGAAGACAGCCGCATGCTGCGCGGCTTTCTGTCGGGCCTCAAGGCGCACCTGGCGCCGGCCGGCGAAGGGTGGCTGATTCTGTCCGATCTGGCGGAGCACCTGGGCTTGCGCTCGCGTGACCAACTGCTCGAATGGGTGGCCGGCGCAGGCCTGCGGGTGGTCGATCGGCACGAGGTGCAGCCCCGCCATGCGAAGGCCGCGGACGCTACCGATCCGTTGCATGCCGCACGTTCGGCCGAGCGAACCTCGCTCTGGCGGCTGGCTGCGCTTTAGGCGCTGAGCACAGCGCCAAGCGCCACCGGTTTCGTTTTTTACGCCGGCAGCAACTGCTCCATGCGCTCGCGCACGGCGGCAGCGCGTTCGGGGCCGGCCAGCAAGGTGATTTCGTCCAGCAGCGCCTCGCTCACGTCCAGCATGCTGTCGCGGTCGCGCGCACCGCGCAGCGCTTCATGGAAATTACGGGCCAGGTCGGCATTGCGCCGCGCGAACATGCGCTCACAAATGTCGAACAGGTACATGCGGGCGCCGGCCAGCGAACGCAGGGCGTTCGAGGGTGCCGGGGCTTCGTTCGTGGCGGCCGGCGCAGTGGAGGGCGCGGGCGTTGTGCTGGGGCTGGCCAGATAGCCCTGGCGCATCAGTTGCTCGACGATCTGGGCGCCGATGCCGTTGTACATGGCCTGCAGGTCCTTCATCGGCCGGCCATCGGCCAGCAGCAGCAGGGAGCGTTCTCGCAGGCTCAGTGTTCGCACGCCGGGGGACAGTTCCAGGCGGGCCTTGTCGGTTCTCAGGAGCAGCATGGAAAGGGCAAAGATCAGGCGGGAGCCTGATTGCAGCGCACTCCCGTGACGTGGCGATGACGCCAGCAGGGCCACGCGGCTGCGTGCGGCCAATGCACCACGGTTCGTGCGCCGGATGCGGACCTTGCCGCGAAGGCCGGTGGTATTCTCGCGGGCTTCGCCCAGGGGGGAGAAGCATGCTGACGGAACACCCAATGAACAAGAAAACAATTGCAGGCGCCGCCGTGGCGCTGGTTGTCGTGGCCTATGGTGGCGCGACCTGGTATCTGGGCCAACGGGCCCAGTCGAGCTACGAGGAGGCGCTGGTCGATCTGCGCCAGGCCCTGGGCCCGGAGGCCATCGTTTCCGAGGAATACCACAAGGGCTTCTTCTCATCGCAGGCCAAGCTGGTGCTGCAGTGGACCCCGCCCCGCACGGCCGAGCAGGTGGAGGCCAATGTGCCGCCATCCGCGCCGTTGCGCCTGGCCGTGAACAGCACCGTGCACCATGGCCCTCTGGCGGGCCGCCGCCTGGCGGCCGCCGTGGTGGATTCGCGCTTTGCGCTGGAGGGACTGGACGCGCAGGCCACCAAGGACCTGGCCAAGGTGACCGCTCCCACCCTGACCACCGTGCACCATCTGACGGGCCGGCACGACCTCCATTTCCAGTTGCCCGCGGGTGAAGTCGGCAACGAGGAGATGACGTTGCGTTGGCAAGCCATGGTCACCGACATGACCCTCAGCGGGGACCGCAAACGCGTCAAAGGCAGCTTCCAGTGGCCCGAATTCGCGATGGTCGGAGTGCCCGGCGGTACCCCGGACGAGGACGACGAAGAGGCCAAGCCGGCGGCCCGCATCACCATGGCCATGAAGGGCATGGACGGCACGTTCGAGAACGAAGTGATCGAAGGCATGTGGCTTTTCGGGCCCGGCACCGGCACGGTGCGGCTCGCGGAGATGGACGCCAGCAGCACCCCGGCCGCAGGCGGTGCGGCGACGTCCCTGTTCTCTCTGAAAGAAGTGGCCGGGTCATCCACGATCGAGAGCAATGGCGCCACGATCAGCATCGCCACTGCGCTCAACGGCAAGGGCAGCATGGGCCCGCTGAATTTCGAATCGGTGGGCTTCGAAGAAAAGTTCCAGCGCATCGACCTGGAAACGATCAAGCGCTTTCAGCAGGCACTGATCGAGGCCTATCGCACGCAGGGCCTGGCAAACGCGGCCTCCCAAACGGAAGAGCGCATTCTGGCCTTGCTGGAAGAGAGCGCTCCCCGCCTGGTGGCAGCCCTTCCGGCTTACTCGATGAAGCTCATGGCCACCTACCAAGGCCAGCAGGGGCAGATCGAGTACGGCGGCGAAGTGCAGCGCGCTCCCTCGGCCGAAGAGGTTGCGCAGACGGGCTGGAAGGCCGCGTTGATCAAGGGCTCGATGCTGAATGCCAGCGCGCGTTTGCCCAAGGCGTGGATTGCGCCCATCGCTGAGGCTGCAGGCAAGAAAGACATGAAGAGCGAAGACATGGACGCCATGATCGGCATGGCCCAGGCTGCCGGGTTCCTGCGACAGGAGGGGGACAACCTGACCAGCGTGGTGAAAATGGAAGCCGGTCAGGTCAAGCTCAACGGCAAGAGCATCGACCTGCCGAAGGGGACTTTATAAAATAGCGGTGCTTCGGTGGCTTCGGCCACCGGTCGGCTGCTCGCCAGGGCCCTTCGGGCCCTTTTTGTTTTTCCGGGGGGGGCCGGGCCGTTCGTGGGGCTACAGGCAGTCCTTTTCCTTGTCGTTACCTTCATCGGGAATTCCGGATTCACGGCCATGGGCGCTCGGCGCCGGTGGCGCAAAGGCCATTCACGCTGCCATGACCTTGCTGCTTGCGCCCATGGAAGGGCTACTCGACTTCGTGCTGCGGGACGTGCTCACCCGCGTGGGTGGGGTGGACCGCTGTGTGTCCGAGTTCATTCGCATCACCGGCACCTTGCTGCCTGACAAGGTGTTCCTTCGCTACCTCCCGGAACTGCGCCATGGCGGCAGGACGCTGGCGGGCGTGCCGGTGCGGGCGCAGTTGCTGGGCTCCGATCCTGTCAGCATGGCCGAGAACGCGGCGCGCCTGGCGGCACTGGGGCCCGAGGGGATCGATCTGAACTTCGGCTGCCCGGCCAACGTGGTCAACCGCCATGGGGGCGGTGCGGCGCTGCTCAAGGAGCCGGAGCGCATCGCTGCAGTGGTCGAGGCCGTGCGCCGCGCCGTGCCGCCGCACCTGCCGGTGTCCGCCAAGATGCGGCTGGGCTACCACGATGCCTCCCTGGCCCGTGAATGCGCACAGGCCATGCAGGCCGGCGGTGCGTGCGAATTGGTGGTGCATGCGCGGACCAAAGCCGACGGCTACCGGCCGCCGGCCTACTGGGAGCAGATCCCGGCTGTGCGGGATGCCGTCTCCATCCCGGTAGTGGCCAATGGCGAGATCTGGACCGTGGCCGATGCGCAGCGCTGCCGCGAGGTGTCGGGATGCAGCGCCCTGATGCTCGGACGGGGCATGGTGGCCGATCCCGGCCTGGCCCTTGCGATCCGCTCGGCGGACGCTGGTGACGCCGACGCGCCTGCATTGCCTTGGTCGGCGCTGCAGCCGCATCTGTCCGATTTCTGGCGTCTGGTCTGCGAAGACCTGGAGCCCCGCCAGCGCGCGGGCCGGCTCAAGCAATGGCTCAATCTGCTGCGCCGGCGGTTTCCGGAAGGTGAGGTGGCGTACCAACAGGTTCGCACCATGACGGATCAACAAGACATCACGCAATGGCTGCAACGGCAGCCGATGCCCGATCCGGCTTGAAACCGAAGTGCCGCTGAGGGTAGGGCGGGCTGCCTCGGCTGAGTGCGGACAAGACGGTTCCGTCAGGTCGCACCCGGAGAAACGGGCCTGCGAAACAGGCCGCCTGTTTCGCGCTACAAAAGATGATCCGGTGCCAATGGCCCCAGGAGCTTCAGCAGCAAACGCAGTCCCA
The DNA here is from genome assembly GCF_030158995.1 of Acidovorax sp. SUPP2825. Classification (NCBI taxonomy): domain Bacteria; kingdom Pseudomonadati; phylum Pseudomonadota; class Betaproteobacteria; order Burkholderiales; family Comamonadaceae; genus Acidovorax; species Acidovorax sp. SUPP2825. The sequence goes on along the minus strand of NZ_BQXK01000004.1, from coordinate 139,314 downwards.
GACCGGTATCGGGGTCCGTCGTGGCATCTTCGAGGCCGCTGCCCTGGGGAGCTCGCCAAACCAACCCCTGGTCGGTCTTCTCCAGCCGCCAGGCGCCCTCGCGCATGGCGGTCTCGATCTGCTCCGACGCCATGCGGGAAAGGGCCCGGCTTTGGATCAGCAGGGCAATCTCGGTGTTCTGCAACTGGGAGCGCAGATCCAGGTTCATCGAACCCACTACCAGCAGCCGGCCGTCCAGCACCAGCACCTTGGAGTGCAGCATGGACCGGGACTCGCCCGTGGCAGCGGCCCCCGATGAGCCGAACGTCGACTTGAGACCTGCCTGCTCGCTGCGCAGTTCATACAGCTGCACGCCCATGGCCAGCAATTCATCGCGGTGCCGTGCGTAGCCCACATGGGCGACCGGCGCATCGTTGGAGGCCAGCGAATTGGTGAGCACCCGCACGCGGACCCCCCGTGCCACGGCATCGGCAAACGCCTTCTTCATGTCCTCGCCGGGCACGAAGTAGGGCGAAATGATGAGCAGGTCCTGCCGTGCCTGGGCCAGCAACTGCAGCAGGCCGTCCACCACGGTTTCTCCTTGTGCTGCATGCTCTGCAGAGGCCTGGAGCGCCTGCGTGCGCGGTGTCGTGGAAGAGGGCGCGTTGTGGTCGGAATGGACGCCGGATGCGCTCACCTCGACGGCCGCTCCTGGCTTCATGTCGGCCACCGGAATGCCGCGCTCGCCTTCGGCGGGAATCTTCGCGGGTTGGTCCGCCAGCATGGCGGCCGGCGCCCAGACGAAGGCTGCCGCACCGAGGTCCATGGCTTGTTCATTCCAGACGCGCTCGCGCTGCGCCTGCGTGGGTCCATCGCTGGATGGTCGGGGCTCGCCGTCCGGCGGCTTGGGCCCATCCCGCCGGTCAGAGGCCGCAGTGCGCGTCCCTGAAGGGGGGGCGTTGTTGTTGTCGCCATCACCCTGTCGCTGCTGTTCGGACACTGGCGCCTTCGAGGTCTGCTCACGCAACCGTGCCAGTTCCTGCTGGGTGATGAGCGACTGCACGGGGTAGGCGCGCTGGTTGTTCCAATAGCTGTCGAAACTGCGAGACAGATCCTGGACGATGGGGCCCACGGCGAGCACGTCCAGATCCACGAAATTGCCCGAATCGGCATTGCCGAAATAGGCATCACCCAGATTGCGCCCGCCCGTTACGCCCATCACGTTGTCCGCGATGAACAGCTTGTTGTGCATGCGTTGCTGCACGCGGGAAAAATCGGTGACAGAGCCCCACAAGCGCCCCAGCATCGAACCACGCGGCCCAGCGACCGGGTTGAACATCCGCATTTCCACATTGGGCTGGAACGCCATGCCCATGACCAAGGCATTGCGCCCCGTGCTGTGAAAGTCGTCCAGGAGAATGCGAACACGTACCCCGCGCCGTGCCGCCGCTGCAATGCCGCGCAGCAACCGCTCGCTGCTGGCATCGGCATGGATGGCGTAGTACTGCAGGTCCAGTGTTTTCTGTGCCTGCTCTACCAGGGAAAGGCGGCTGCCATAGGCTTCCTGGGGGCCGCTGAGCAGGAGAAAGCCGGAGTCGTGTTTTGCATGGGCGGCTTGGCGACGGTCGTCCATGATCCTGGACAAAGACGTGTTGCTGGAAGGTTGCTCCGCTTGCGAGACAGAGCGTTCAACTCTTTCAGGCAGGCCGACACAACCTGAAATCAAGAGCAAAGTGACGAATGCTGAAATACCGCGATGTTTGTACAAACTGGGATGTCTCACTCATTAATATCTTGTGAATGACTCAGATCGATGGCAATTATTATTTAATTTGAAGCTGTGGCGGTACAGTTCAAGTCGCTGGATGGTTTGCAGGATCGTGCTCTTCCAGTCTTTCCAATAATTATTCTACGCATTTCTTCATTTTGCGTGGCGCTGGATACATCATTTCTTTTGATGGTAAGGGTGAGATTGATGGGAGAGGACCCATCTTTTTTTCTGGAAAATCCAGAGCTATCAAATGCAAGATAAGGGGCAGTGCCGGAAGACGTACCATTTCCAGAAACGCTGAAATAGCTCGCCAAGGCCTCTTGCTTCATCACGGTCACATCTCCGCTTTCGCTATAGAGCTGGTCGCGATCCTTGTCTACAAATACGATCCACCCACTGCCCCAATCGGCACCGCTGGCGGGAATGACATATGCACTGGCATTTTGCTTCATGGCTTCTGCTTTTGCGGTATTGATGGCCACCAACAGAGAATTGGTCAGTGAAGAAAGCTGAGAATTTCGTTGGAAGGACTGGAAACCTGGCACAGCCACCAAAAGCAATATGGCAGCAATCGCCATCGTTATCACCAGTTCAATCAGCGTAAAACCGGACTGTAGTTTTGGTTTTTCACTCATGGCCAGCACAGTCTAGGGTTGCTTGTGTTGCCCGTGCATCTCTTCGTGCCATTGCTCATCAACTCTAAATTACCCACGACTGGGTCTGATTTCACAGGGGTTGCGATCACTCTGACACACTGAGAAATCGGCAAGGTCCCACTGCCTGTAGCGGGGCACGTATTGGCTGACAGCAGATAAGCCGCAGCAGATAGTCCCCCATCGCCAGAAAAGGTTTTAAAGGGAACCGTTGAAGCCGTGACCCCCCCGCACGCTGTAGATGGCGAGGGTGCGAGGGCAGTGACAGTGCCACCACTATTGCTGAATGCCAAGTAGCAATTATTTTGTGTCATGTATCGCTCCTGCTGCTGCAGAAGCTCTGCCAAGGCGGCCCTACCTTGGGCTCTCCGACCTTTCAGAATGGAGTCGTTATACGCAGGATAAGCAACTGATGCCAGTATGCCTATGACTGCCACGACGATCATGAGTTCTATAAGAGTGAAACCGCGATTTGTTTTAGCTTTCATGGCGTGGTTCCCTTGTTTTTCATGTCTTGGTAGTTGTTGATCTGGCGCCAGCTCAGGCGACCAACGAGCCTTGGGGGACCCTCGGTGATTTTCGTACTGGCACCTGATTGTCCAATCGTTACAGTTACAGTACTGATGGGTTTCCAGCCACGCCCAGTACTGTCGAGTGGAGTGGGAAGAGTTGATTCCATTTCAAAGTCAGTACTCGGGCCTAACAATCCCACATTAGAAAGATTGTAATTTCCTTTTCCCTCACCAATATTAATTCTATAGGAATTGCTGGTCCCGGGTGTATTTGTACATGTTCCTGTGGCTCCTGTGGCTCCGGGAATAATTGTATTGAAAGTGGCAAAGAGGTCCTCCTGATCAACGATGGGGCTGACCAATTTCTCTCCCGTTACAGGCAGATCAAAATACCAACCAGAGCGCTGAGTTGTGTCAGTGTCTGAAGTCGCTCTTCCCCATTTGAAGGCTCCGACCGTAATAACTCTTGTGCCAGTGTCTACCGCACCTTGTTTCAAACGCGTTCGCCCACTAATAACACTTGCGGTGGCAGGAGAGTTGTCTGCTCCCGTGAGCCCGTTGTCGTATATCGCATAAAAGCTATTGACCGCTGTAGATGTATTATCCGCCGTTTCCAAATATTTTCCTGTGCCAAAAGTTACATAAAAGGTTTCTAAGCCAGATACGATTGGACCAGCGAAAATGGTGGGCGCTGCAGTAATGGGCTGAATGATATTGTTTGAATCTTTGGCTATGTATAAAGGATAGGGTGCAGGTGAGCCTGTGGTGCCTTTGTTGAAAGCCGTCAACTTGTTCATATTCCAATCACTGGGCGGAAGACTTTTTGAAAAATCCAGTTTCCAGAGATTACCGTGAAAGTCACCCATATATATCTGCGTGACTTCGCCAGCACTGCCCCAGAGCGGCTTGAAGTTGGCCAAACCAGTTGCTTTGGATGTGCTCAGCGTGGTATCGATAGGCAAAGATATTTTGAAATAGTTAGTTCCCAAATTCCAAGAGGTACCAGGTTGCTTATCTAAGGCCAGCAGAAACAGGGCAGGTTGCCCGCTAGAGCTGAAAACGCCGTTGATATCGGGAACATAATTATTAGCGCCGCTAGCTACCACTGCAAACCATCGATACGTAGCGGTGCTAGCGGTGCCGCTGGTTTTCAGCTTCAAAATTTGCGGTTTTCCAATAACCTGACCCATATCGCTGTCGTCAGAACGTTTGAACTCCCACATGACGTTAGAGACAGTGAAGTTAGAAGGATCAGACACATCTAATGCGAAGACACCAGAACCTCCACCACCTGTTCCTGAAATTAAAACGGTTTTCCAGTCGGATGCTGTCCCATTGAATGCCACTTGAGCTTCTTCTACAACCGGAGATGCATCGACGTAACTTTGATGACTCGTCGCGTATGTAGTATTTGTCAATGCAGAAAGTTTTGGCCCAAGCCAACTCGGAATATAAGCAAACAACTCATCACCGTTGCTGGCATTGAATGAATGAAGCATTCCATCATTTGCACCCACAAAAACCGCCTGAGTACGATTTTTATAAGTATTCCTGAAAGCTGCATAACCAGCTCCTGTATATCCAGTAGTTGGTGCTCCAGAGTAAACAACACCGGAATTGACAATGTCACCCAGCAATGAGCTACGGACTCGGAAAAGGCCTCCTTCTTTGCTTCTGTCACCTCTTAAAAAGCTGACGCGTGCAGCGCCTTGCCCATCTGAAGAGGCATTGGGGTCTGCCTTGTTGAGATAGCCCTGTAAAGAACTTTCAATCGTTGCCCACGTAAAGCTTGCAGCCACGGGGTTGGCGTTTCCAGCCGTATTGCCTACATAAATCTTGCGATTAACAGCAGGCGACGCCATTACGGAGAGGCGATCTGCAGCGCTCCAATTTTGTGATCCCACGTTAACAGCTGCGCCGGAAATACTTAACGGTTCAGCAATGACATCCCCACTCCAGTTACTGGTATCAAACTTGGAGGAATAAATGATACCTCCGGATGAACTGCTGATGGTCGTAGAAGAGGCCGCACTACCGGCAATGCTTCTAGCTTGGGACGAAGCCCTACTGAAAATATCGTCAAAAGCAGAAAGGACACCCCGTGCACTACTTTGAAGGTAGTAGGTTCCAGCCTCACCAGGATCATTTTGCTTTTGCCAGACATTGTCGTCATTGGTGCCGTCTTGGCGTTTGAAAGGATTACCGTAAGTGTTGTATGGCTTGGCCGCAGTATTGCTTGGATCGGACTCGAAACCACCATACTTCGATGCCATGAAAAATTGGTTGGCAAAACGACGCGTGGATACGTTGTTCTGCGCACCATATTCGTTTACGTCAAAAAGGAAAGTTTTAACTCTGAGTCCAGGGCGCTGTTTTGCGGGGTTTGCAGTCCAACCTGTCCCCCGGATGTCATGTGTATGCGACCAATACGCAGATCCCATGATCTGACTGGTTTGAGTACCAGTCGGTACATTACTGTTAGCTCCATTAGGGTTGCCAGTAGTTCGCGCAACGTTCTGTCCATCTTGATAGGTAGTAGTTTGGTTGCGCTCAAAAGCTTGAACCGTACTGCGCCAGGCATTGATGTCGGGAATGTTATTGGCCGCACTTGGGGTAGGCAGCCTGTTCCCGTCATGGGTGTTAATATCTCCAATGACGACCACATTGTTTTTAAGACATGAATAATCCGAAGCATTGCTTCTGTTGTCGTATGGATCTGTCCAGTTTACATAAACAGGATAACCATCGTACATGTCTGAGGTAATATTGCTAGTTGCAGCATTGCTCGGTTGCAAACCCTGTAGGTATCTTATCGTCTCGTAATGTAATTCGCCGACAGGGTCATATATCTTGTATCGACCAGGCACGGTTCCGGTTCTGCCAAATTTATTCAGATAATTGATCACGCCACTGATGTTAGGGGTCTGACTGGTGTCGTTGTCAGGGTTTGCAAGAAATACACCAGTGTTTGCATTCCATTCAGCGTTGGGATTTCCTCCGGTTGGAGTGTTGTCTTGTCCCGTGGTGCTGAAGGTCTTGCCGCCGACATATTTCATTGGCGCACGAAGTACGCCACCATACCGTCCATTGTTGTAGCTGGCCGTTTGATCCATAAGATAGCCAAAAGCAGCCAACCGCATCTGATCGCTATATTTTTGAATGACGCCAGTGGGCTTGTAATTGCCGTTAGGATATTGCCTGCACAAATTGTAGGCAGCACGTACATCTTGCAGAACGCCAGAGGTGGCATTGCAAACTTGAACGCGAGCATAGAAAAACCCATCGCTATTCAAATTTGCATTTACAGGAGGCGTCCATGGCCCGCTATAGTTTCTGTAATAACATTGTTTTGGAGTGCCGCTTTTTGGATCGCCAAAAATATCATTCGTACAAGCCACGCCATTCGAGGCGGGCGCCACCTTCCAGTAATTTATACCATTGACTTTAACTCCGTACCAAACCTCTTTCGTTCCTGTAAAACTGCATGTATTATTTTCAGTGGCGCATTGAGTTGTACTGCTGGGGCGGTCTGTTGATGCATCGCTGACCGGTCCCACGGAAGAATTAGCGGTTGGCGCGCCCAATTTATATGATGCCGGGCCTGTCGAACAGTTTCCGGTATTAGAAGTGCCAAAATAGATTCTATTAAGGGTATTGGCTACCCATATATCGTTGCCATTGGCGGCTGTAATCATCGCTGTAGGGACTGCTCCCCAATACGTTCCTGCGCTTCCTCCATCTTTTTGTAATTGCTTAGCCGGGAAGTTGCTTGTGTTCCACATACAGACTGGGTCCCCATTGGGAATGACTGCACGTTGAAGTATGGTCAAAGAAGAGTTTGTAGTGGCTGTATCAATGTACCTATCCCCGCCTGACAATGCCAGACGGAGCATATCGATGGCTGAACTGCTGGCCCAGTTCAGAAAATTGCCACTGAAAGCATTGGTGCACTTTCGTGCCGTTGCAGCGCCAATGCGATCAAAACGCTTGTAGTCTGCCGCAGTCAGGCCACTGGCAGGAGTCTCTGTTGGAGCGTCGTTGTATGCATAGCAACTTTCTGCATCATAATATCCTAAATATTCTTGTAGATTGGAGTAGGTATTATCCGTGGTGTTCCCGGATGGATATTGGGAGCCCACGGTAGGGTATTCAACCGACAACGCTAGCGCCAAAGTGGGCTTGTCCACAGCCGCTGCTGCGTACAAAGGATCCGAAGAAATATTAATTGCGGGAATGGATGGGGCTGAGCCTGCGCTGAATGCCAGGAATGAAGCAGTTGCTATTAAAGACACCCCCATCCATGCGATCCACTTCACGGAAAATGATTTTCTAAAAATATCTTTGCAAGCTGCGGTAATTTTTATTGCCGTTGTAGATGCGGAAATTGCAGAATTATTCATATAGACCTCTTCAATTTCTAAAAAGCACTTGTGATACGACCTGCGTGTCCGCATTCGGACCAAAGCCCATGGCAGTGATTCTGTAAATATACTTCATGTCGCTAGGATTTTTAGTTCTTTTCATTGAAGGCTCGGGAATCAGCTCTATGACATAGCGGGGAGGCTGTGCAGGTTGAATGCCGGCATTTCCGGAGGGAAATGTCCGTCCTGTATAAGTCCCAAATGCAGCGGTTGGGGCATTATTTCCTGTCATCGTGAAGTCCGCCGCCAGCCAAGCCGGTTTGCCTGAAACATTCAAAGCGCAAAGACCAATATTGGCTCCTGATGTACCGCAATTTGGAATAAATTGATCAATATCTGTATTGCCTCGTGTGAAAAGGCCATTCCTTTTGGTCGGGGAACCTGCCGGTAACCCCAGAATATCAAACTCAGCATCCATCAAAGCGGCTTCGGCGGATTGCCAAGCAATTTGTGTATCTCGGTCATTTCGCGTACCTCGCTCTGCCATCATCGAAATTTGCACTCCAGATATTCCCAGGATAGAAACAATCACAAGCAGCAACATCACTACTATTAATGATGCTCCTTTTTCCATGGTGGTTTTAGGTGAATTTTTAAATTGCACAGATAAATCTTGGAATTTCAGCATGCTAATTGTCTTCTTGGTAATTTCGCAGATGCACCGTGAATGTAACTGTTTGCCGTAATCTTCCATCTGATGAGGTGAAAACTGTCCCTGGATCGTTGGTCGCATCAGCCATGCCGCTGCCTATCGCGCCAGTGCTGGAGCCCTTTGTGATGCCCAATGGATAAAATGTCTTGGAGCTTTTGTCTACAGCAGATCCGGAAGGGCCTCTGATGACCATGCCTATCCGCAAACTTCTCACTCTCTGCCAATTTGAATAACTAACACTAGGATTTGAAGCATTTGTGATCTGATCAGCCCGCAGATAACGTTCAGGCCCATTTTCTGGTGAGCTGGCTGTGGCTATTGGTGGGGTGGCATTGTTCGGGCCAATTCCATCAACCCCATAAAGTACTTGAAAGTTTTCAACTCCGCTGATTAAGGGCTCGGCTTCAAGGAGGCCAGTTGAGCCTATATGGGTGCACATGAGCGCAGGCTCGCCATCTAGTCCGACACCAACGTGCAAAATACTCAATATCCGGTCATATCGATCAATAGGTATGGCGGTTGGCGCTAACCCCATACAGTCAATCATGGTTTCATCGGATGTGGTCGCAGTTGGAACAAGTTGACTTGTCTGATTCCTCAATACCAAAATATCGCTACCCGCACCTAAGGCTGATCCCCAGTCGGAGCTTTCATCCCAAGCATCGCTTTCGCTACGCTTTTGGTTATTAATTCCATAAATATTGGGGGGGGGATTGGATTCAATTCCTTGTGTAGTGGGAGGTTTTTTCGTGGCAGCATCCCTCACATCTTTATATCCCGCCTGAACTCCTAGGCGTTGAATAAGGTCGACGGCAAATCTGCTGTTATCTCGAAGTTGTGAGGCTGCATCAACACTGCTAAAGCCTTGTCTAGACACAACCAGGGCGGCCACGCCTGCAAGCACAATCAACAAGCTGATAACCATTGCCACCATCAGTTCGATAAGGGTCAGGCCTTGTTGTCGATGCTTAGCGGCCAGATAATGCTTCATAGAATCGTTCTTTTTCATATTCCACTGGCGTTGCCACTGGTGACTGGAAAAATAATATAGGGAACGCTTGTTGAACTGCTCGCCTGCTCAAGCAAGTCGCTCCCAGTTTTGCTTCTGTCAGTAGAGTTACGGGTCCATCCAATCTTTATGACGGCAATCTCATTTGAATTTGTTCCTGCAGGAGGACATGCCCATCGAGGAATACCGTTGCTGTCGTATGGAGCACTGTCAAAACAGATAACCACACGGGCTCCAGGCAGGGTGTTGTCTACCCTGGCAAGCCAATCCGTCATTTCTGCGTTGGCAATATCAGTTGCAGACGTGCAACCTGTGGCCGCATTGCCCACGCTCAGGCAATACGATGGAGTGGCTGGGACCATGGAGCCGCTATAGAGCGATACCAGATACGGGTTATCAGCAGTTGCCGTCTTAACGCCGACTTCTCTGTTGCCCCGCATCATTTCTGCTAATTCCCTCGCCAACATCGCAGCTTGTGCTTGCAATCGAGCCTCTCTGTTCGACTGCAGTGCAAAAGCCTGCATGCCAACCAAGCCCAGCATGCCGAAAGACAGCACCATGATCGCGACCAGGACTTCAACCAAGGTAAAGCCTAGAGACTGCCTGATGGATCGTGGACGGGAAGGGGTTTTGGCGGCCAGCATGGGCGTTGGTAACAGGGCAGGGAATGTCATGTGCGAATGTTACGGAGGTCTCCTCCAGTTCAACCACCCATCCTGTGCCGTTGGCGCCATAAGGCTGACCGTTTGGCGGCAGAATGGGCGGCTGCCCGCCAAACCGTGGCATCCAAGACTGGAGTTTCCTCAAGCCGTATGAACAAGTTAGCAGAGCCAAACTTCATGGGGAGGGCATTGGAGTTGGCGCAGCAAGGCCTCTTTCGTACCTCGCCCAATCCACGAGTCGGCTGCGTGATCGTCAATGCTTCTGGCACGGTGCTGGGCGAAGGATCTACACAGCCGGCAGGTCAGGCGCACGCGGAAATCATGGCGCTGCGCGATGCCCGTGAGCGTGGGTTGTCGGTAGAAGGGGCCACTGCCTATGTCACCTTGGAGCCCTGTTCGCATCATGGGAGAACCGGTCCATGCTGCGATGCTTTGGCTGACGCGGGATTGAGCAAGGTGTTTGCCTCTATCACCGATCCCAATCCCATGGTGGCGGGGCGGGGGGTGGGCAAATTGCGCGAGCGTGGCGTGGAAGTAGACGTGGGCCTTGAAGCGCAAGCATCCCGCGAGTTGAACCTTGGCTTTTTCAGCCGCATGATCCGCCGACGCCCCTGGGTTCGCATGAAGGCGGCTGCCTCTCTGGATGGCTTGACGGCCTTGCATGGAGGTGAGAGTCAATGGATCACGTCGCCCTTGGCGCGCTCCGATGGCCATGTCTGGCGTGCACGGGCGTGTGCGGTGTTGACCGGAATCGGCACCGTTCTGGCGGATGACCCACGGCTGGATGTCCGGGAGGTGGAGACTTCTCGCCAACCTGACTTGATTTTGTTGGACAGTCAGTTGAGGGTGCCATTGCACGCGGCCATTTTCAAAGCCAAGCGCCGGGTTTTTATTTATACGGCCATTCAGAACCCTGACAAGGAAGCGCTGCTGGCCTCACTCGGGGTTACCGTGCTGCATTTGCCCGATGCCGAGGGTCACATCGACCTTGCTGCCCTGATGTTGGATCTGGGTCGCCTGCAAATGAATGAAGTGCATGTGGAAGCGGGTAGCCAGCTGAATGGCGCGTTGCTGCAAGCGGGGTTGGTAGATGAGGTGTTGCTTTATCTGGCGCCTAAATTGTTGGGGCCTGGATTGGGCATTGCCCACCGGACTGCACTGTCCAGGCTCTCCGACGGAACCGACATGGCATTTCAATCGGTCGATAGGGTTGGCCCGGACCTGCGCGTGGTCGCCCGGCTGTCCGGCCACGCTGATTTTTAAGACCCGATTTTCGCCTCGGCTTTTTGAAAGCTCATGGCTTGGCATATCCAAGACACGCCCCGGCGTTCGGTCGCCCTTTGCATTCTCTGTACAGCCTGCGATCGCGTTCGGCAGTCGACTCTTCGGAGGCGCTTCGCGGGGTGGTCGTTTTCAGCTTGACCGTGTTCTTTCTTTTGTTGCCCTGCGCTGAATTCGAAGCATGGGTCGTTGTCGTGGCATGGGCCTCAAGCGTATTCATGCTGAGTGAGGCCCCGGCACAAAGCATGAAGGCAAATCCTGCAAGGTGTTTGGCGGTTCGAGTGGGCATGGTTCCTCCCTTAGATTTTGATTTCCGGATATTGTGGCGCAAGAGCATGGTGGAAGCCGCTACGATGCCCGCTGATCTTTTTGCCCTGGAAGTTTCGATGCGCGCTACCGTCATCCACCTTGAAGAATCCAAAATCCGTGAAGTGGCCAACGCGGGAATGGGCCGCAGCGATGTGCTTGCTTTCTGGTTCGGCGAAAGCGATGAGGTCACCCCTGAGCCTGTGCGGCAGGCGGCCATGGAGTCTCTTGGGCGGGGAGAAACCTTCTACTCTCATAATCTGGGGCTACCCGAGCTGCGCAGCGCGATCGCCTCGTACACAAGCGCATTGCATGGGCCGATCGCTGCAGACCGGGTGGCCGTGACCTCGGGCGGGGTGAACGGGCTGATGCTGTCCATACAGGCGTTGCTCGATCCTGGTGACGAGGTGGTTGCGGTGACGCCGGTGTGGCCCAACTTGACGGCGCAGCCCCAGATCATGGGCGCCCGGCTGCGATGCATTCCGTTGCGTTCCCAGCCGGGGGGCGCATGGGTGTTGGACATGGATGCGCTGTTGGCTGCCATCACCCCCTCCACGCGTTTGCTGATCGTGAATGCACCCAACAATCCCACGGGCTGGACGCTCACGTGCGACGAACAGCGTCAAATCATCCAGCACTGCCGTACGACGGGCACGTGGATACTGGCCGACGAGGTGTACGAGCGGCTTTATTACGACGATCCATCCAACTCGGTGTGCGCGCCCAGCTTTCTGGATCTGGCAGAGGCTGAGGACCGATTGGTCGTGGTGCAGAGCTTTTCCAAAAGCTTCCTCATGACGGGCTGGCGTTTGGGTTGGCTGGTCATGCCGACCGAGATGACCCATCACATGGGTAAGCTTATCGAATTCAATACGTCTTGCACCAGTGTCTTCACGCAGCGGGCAGGCATTGCTGCTTTGCAGCATGCGTCAGAAATCACGCCCCGTGTCGTCTCTCATCTTCAGGTGTGCAGGGATGCGTTGGTTCCCTTGCTGCAGGCGCTGCCGGGCATTGAGGTCGCCAGTCCGCGTGGCGGCATGTATGCGTTCTTTCGGCTGCCCGGCCAGGGCGACTCTCTGGATTTGGCCAAGCGGTTGGTGCGGGAAGCCGGTTTGGGGTTGGCACCGGGCAACGCGTTCGGTCTGGAGGCGCAAGGATGGTTGCGTTGGTGCTTTGCCTCCCGCGATCCTGAGCGGTTGGTGCAAGGGGTGCAACGGCTCAAAACATGGCTCGGGGTATAATCGCCGAGTTTTGCATGGTGCAAGACGCACGCTTGTGGCCATTCCAGCCGCTTGCGCAAGTAAGACAGGGGCAGGGCAGCCATGCGCTGCAATCGCCTACCCCGCAATTCAAGGAAAACCAATGATCGCATCCTCTATCAAGGCCGAAGTCGTCAAGGCTAACGCCCGTGCTGCCAACGATACCGGTAGCCCGGAAGTTCAAGTGGCCCTTCTGACGGCCCGTATCAACGAACTGACCCCTCACTTCAAGACCCATGCCAAGGATCACCACGGTCGCCGTGGCCTGCTGCGCATGGTGAGCCGCCGCCGCAAGCTGCTGGACTACCTGAAGGCGAAGGACGCTGAGCGTTATACGGCATTGATCGCCAAGCTGGGTCTGCGCAAGTAAGCGCATTCGCATGCCGAAACGCCTGGGTTAGCACGCTAGCTCAGGCGTTTTTTACTTCGGAGCCGCAAAACAGAGCGAAGCTGTGTCATTCCAATGGCCTTGTTCCATCGAGGAAAAGGGCAGGGCCACTGGAATGGCATCGTGTTCTGAATTGCACTCCTTTGCAGGCTGGTTCTGTGTAGCCAGCGATTAAAAATGGAGCAAACATGAGCATTTTCAATAAAGTTACCAAGTCCTTCCAATGGGGCGACAAGACCGTCGTCATGGAAACGGGCGAAATCGCCCGCCAAGCGTCCGGCGCCGTGCTGGTCAACATCGATGACACCGTCGTTCTGGCCACGGTGGTGGGCTCCAAGACCGCCAAGCCCGGGCAGGACTTTTTCCCCTTGACGGTGGATTACATCGAGAAGACGTACGCTGCCGGCAAGATCCCTGGCAGCTTCTTCAAGCGCGAAGCCAAGCCCAGCGAGCATGAAACGCTCACGAGCCGCCTGATCGACCGCCCGATCCGCCCTCTGTTTCCTGAAGGCTTCTTCAACGAAGTGCACGTGGTCATCCATACGGTGTCGCTGAACCCTGAAGTGGATGCGGACATCGCCGCCATGATCGCCGTGAGCGCTGCGCTCTCTATCTCCGGCATCCCGTTCAACGGCCCGATCGGTGCCGCTCGCGTGGGCTACATCAATGGCGAATATGTGCTGAACCCCGGCCAGACGGCGCGCAAGAATTCCCAGATGGACCTCGTGGTGGCGGGCACCGAAGCTGCCGTGCTGATGGTCGAGTCGGAAGCGCAACAGCTGTCCGAAGAGATCATGCTGGGCGCCGTGGTGTTCGGCCATGAGCAAGGCAACATCGCGATCAACGCAATCCACGAATTGGTGCGCGACGCTGGCAAGGCCGTCTGGGACTGGCAGCCGCCAGCCAAGGACGAGCCCTTCATCGGCAAGGTCAACGCCCTGGCGGAAGAAAAGCTGCGCGCGGCTTATCAGATCCGCAGCAAACAGGCCCGCACGCAGGCCTTGCGCGAAGCCACGGCTTCGGTGCTGTCGGCTTTGAAGGCAGAAGGCGCCGAGTTTGACGCCGTCAAGGTCGAAGGCCTGTTGTTCGACATCGAAGCCAAGATCGTTCGCAGCCAGATCCTGGCGGGCGAGCCCCGCATCGACGGCCGCGATACCCGCACGGTCCGTCCCATCGAAATCCGCAATGGTGTGCTTCCCCGCACCCACGGTTCCGCCCTGTTCACGCGCGGCGAAACCCAGGCACTGGTGGTTTCCACGCTGGGTACCGAGCGGGACGCCCAGCGCATCGATGCGCTGGCCGGCGAGTACGAAGACCGCTTCATGATGCACTACAACATGCCTCCCTTCGCCACGGGTGAAGTGGGTCGCATGGGGTCGACCAAGCGCCGCGAAATCGGCCACGGCCGTCTGGCCAAGCGCGCGCTGGTGGCGGTGCTGCCGACCAAGGAAGAGTTTCCTTACACGATGCGCGTCGTGTCTGAGATCACCGAGTCGAACGGCTCTTCCTCGATGGCTTCGGTGTGCGGCGGCTGTCTGTCGCTGATGGATGCCGGCGTGCCGATGAAGGCGCACGTGGCTGGTATCGCCATGGGCCTGATCAAGGAAGACAGCCGTTTTGCCGTGCTGACCGACATCCTGGGCGACGAGGATCATTTGGGCGACATGGACTTCAAGGTGGCTGGCACCACGGGTGGCATCACTGCGCTGCAGATGGACATCAAGATCCAGGGCATCACCAAGGAAATCATGCAGGTCGCACTGGCGCAAGCCAAGGAAGCGCGCCTGCACATCCTGGGCAAGATGCAGGAAGCCATGGGCGAGGCCAAGACCGAGGTCAGCAACTTCGCACCGAAGCTGTTCACGATGAAGATCAACCCCGAGAAGATCCGTGACGTGATCGGCAAGGGCGGTGCGGTGATCCGTGCCCTGACGGAAGAAACCGGCACGCAGATCAATATCGACGAAGACGGCACCATCACGATCGCATCCACCGACAGTGCCAAGGCAGACGAGGCCAAGCGCCGCATCGAGCAGATCACGGCGGAAGTCGAGATCGGCAAGATCTACGAAGGCCCCATCGTCAAGATCCTGGACTTCGGCGCATTGATCAACCTGCTTCCCGGCAAGGACGGCCTGTTGCACATCAGCCAGATCGCTCACGAGCGTGTCGAGAAGGTGACCGACTATCTGACCGAGGGCCAGATCGTCAAGGTCAAGGTGCTGGAGACGGACGAGAAGGGTCGCGTCAAGCTGTCGATGAAGGCTTTGGCCGATCGCCCCATGGGCGACAGCGGCGGCCGTCCTGCACCTGCCGAGCGGGGTGAGCGCTCGGACCGTGGCGAGCGCCGTGAGCGCCGCGACGGTGCCGATCAGCAGCAACAGCAACAGTCCCTGGCTTCCGGCGAGTCGTCGGTTCAGATGGACGCCTGAGCCCCAACGCGATTGAAATGAGCGCTGCCGGCGCGGGCTTTGTCTGCGCCGGCGCGGTATTCATCTCGACTTTTGTAGCAAGGTGATGGCTATGCGTGTGGTGGAAATCGAAAGCCCGGGCGGCCCCGAGGTTCTGCGTCTGGCAGAGCGCCCGGTGCCCGAGCCGGCCCAGAGTGAGTTGCTCATTCGGGTCGCTGCCAGTGGCATCAACCGGCCCGACGTTCTGCAGCGCAAGGGGCACTATGCCCCGCCGCCGGGCGCGTCGGATTTGCCGGGGCTCGAGGTGGCAGGGGTGATCGAGCGGGGCGATCAGGCTGCGATGGACAAGGCGGGCCTCAAGGTGGGCGACCGCGTCTGTGCGCTGGTCGCTGGCGGCGGTTACGCCGAGTACTGCGTGGCCCCCGTCGAACAATGTTTGCCCGTGCCCGACGGGTTCAGCGACGTCGAGGCGGCCTCGCTGCCGGAAACGCTTTTCACGGTGTGGAGCAACGTGTTCGACCGCGGTCGTCTGCAATCCGGTGAAACGCTGTTGGTGCAGGGCGGAAGCAGTGGCATCGGCGTGACGGCCATTCAATTGGGGCGTGCATTCGGCGCCACGGTCATCGTCACGGCCGGCAGCGATGAAAAATGCGCGGCCTGCCTGGAAATCGGTGCCCATCACGCCATCAACTACAAGACCCAGGACTTCGTCGCGGAGGTGCAGCGCATCACCGGTGGCAAGGGCGCGGATGTGGTGCTGGACATGGTGGCAGGCGATTACGTTGCCCGCGAGATCGAGTGTCTGGCGGAGGACGGGCGCCTGGTGATCATTGCCGTTCAGGGCGGCATCAAGGCCGAGTTGAATGCGGGCCTCGTGCTTCGCCGCCGTCTCACTATCACCGGCTCCACCCTGCGGCCCCGGTCCGTGGCGTTCAAAGGCGCGATTGCCCGTGCCCTGCGCGAGCAGGTATGGCCACTGCTGGCATCCCGGAAGGTTCGCCCGATCGTGCACAGCACGTTTACCGCGGCGGAGGCTTCTAGGGCGCATGCGCTGATGGAGTCCAGCCAGCATGCAGGGAAAATTGTTTTGACGTGGAACGCATGAAAAAGAAATTGATTGCCGGCAACTGGAAGATGAATGGCAGCCTGGCTTCCAATCAGGCATTGGTGAACGCGTTGCGCCAAGGCATGGGGCAACCCGGCTGCGACGTGGTGGTGGCAGTGCCTGCGCCTTACCTGGCGCAAGTGCAGGCTCTGGCCGAGGGCTCCGCTGTCGCAGTCGCCGCGCAGGATGTATCGGCGCACGAGTCCGGTGCCTACACTGGCGAGGCTTCTGCCGCCATGCTGCTGGAGTTCGGGGTGCGCTACGTACTGGTGGGGCATTCCGAGCGGCGCCAGTACCACGGAGAAACCGACGAGGTGGTCGCGGCCAAGGCGCAGCGTGCGCTGGCGGCGGGCATCACGCCCATCGTCTGCGTCGGAGAAACGCTGGCAGAGCGCGAAGCGGGGCAGACGCAGGCCGTCGTCAGGCGCCAACTGGCGGCCGTGGTTCACGCGAATGGGCACTGCATCAGCGAGATCGTGGTGGCCTATGAGCCCGTTTGGGCGATCGGCACGGGTCGCACCGCCACGCCTGAGCAGGCGCAGGAAGTTCATGCGGTGCTGCGCGCCCAATTGGCGGCGGCGAGCCCGCAGGCGGATCGCATCCGTCTGCTGTATGGCGGAAGCATGAATGCGGCAAACGCCGCCCAATTGCTGGCGCAGCCCGACATCGATGGTGGGTTGGTGGGCGGGGCGTCGCTCAAGGCGCAGGACTTTTTGCAAATCATCGCTTCGGCGCAATAAAGACGCCGGCATACAGCTATCAAATTAGGAGTAAATAGAGAATGAACGCGCTTGTGAATGTGATTTTGGCGGTGCAGATTCTGGCTGCGCT
Source organism: Acidovorax sp. SUPP2825 (assembly GCF_030158995.1). Taxonomy (NCBI): domain Bacteria; kingdom Pseudomonadati; phylum Pseudomonadota; class Betaproteobacteria; order Burkholderiales; family Comamonadaceae; genus Acidovorax; species Acidovorax sp. SUPP2825. Next base: position 122,074 of record NZ_BQXK01000004.1, on the reverse strand, counting down.
GGGCATGATCGGCTTGATCCTGATCCAGCATGGCAAGGGTGCCGACATGGGGGCGGCCTTCGGCAGCGGAAGCTCCGGCAGCCTGTTCGGTGCCAGCGGCAGTGCCAATTTCCTGTCGCGCAGCACAGCGGTGCTGGCGGGGGTGTTCTTCGTGGCAACGCTGGCGCTGGCATATTTTGGCAATGTCCGTCCCGCGGGTGTTGGCAGCGTGCTGGAAGTGCCTGGGGTGGTGGCGCCTGCTCAGCCTGCTTCCGGCGCGGCTTCCGAAGTGCCTTCGGTGCCTGTGGTGCCTGCCTCCGGCGCTGGGCAGATCCCTACCAAGTAAGAAGAAAAGCGCAAAATTTGATCCTGCTCCTCGGAGCAGGGTTTTTCCGGAGTAGAATCCCGGATTGTCTGGAAAGCCAAAAACCCAACGGGTTCCTCATGCCATCCAGATGCATAAATCAGCCGTCGTGGTGAAATTGGTAGACACGCTATCTTGAGGGGGTAGTGGCGAAAGCTGTGCGAGTTCGAGTCTCGCCGACGGCACCAAAACAAAAGCCCATCCAACACGCCCATCCTGGGGCGTCTGGGTGCAGCTTCAGCGGTGAGCACATCCTCCAGATGAACCTCGATCAGTACCTCCCCGTTCTTTTGTTCATCTTGGTCGGCATCGGTGTCGGCGTCGTCCCGCTGGTGCTGGGCTATGTCCTCGGCCCCAATCGCCCAGATGCGGCCAAAAACTCCCCCTACGAATGCGGTTTCGAGGCCTTCGAAGACGCGCGCATGAAGTTCGATGTGCGCTACTACCTCGTTGCCATCCTCTTCATTCTTTTTGATCTGGAAATCGCCTTCCTGTTTCCGTGGGCGGTTTCGCTCCACGAGGTGGGGCTGACGGGTTTCATTGCCGTTGTCATCTTCCTGGCCATCCTGGTCGTGGGCTTCGCCTACGAGTGGAAAAAGGGTGCCCTGGATTGGGAATGACCGGTCTTCATAAGGAATGACACGATGATTGAAGGCGTGATGAAGGAAGGCTTCATCACCACCAGTTACGACTCGGTGGTGAATTGGGCCAAGACCGGCTCGCTGTGGCCCATGACCTTTGGTCTGGCCTGCTGCGCGGTGGAGATGATGCACGCCGCGGCGGCGCGTTACGACATCGGCCGTTTCGGTGCCGAGGTGTTCCGCGCCAGTCCGCGCCAGTCCGATCTGATGATCGTGGCCGGCACGCTGTGCAACAAGATGGCGCCGGCCCTGCGCAAGGTGTACGACCAGATGTCCGAGCCGCGCTGGGTGCTGTCCATGGGTTCGTGCGCCAACGGTGGCGGCTATTACCACTACAGCTATTCGGTGGTTCGCGGCTGCGATCGCATCGTTCCGGTGGATGTGTACGTGCCGGGTTGCCCGCCCACGGCCGAGGCATTGATCTACGGGATCATCCAGCTGCAGCAGAAGATCCGCCGCACCAACACCATCGCTCGCGTCTGAAGGGTTGACGATGACTGCCTTTGCTATTCGACCCGAAGCACTTCGGGACGCGATTGCCGCTGCGCTCGGCGACAAGGTGCGCCAGCTTTCGGTGGCGCTGGATGAGGTGACCCTGGTGGTCTCTGCCGCGGACTATCTGGCGGCCATGCAGTTGCTGCGCGATGCGCCGGGCTGTCGCTTCGAACAACTGGTCGACCTGTGCGGTGTGGACTACTCCTCGTATGGCGACGTCGGCGTGGAGGGGCCGCGCTACTGCGTGGTCTCGCACCTGCTATCGGTCAGTATGAACCAGCGCGTGCGGGTGAAGGTGTTCTGCGCGGATGACGATTTTCCGGTCGTGCCGTCGGTCTCGGACCTCTGGAACTCTGCCAACTGGTACGAGCGCGAGGCGTTCGACCTGTACGGCATCGTGTTCGACGGGCACAGCGACCTGCGCCGCATCCTGACCGACTACGGCTTCATCGGCCACCCCTTCCGCAAGGATTTCCCGTTGTCCGGACACGTGGAAATGCGCTACGACGCCGAGCAGCGCCGCGTCGTCTACGAACCGGTCACGATCGAGCCTCGCGAGATCACGCCCCGCATCATCCGCGAAGAAAAGTACGGAGGCCTGCACTGAGGCGCTCGCGCCGAAAAGTGATCCACCATGGCTGAAATCAAGAACTATTCCCTGAACTTCGGGCCGCAGCATCCGGCCGCACACGGTGTGCTGCGCCTCGTGCTTGAACTGGACGGCGAAGTCGTGCAGCGTGCCGACCCGCACATCGGCCTGCTGCATCGCGCCACCGAAAAGCTGGCCGAGCACAAGACCTTCATCCAGTCGCTGCCCTACATGGACCGCCTGGACTATGTCTCGATGATGTGCAATGAGCACGCCTACTGCCTGGCCATCGAGAAGCTGCTGGGCCTGGATGTGCCCGTGCGTGCGCAGTACATCCGCGTGATGTTCTCCGAGATCACACGCCTGCTGAACCACCTGATGTGGCTGGGTTCGCACGGCAACGACTGCGGCAGCTCCACGATCCTGATCTATACCTTCCGCGAGCGCGAAGACCTGTTCGACATGTACGAAGCGGTCTCCGGCGCGCGCATGCACGCGGCGTACTTCCGCCCGGGTGGTGTGTACCGCGACCTGCCCGATTCGATGCCGCAGTACAAGGTCAACAAGATCCGCAATGCCAAGGCCATCGAGGCGCTGAACCAGAACCGCAGCGGCTCCCTGCTGGACTTCATCGACGACTTCACGCAACGGTTCCCGAAGTGCGTGGACGAATACGAAACACTGCTCACCGACAACCGCATCTGGAAGCAGCGCACGGTCGGCATCGGTGTCGTGACGCCGGAGCGCGCCCTCAATCTGGGCATGACCGGCCCGATGATCCGCGGCTCGGGCATCGCATGGGATCTGCGCAAGACGCAGCCCTACGACGTCTATGACCGCATGGACTTCGACGTGCCGGTGGGCAAGACGGGCGACTGCTACGACCGCTATCTGGTGCGCGTGCAGGAGATGCGCCAATCCAACCGCATCATCAAGCAGTGCGTGGACTGGCTGCGTGCCAACCCCGGCCCGGTGATCACGGACAACCACAAGGTGGCACCTCCTTCGCGCGAATCCATGAAGTCGAACATGGAGGAGTTGATCCACCATTTCAAGCTCTTCACCGAAGGTTTCCGCGTGCCCGAAGGCGAAGCGTATGCAGCCGTGGAGCACCCCAAGGGCGAGTTCGGCATCTACCTGGTGAGCGATGGCGCCAACAAGCCCTACCGCCTGAAGATCCGCGCGCCCGGCTTTGCCCACCTGGCCACCTTGGACGAAATGGCCCGTGGCCACATGATTGCCGATGCCGTGGCCATCATTGGCACGATGGATATCGTGTTCGGGGAGATTGACCGATGAATACCGAAACGAAGGCGGTAGTGCCCGCCGCGTCCCAGATCACCGACGCGACGCTGGCGCGCTTTGCGCGCGAAGTGGCGAAGTACCCCGCGGAACAGAAGCAGTCGGCCGTCATGGCCTGCCTGGCCATCGTCCAGCAGGAACTGGGCTGGGTCAGCACCGAGAACGAGGCCGTGATAGCGAGCTACCTGGGCATGCCCCAGATCGCCGTGCACGAAGTCACCACGTTCTACAACATGTACAACCAGCAGCCGACGGGCAAGTACAAGCTCAACGTCTGTACCAACCTGCCGTGCCAGCTGCGCGATGGCCAGAAGGCGCTGCACCACCTGGAAAAGAAACTGGGCGTGGCGATGGGCGAGACCACGGCCGATGGCCTGTTCACGCTGCAGCAGTGCGAATGTCTCGGCGCCTGCGCCGATGCGCCCGTGATGCTGGTCAACGACCGCACCATGTGCAGTTTCATGGACAACGACAAGCTCGATCAGCTCGTGGATGGCCTGCGCCAAGCCGAAGGCGTGGCATCCCCGGCCCGGGCGGAAGGGCAAGCATGACGACCGCTGCGCAGAAGATCCTGTCGCAATTCCAGGCGACGGGCGTTCAAACCTGCTTCCACGACCGCCACATCGATCCGCAGATCTATGCAGGCCTGGATGGCACCAACTGGAGCCTCAAGGACTACGAAGCGCGCGGTGGCTATGCCGCCTTGCGCAAGATCCTGGAGCAGGGCGAAGGTGTGGGCCTCACCCAGGACCAGGTCATTGCGACCGTCAAGGAATCGGGCCTGCGTGGCCGTGGCGGTGCGGGCTTTCCCACCGGCCTCAAGTGGAGCTTCATGCCCCGCTCGTTCCCTGGCCAGAAGTACCTCGTCTGCAATTCCGACGAAGGCGAGCCGGGCACCTGCAAGGACCGCGACATCCTGCAGTTCAACCCGCACATCGTCATCGAAGGCATGATCATCGCCGCATACGCGATGGGCATCTCCGTGGGCTACAACTACATCCACGGCGAAATCTTCCAGACCTACGATCGCTTCGAAGAAGCGCTCGAAGAAGCACGCGCTGCGGGCTACCTGGGCGACAAGATCCTGGGTAGCGCCTTCAGCTTCCAGCTGCATGCCGCCCATGGTTTCGGCGCCTACATCTGCGGCGAGGAAACCGCACTGCTGGAGTCGCTCGAAGGCAAGAAGGGTCAGCCGCGCTTCAAGCCGCCATTCCCTGCGAGCTTCGGCCTCTACGGCAAGCCCACCACGATCAACAACACCGAGACGTTTGCCGCGGTGCCCTGGATCATCCGCAACGGTGGCGCCGCCTACCTGGCCTGCGGAAAACCCAATAACGGCGGCACCAAGATCTTCTCGGTCTCCGGCGACGTCGAAAAGCCCGGCAACTACGAAGTGCCCATGGGCACTCCATTCGCCAAGCTGCTGGAACTGGCGGGTGGCGTGCGCAAGGGCCGCCAACTCAAGGCCGTGATTCCCGGTGGATCGTCCGCTCCGGTGCTGCCGGCGTCCGTCATCATGGAATGCACGATGGACTACGACTCCATCGCCAAGGCCGGCTCCATGCTGGGTTCGGGCGCCGTGATCGTGATGGACGATTCTCGAAGCATGGTGGAGAGCCTGTTGCGCCTGTCGTATTTCTATTCGCATGAATCGTGCGGACAGTGCACGCCGTGCCGCGAAGGCACCGGCTGGATGTGGCGCGTGATCGACCGCATCCAGCACGGTGAAGGCCGCGACGGCGATCTGGATTTGCTCAATTCGGTGGCCGACAACATCCAGGGTCGCACCATCTGCGCCCTGGGCGATGCCGCCGCCATGCCGGTGCGCGCCATGATCAAGCACTTCCGTCCGGAATTCGAAGCGCTGATCCGCAACAAGACCCCTCAGGCGTCTGCCTCTGCCTGATCGCGAGAAAAGCATATGGTTGAAATCGAACTGGACGGGCAGAAGGTAGAAGTCGCCGAGGGCTGCATGGTGATGCATGCGGCCGAGAAGGCGGGCACCTATATTCCCCATTTCTGCTATCACAAGAAGCTTTCCATCGCCGCCAATTGCCGCATGTGCCTGGTGGACGTGGAGAAGGCGCCCAAGCCGATGCCGGCCTGTGCCACGCCCGTGACGCAAGGCATGATCGTGCGCACCAAGAGCGACAAGGCCATCAAGGCCCAGCAGTCGGTCATGGAGTTCCTGCTCATCAATCACCCGCTGGACTGCCCGATCTGCGATCAGGGCGGCGAGTGCCAGCTGCAGGATCTGGCGGTGGGCTACGGCGGCTCTTCTTCGCGTTACGAAGAGGAAAAGCGCGTGGTGTTCCACAAGGACGTGGGTCCCCTGATCTCCATGGAGGAGATGACCCGCTGCATCCATTGCACCCGCTGCGTGCGCTTCGGCCAGGAAGTGGCCGGCGTGATGGAGTTGGGCATGATCCATCGCGGCGAGCACTCCGAGATCACCACGGTGCTGGGCGATACGGTCGATTCCGAGCTGTCGGGCAACATGATCGACATCTGCCCTGTGGGCGCGCTGACCAGCAAGCCTTTCCGCTACAGCGCCCGGACCTGGGAGCTGTCGCGCCGCAAGTCGGTGAGCCCGCACGATTCCACCGGTGCCAATCTCATCGTCCAGGTGAAGAACCACAAGGTGATGCGCGTCGTTCCCTTCGAGAACGAAGACGTCAACGAGTGCTGGATCGCCGACCGTGACCGCTTCTCCTACGAAGCTCTCAACGGAGACGAGCGCCTGACGCGCCCCATGCTCAAGCAGGGCGGCCAGTGGAAGGAAGTCGACTGGCAGACCGCGCTGGAATACGTGGCCAATGGGCTGCAGGGCATCCGCACCGACCATGGCGCCCAGAGCATCGGTGCGCTGGTGAGCCCGCACAGCACGCTGGAAGAGCTGTTCCTGGCCGGCGCGCTCGTGCGCGGCATCGGCAGCGACAACATCGACCACCGCCTGCGCCACGCCGAGTTCACCCAGGCCGATGGCATCCATTGGCTGGGCACGAGCATCGCCTCGCTGTCCTCGCTGCAGTCGGTGCTGGTCGTGGGCTCGAACCTGCGCAAGGACCATCCGCTGTTCGCCCAGCGCATCCGCCAGGCTGCGCGCAAGGGCTGTACCGTCAGCGCCCTCAACGCCGCGGCCTACGACTGGGCCATGCCCGTGGCGCAGTCCATCGTGGCGCCGGCCCAGGACTGGGCTGCGGTCCTGGCCGACGTGGCCGCCGCCGTGGCGCAGGAACGCGGTGTGGCTGCCCCCGTGGCCAGCGGCCGTGTGACCGACGTCTCGGCCGGTATGGCCCGTGCATTGGCTTCGGGCGAAGGCCGGGCCATCCTGCTGGGCAACGCCGCTGCGCACCACGCCCAGGCCTCGAGCCTGCTGGCGCTGGCCCAGTGGATCGGTGCCCAGACGGGTGCGGTGGTGGGCTACCTCACCGAAGCCGCCAATACGTTGGGCGCGCAGTTCGTTGGCGCACAGCCGCAGAAGGGCGGCCTGAACGCCGGCCAGATGCTGGCGGGCGGCCTCAAGGCGGCGCTGCTGCTGAACACCGAACCTGTCCATGACTCCGCCGCAGGTGCACAGGCAGCGGCTGCGCTGTCGGGTGCCGAGATGGTCGTGACGATGAGCCCTTTCAAGGCCAACATGGAATTCAGCGATGTGCTGCTGCCCATCGCGCCGTTCACCGAAACCTCGGGCACCTTCGTCAATGCCGAAGGCCGCCTGCAGAGCTTCCACGCCGTGGTCAAGCCGCTGGGCGATGCCCGTCCCGCGTGGAAGGTGCTGCGGGTGCTGGGCAACCTGCTGGGTGTGCAGGGCCTCGACTTCGAGACCTCTCAGGACGTGCTGGCGAAAGCCACGGGTGCGACGGTGGCCGCTCCGCTGGCCCAACTGCCTGCCGACCGCCTGAGCAACAGCACGCGCGCTGCCATCGCCGTGCCCGCCGGTGCGGGTGCCGCGCCGGTCGTGGCCAGCATCTACCAGCTCGACGGGCTGGTTCGCCGTGCGCCGTCGCTGCAGTTGACGGCCGATGCACGCCGCGCCGCTGAAGGAGTTGCCGCATGATCGACGCGCTGTACAACGGCGGCCTGCACCTGTTCGCCCAGTCCTGGTGGACGGCGGCGGTGTGGCCGGTGATCTGGAACCTGATCAAGATCGTGGCCATCGTGGCCCCCCTGATGGGTGCCGTGGCCTACCTCACGCTGTGGGAGCGCAAGCTGCTCGGCTTCATGCAGGTGCGCCATGGCCCCAACCGGGTCGGCCCGTTCGGGCTGCTGCAGCCGCTGGCCGACGGCCTCAAGCTGCTGACCAAGGAAATCATCCAGCCAACGGCGGCCAGCAAGGGCCTGTTCGTGCTCGGCCCAGTCATGGCCATCATGCCCGCGCTGGCGGCCTGGGTGGCGATTCCGTTCGGTCCGGATGTGGCCTTGGCTAACGTGAATGCCGGCCTGCTGCTGGTGATGGCCATCACCTCCATCGAGGTGTACGGCGTGATCATCGCTGGCTGGGCTTCCAACTCCAAGTACGCCTTCCTGGGGGCGCTGCGCGCTTCCGCGCAGATGGTGAGCTATGAAATCGCGATGGGCTTCTGTTTCCTCGTCGTCATCATGGTGTCGGGCAGCATGAACCTGACCGAAGTCGTGATGGGGCAGGGCGCCGGCATGGCAGCCGCGAAGGGCTTTGGCTTCCTGTCGTGGAACTGGCTGCCGCTGCTGCCGATCTTCATCGTCTACCTCATCTCGGGCGTGGCCGAAACCAACCGCCACCCCTTCGACGTGGTCGAAGGCGAGGCCGAGATCGTGGCCGGCCACATGGTCGAGTACTCGGGCATGGGCTTCGCCATCTTCTTCCTGGCCGAATACGCCAGCATGTGGCTCGTGTCCATCCTGGCCGTGCTCATGTTCCTGGGCGGCTGGCTGTCGCCGGTGGCGGCGCTGGACTTCATCCCCGGATGGATCTGGCTGGGCCTCAAGACCTTCCTCGTGGTGTCCATGTTCATCTGGATCCGCGCGACCTTCCCGCGCTTTCGCTATGACCAGATCATGCGGCTGGGCTGGAAGATCTTCATTCCGGTCACGCTGGTGTGGCTGCTTATCGTTGGCGCGTGGCTGCACTCGCCATGGAACATCTGGAATTGAGCGGGGACACCGATGACTGCTGTTGCTGCTACTTCATCCTTTTCGATCAAGGATTTTTTCAAGAGCTTCATGCTGGTGGAGCTGGTCAAGGGCATGGCCCTGACGGGTCGCTACGCGTTTCGGCGCAAGGTGACCGTTCAGTTCCCTGAAGAGAAGACGCCCCTGTCGCCCCGGTTCCGCGGCCTGCACGCGCTGCGCCGCTACGACAACGGCGAAGAGCGCTGCATCGCCTGCAAGCTGTGCGAGGCCGTGTGCCCGGCACTGGCGATCACCATCGAGTCCGATGTGCGTGCGGACGGTTCGCGCCGCACCACGCGCTATGACATCGATCTGACCAAGTGCATCTTCTGCGGCTTTTGCGAAGAGAGCTGCCCGGTGGACTCCATCGTCGAGACGCAGATCCTGGAATACCACGGCGAAAAGCGCGGCGACCTGTACTTCACCAAGGACATGCTCCTGGCCGTGGGGGACCGCTACGAGGCCGAGATCGCTGCAGCCAAGGCGGCCGACGCCAAGTACCGCTGAGCGCGGCTCCTGAACCCCTACAAAGACCCGATTCATGGACGCCAAGACTGGTTTCTTCTATCTGTTCTCGGTCGTGCTGCTCTTTGCAGCCTTCCGGGTCATCACCGCGCGCAACCCCGTGCATGCGGTGCTGTATCTCATCCTCGCGTTTTCGCAGGCGGCCGCCATCTGGCTGCTGCTGAAGGCGGAGTTCCTCGCCATCGCCCTGGTGCTGGTGTACCTCGGCGCGGTGATGGTGCTCTTCCTCTTCGTGGTGATGATGCTGGACATCCACATCGATTCCATTCGGCAGGGCTTCTGGCGGCACTTTCCGCTGGCGGCCTTCATCGGCGCGCTGATCGCCCTGGAAATGGCGGCCGTGCTGATGGGCGGCTTCCGTGGCATGGACGAGCCCAAGGCGGTGGCGGCCGTGGTCGATGCGGCAGGCCATGTGCTGCCTTACTCGAACACCAAGGCGCTGGGCAAGCTGCTCTACACCGAGTACCTGTACCCCGTCGAGATCGCAGCGGTCATCCTGCTGGTGGCGATGATCGCGGCCATCGCGCTCACCCTGCGCCAGCGCAAGGACAGCAAGGCGATCAACCCATCGCAGCAGATCCGTGTGCGCGCCAGCGACCGCGTGGCGCTGGTGAAGGTCGCCGCGACGCAAAAGCCTGCAGAGGAAGCAGCGGCAACGCCCGCTGTCGAGGAGAAGAAGGCATGACATTGACCCTGGGCCATTTCCTGTCGCTGGGCGCGATGCTGTTCGCGCTCGCCGTCATCGGCATCTTCCTGAACCGCAAGAACCTGATCGTGCTGCTGATGGCGATCGAGTTGATGCTGTTGGCCGTGAACATGAACTTCGTCGCGTTCTCGCACTACCTGGGCGACATGCACGGCCAGGTGTTCGTGTTCTTCATCCTGACGGTCGCCGCGGCAGAGTCGGCCATCGGCCTCGCGATCCTGGTGCTGCTGTTCCGCAACAAATCCAGCATCAACGCGGAAGACCTCAACACCCTCAAGGGTTGAGTCGCCGGTACTAGCCAAGGTCCTCAAGAATGAGCCAAACCCTTTCTGCTTCGACACTGCTGGCGGTGCCCATGGCACCGCTGGTGGGATCCGCCCTGGCGGGTATCTTCGGCACCGCCTTCGGCGGCAACCGGATCGGCCGGCGGCTGAGCCACACGCTGACCATTCTCGGCGTGCTGGCGGCCTTCGTCCTGTCCGCCATGACGCTCAAGAGCGTGGCCATGGACGGCGCGCGCTTCAACGAAACGCTCTACACCTGGATGGTGGTCGGCGGCCTCAAGATGGAGGTCGGCTTCCTCGTGGACAGCCTCACGGCCATGATGATGTGCGTGGTGACCTTCGTGTCGCTGATGGTGCACATCTACACGATCGGCTACATGGAAGAAGACGACGGCTACAACCGTTTCTTCGCCTACATCTCGCTGTTCACCTTCTCGATGCTGATGCTCGTCATGAGCAACAACCTGCTGCAGCTGTTCTTCGGCTGGGAAGCGGTGGGCCTGGTGTCGTACCTGCTGATCGGCTTCTGGTTCAACAAGCCGACCGCCATCTTCGCCAACATGAAGGCGTTCCTGGTGAACCGCGTGGGCGATTTCGGCTTCATCCTGGGCATCGGCTTGATCGCGGCGTACACCAACACGCTGAACTACAGCGAGATCTTCGGCAAGGCGGGTGAGCTCGGAACACTGTCGTTCCCGGGCACCAGCTGGATGCTGATCACGGTCATCTGCATCTGCCTGTTCATCGGTGCGATGGGCAAGAGCGCTCAGTTTCCGCTGCACGTGTGGCTGCCGGACTCGATGGAAGGCCCGACGCCCATCTCCGCGCTGATCCACGCCGCCACCATGGTGACGGCCGGCATCTTCATGGTGTCGCGGATGTCGCCGCTGTTCGAACTGTCGGACACCGCGCTCAACTTCATCCTCGTGATCGGTGCGATCACGGCGCTGTTCATGGGCTTTCTGGGCATCATCCAGAACGACATCAAGCGCGTGGTGGCCTATTCCACGCTGTCGCAGCTGGGCTACATGACGGTGGCGCTCGGTGCCTCCGCCTACTCGGTGGCGGTGTTCCACCTGATGACGCACGCGTTCTTCAAGGCGTTGCTGTTCCTCGGCGCGGGCTCGGTCATCATGGGCATGCACCACAACCAGGACATCCGCTGGATGGGCGCCGTGCGCAAGTACATGCCCATCACCTGGATCACGTCGCTGCTGGGTTCGCTGGCACTGATCGGCACGCCGCTGTTCTCGGGCTTCTATTCCAAGGACAGCATCATCGAAGCCGTGCATGCCAGCACGCTGCCGGCCGCAGGTTTCGCGCACTTCGCCGTGCTGGCGGGCGTGTTCGTCACCGCGTTCTATTCGTTCCGCATGTACTTCCTGGTCTTCCACGGCAAGGAGCGCTACGACCAGAACCCGGATGCGCACCACGACGACCACCATGCCCATGACGACCACCACGGCCATGGCCACGATGCCAAGCCGCACGAGTCGCCCTGGGTCGTCACCGTGCCGCTGATCCTGCTGGCCATTCCTTCGGTGGTCATCGGCTTCCTGTTCATTCAGCCCATGCTGTTCGGCGACTTCTTCAAGGACGTGATCTTCGTCGACGCCGCCAAGCACCCCGCGATGGCGGAACTGGCGGAGATCTTCCACGGCCCCGTGGGCATGGCGCTTCACGGCCTGCAGACCGCACCGTTCTGGCTGGCCCTGGCGGGCGTGGCGGCGTCCTACTACATGTACATGGTCAACCCGGCCCTGCCGGCCGCGATCAAGCGCATCTTCCATCCGATCTACATGCTGTTCGAGAACAAGTACTACCTCGACTGGATCAACGAAAACATCATCGCGCGGGGCGCTCGCGCGCTGGGCACCGGCCTGTGGAAGGGCGGCGACCAGGCCGTGATCGACGGCGCGCTGGTCAACGGCTCGTGGAAGCTGGTGGGCCGCGTGGCGGGGGTGGTGCGCTGGTTCCAGACGGGCTACATCTACCACTACGCGCTGGTCATGATCCTGGGCATCTTCGCGCTCATGACGTACTTCGTGTGGCTCAACAAGTAGAGGGAAAACAAAAATGGGTTTGTTGAGTCTTGCCATCTGGGTGCCGATCGCGTTTGGCGCCCTGCTGCTGGCCTTTGGCCGCGATGAGCACGCACGCGCCGTGCGCTGGCTGGCCCTGATCGGGTCGCTGGTGGGTCTGGCCGTCACGCTGCCGCTGTACGGCGGCTTCGAGGCCACGTCCGCCGCAGCGCAGTTCGTCGAGAAGGTGCAGTGGATCGAGCGCTTCAACGTCCACTACCACCTGGGTGTGGACGGCATCTCGTTCTGGTTCGTACCGCTCACGGCGTTCATCACGGTGATCGTGGTGATCGCGTCGTGGGAGTCGATCACCGAGCGCGTGAACCAGTACATGGGCGCGTTCCTGATCCTCTCGGGCCTGATGATCGGCGTGTTCAGCGCGCTCGATGGTCTGCTGTTCTACGTGTTCTTCGAAGCCACGCTGATCCCGATGTACCTGATCATCGGCATCTGGGGCGGCCCCAACAAGATCTACGCGGCGTTCAAGTTCTTCCTGTACACGCTGCTCGGCTCGCTGCTGATGCTGATCGCGCTGATCTACCTGTACAACCAGTCCGGTGGCAGCTTCGACATCGCCACGTGGCACCAGCTGCCGCTGTCGGCCCGTGCGCAGACCCTGCTGTTCTTCGCCTTCTTCGCCGCGTTCGCGGTGAAGGTACCGATGTGGCCGGTGCACACCTGGCTGCCCGACGTGCACGTGGAGGCCCCCACCGGCGGCTCCGCCGTGCTGGCTGCCATCATGCTGAAGCTGGGTGCCTATGGTTTCCTGCGCTTTTCCATGCCCATCGCCCCCGACGCCGCGCGTGAATGGGCCTGGCTGATGATCGCGCTGTCGCTGGTGGCCGTGATCTACGTGGGCCTGGTGGCGATGGTGCAAAAGGACATGAAGAAGCTGGTGGCGTATTCGTCCGTGGCGCACATGGGCTTCGTGACGCTGGGCTTCTTCATCTTCAACGACCTGGGCGTGTCGGGCGGGCTGGTGCAGATGATCGCCCACGGCTTCGTGTCGGGCGCCATGTTCCTGTCGATCGGCGTGCTGTACGACCGCGTGCATTCCCGTGAGATCGCGGCCTACGGCGGCGTGGTCAACACCATGCCCAAGTTCGCGGCCTTCGCGCTGCTGTTCGCCATGGCCAACTGCGGCCTGCCGGGCACGGCCGGATTCGTGGGCGAGTGGATGGTGATCCTGGGCGCCGTCAAGGCCAACTTCTGGATCGGCCTGGCCGCGGCCACGGCGCTGATCTTCGGCGCGGCCTACACGCTGTGGATGTACAAGCGCGTCTACCTCGGCCCCGTCGCCAACGACCACGTGAGAGACCTCAAGGACATCGGTGCCCGCGAGTTCCTGGTGATGGCCGTGCTCGCGATTGCCGTGCTTTACATGGGGCTGTACCCCCGTCCCTTCACCGACGTGATGGACGCTTCGGTGGCGCAGCTGCTCAAGCACGTGGCGCTGTCCAAGCTCAACTGACCAGACTGAAACGAGAGACTCGAGATGATTGACAACATCAGCTGGCTGGCGGTGTATCCGGAGATCGTGCTCCTGGTCATGGCCTGCGTGATCGCGCTCGTGGACCTGGGCGTCACCAGCCCACGGCGCACGGGCACCTACCTGCTCACCATGCTCACCCTGACCGTGGTGGCCGTGCTGCAGGCCCTGTATGCCAACACCGGCAACACGTTCTACGGCTTCGGCAACATGGTGGTGAGCGATGCCATGGGCAACTGGCTCAAGTGCTTCGCCACCGTGGCCATGATGGTCACGCTCGTCTATGGCCGCCCCTATGCCGGCGACCGCGACATGCTGCGCGGCGGCGAGTTCTTCACGCTGTCGATGTTCGCGCTGCTGGGCATGTTCATCATGATCTCGGGCAACAACTTCCTGGTGATCTACCTGGGCCTGGAATTGCTCACGCTGTCCAGCTATGCGCTGGTGGCCCTGCGCCGCGACCATGCGACCTCCACCGAGGCCGCGATGAAGTATTTCGTGCTGGGCGCGATGGCGAGCGGCTTCCTGCTGTACGGCCTGTCGATGATCTACGGCGCGACCGGTTCGCTCGACATCGGCCAGGTGTTCAAGGCGGTCAACTCCGGCCAGATCCGCCACCAGGTGCTGGTGTTCGGCCTGGTGTTCGTGGTGGCCGGCCTGGCCTTCAAGCTGGGCGTGGTGCCGTTCCACATGTGGATTCCCGATGTGTACCAGGGCGCTCCCACGGCCGTGACGCTGATCATCGGCGGCGCGCCCAAGCTGGCGGCCTTCGCCATCACCATCCGCCTGCTGGTGGACGGGCTGCTGCCGCTGGCCATCGACTGGCAGCAGATGCTCGCGGTGCTGGCCATCGGCTCGTTGCTGGTCGGCAATCTGGCGGCCATCGCCCAGACCAACCTCAAGCGCATGCTGGCGTACTCCACGATCTCGCAGATGGGCTTCGTGCTGCTGGGCCTGCTGTCGGGCGTGGTCAACGGCAACGTGGATGCCAACGCGGTCGAGAACGCCTACAGCTCTTCCATGTTCTACGTGGTGAGCTATGTGCTGACCACGCTGGCGAGCTTCGGCGTGATCCTGCTGCTGGCCCGCGAAGGCTTCGAGAGCGAAGAGATTTCCGACCTGGCGGGCCTGAACCAGCGCAGCCCGCTGTATGCCGGCGTGATGGCGGTGTGCTTGTTCTCGCTGGCCGGTCTGCCGCCGCTGGTGGGCTTCTACGCCAAGCTGTCGGTGCTGCAGGCCCTGGTGGCTTCGGGCCAGACGCTATACATCGCCCTGGCCGTCTTCGCGGTGGTGATGTCGCTGATCGGCGCCTTCTACTACCTGCGCGTGGTGAAGGTGATGTACTTCGATGCACCGCTCACCGCCGCGAACGTGTCGGCCCCGCTGGACGTGCGCATGGTGCTCACGCTCAACGGCGCGCTGGTGCTGGTGCTGGGCCTGCTGCCCGGTGGCCTGATGGCGCTGTGCGCCGACGCCGTCGTGCGCGCGCTGGCGACCTGAGCGCGCCCGGATTTCCTTTTCCCAGGCCGTTGCCCCTCCTGTGTCCGCCACCGCGTCCATCTGGCTGGTGATCGTGCTGGCGGCCATCGGGGCCAACCTGCCGTTCTTCAGCCAGCGCTGGCTGCTGGTGGGCCCGAAGGCCGCGCCCACCAAGCCCATGGCGGCGCGCCTGGGCGAAATGGCCCTGCTGTACTTTCTGGTCGGTGGCGTCGCGCTGCTGCTGGAGCGCCGCGTGGGGCAGATCGCACCCCAGCAGTGGGAGTTCTACGCGATCACTGCCACGCTGTTCATCACGCTGGCGTTTCCCGGGTTCATCTACCGCTACCTGCTGCGGCGCAACAAGGGCTGAGGTGCTGCGCATCGCCGGCCGGCTGCCTCCGCTGCCTGCTCCATTCCCATTGCCATGAAAGTGCTCGATCTCCATTGCGCACAGGGCCATGCATTCGAGGGCTGGTTCGGGTCCGAGGCCGATTTCCAGAGCCAGCTGGCGCGCGATCTCGTTCAATGCCCCCTGTGCGGCAGCAGCGAGATCCGCAAGGGCCTGAGCGCCCCGCGCCTGAATCTGGGCGCAATGCCCAACCCGGCTGCCCCGCGCGCCCGGGAGGACGGTGCTGGCAGCACTGCGGTGGCAAACCCATCCCCTTCCATGCCCCCGGGCGATTCCGGCCTGCAGGCCGCGTGGCTGCGGGTGGCCCGGCACATCGTGGCCCACACCGAGGACGTGGGGCCCCGCTTCGCGCAGGAAGCGCGCCGCATGCACCACGGCGAAACCGAAGAGCGCGGTATCCGCGGCCAGGCCAGTGCCCAGGAAGCGGCCGAACTGCTGGAAGAGGGGATCGCAGTGCTGCCCCTGGTGCTTCCGGACGCGGCCAAGGAAACCTTGCAGTAGCCGCCTGCCGGTGCGTCGGCATCGCCGACCGGATGGCAGGCCTCGGTCCGCCCGTCTTCACTGCGTGAACTGCAGCGCCGCCAGCCGGGCGTACACGCCGCCCTGCCGGACCAGGTCCGCATGGCGCCCTTCCTCCACGATCTGCCCTTGGTCCATCACCACGATGCGGTCGGCGTTCTGCACCGTGGCGAGCCGGTGCGCGATGACCAGCGTGGTGCGCTGGCCGCTGTGGCGCTGCATGGCGGCGTCCAGCGCGGCCTGCACCATGCGTTCGCTTTCCGCATCGAGCGCGCTCGTGGCTTCGTCCAGCAACAGCAGCGGTGGGTTCTTGAGCAAGGCGCGGGCGATGGCGATGCGCTGGCGCTGCCCGCCGGACAGGCGCACGCCACGCTCGCCCAGGAAAGTGCCGTAGCCTTCGGGCAAGGCCGCGATGAACTCGTGTGCGAAGGCGGCGCGTGCGGCCTCCTGCACTTCCCGCTCGGTGGCACCGGGGCGGCCGTAGCGGATGTTGTCCAGGGCCGAGGCGGAGAAGATCACCGCGTCCTGCGGCACGATGCCCACGTGGGCACGCAGGTCGCCGAGCGCCAGGCGGCGGATGTCCACGCCGTTCAGCGCGATGCCGCCGCCTGCGGCATCCACGTCGTAGAAGCGCTGCAGCAGCTGGAACACCGTGGTCTTGCCCGCGCCGCTGGCGCCCACCAGCGCGACGGTTTCGCCGGCCGACAGGTGCAGGTCAAAGCCGCGCAGGGCGGGTGCCTGCGGCCGCGAGGGATAGTGGAACGCCACTTTGTCGAAGTCCACGCGCAGCCCGCCGCCCGTGTCCGGCAGCGCCGCGGGCTGCGCGGGGCTGGCGATGGGCGATCGGCTGGCGAGCAGTTCCATGAGCCGTTCGGTGGCCCCGGCGGCGCGCAGCAGGTCGCCGTACACCTCGCCGAGCACGGCCACCGCGCCCGCAAGGAACATGACGTAGATGACCGTCTGCCCCAGGTGGCCGGCCGACATCTCGCCCGCCAGCACCGCCTGCGTGCCCCGGTACAGGCCCCACAGCAGCAACGCCGCGTTGGCGATCACGATGAAGGCCACCAGCGCCGCGCGGGCCCGGCTGCGGCGCACGGCGGTCTGGAAGGCGTTCTCGGTGGAGGCTTCGAACCGGCGGGCTTCGCGCGATTCGGCCGTGTAGCTTTGCACGGCGGGCACGGCATTGAGCACCTCGGCCGCGATGGCGCTGGAATCGGCCACCCGGTCCTGGCTGGCCCGGGAGAGGCGGCGCACCCAGCGGCCGATCCACAGCGTGGGCAGCACCACGACCACGATGGCGGCGAACACCACCGACATGATGTACGGATTGGTCCACACCAGCATCCCCAGCGCCCCCACGCCCATCACCGCGTTGCGCAGGCCCATCGACAGCGACGAGCCCACCACGGTCTGCACCAGCGTGGTGTCCACGGTCAGGCGCGACAGCACTTCGCCGGTCTGCGTGGTTTCGTAGAACTGCGGGCTTTGTTCCAGCACGTGCGCATAGACGGCGTTGCGCAGGTCGGCCGTCACCCGCTCGCCCAGCCAGCTCACGGTGTAGAAACGCGCGGCGGAGAACAGCCCCAGCGCCACGGCCACGGCGAACAGCAGCCCGAAATGCTCGCGCAGCGCCATGGCCTGCTCGCCGCGCGTGGCGCCCACCAGCCCGCCGTCGATGAGTTCGCGCAGCGCCAAGGGAAACGCCAGCGTGGCCAGCGCCGCCAGCACCAGGAAGACCAGCGCGAGCGCAATGCGTCCGGCATAGGGCCGGAGAAACGGCAGCAGGCCGCCGAGCGAGCGCGGGGCGCCGGGGGTGGGGGAGGAGGAGGGCATGGTGGCAGTGTAGGAGCCCGCGCCCGGATCGGCATGCGCCTTGCCATGAAGCCTGCCGCGACACAGGTTTGCTATTAATTTAATAGCTACCCGAACAATTGGATCTATGGCATGGAGCGGTTTTCATCCAAAGCCCTGCCTGGGGCGGAAGGCGTGCGCCGGACCGCGCCCGGGCGTCCCCAGGGGGGCGGTGCCGGCCGGCCGGGTAGGCGTTTATACATAGGCATTTGTCCCAGTATCTGCGCAGCGGGGGCGCGCCTTAGGATGCGGTGCAACCTAACGCAGGCCAGGGTGCCTCGCTCCCCCGGGCGAAGCGCCCCGCCCAGCACCACCACGGAGCGGCCAAGGCGCAATGAGCGACGTCATTCTCGAAACCCACAGCCTGACCAAAGAGTTCAGAGGCTTCACCGCGGTCAGCGATGTCAATCTCGCGGTCCGCCGGGGCTCCATCCATGCGCTGATCGGTCCCAACGGCGCTGGCAAGACCACCTGCTTCAACCTGCTGACCAAGTTCCTGGAGCCGACCTCCGGCGTGATCCGCTTCAACGGCGAGGACATCACCCGCGAGCGGCCCGCGCTGATCGCGCGGCGCGGCGTGATCCGCTCGTTCCAGATCTCCGCCGTGTTCCCGCACCTCACGCTGCTGGAGAATGTGCGCATCGGCCTGCAGCGCAAGCTGGGCACGGCGTTCCACTTCTGGCGCAGCGAACGCAGTCTGCAGCAGCTCGACGGCCGCGCGATGGAACTGCTGGCCGAAGTGGGCCTGCAGGACCTGGCCGACGAGACCACCGTGAACCTGCCCTACGGCCGCAAGCGCGCGCTGGAGATCGCCACCACGCTGGCCATGGAGCCCGAGCTGATGCTGCTGGACGAGCCCACGCAGGGCATGGGCCACGAGGACGTGGACCGCGTCACGCAGCTCATCAAGAAGGTCTCGGCCGGCCGAACCATCCTCATGGTGGAACACAACATGAAGGTGATCTCCACGATCGCCGACCGCATCACCGTGCTGCAGCGCGGCGCTGTGCTGGCCGAGGGGCCGTACGAAGAGGTATCGCGCAACCCGCAGGTGATGGAGGCCTACATGGGCACCACGGACGGCCAACTGCAGGGGGCCCACGCATGAGCGCGCCGGCCCTCGAGATCAGTGGCCTGCAGGCCTGGTACGGCGAGTCGCACGTGCTGCACGGCGTGGACATCACGGTGCAGCCCGGCGAGGTGGTGACCCTGCTGGGCCGCAATGGCGCGGGCCGCACGTCCACCATGCGCGCCGTGATGGGGCTGACGGGCGCCCGCAAAGGCTCCGTGCGCATCCACGGGCAGGAGACGATCCAGATGCCCACGCACCGCATCGCCCACCTGGGCGTGGGCTATTGCCCGGAAGAGCGCGGCATCTTTTCCAGCCTGTCGTGCGAAGAGAACCTGCTGCTGCCCCCGGTGCTCAAGACCGGCACGCAGGGCATGTCGGTCGATGAGATCTACGCCATGTTCCCCAACCTGGCCGAGCGCCGCCACAGCCAGGGCACGCGCCTGTCGGGCGGCGAGCAGCAGATGCTGGCGGTGGCGCGCATCCTGCGCACCGGGGCCAAGCTGCTGCTGCTCGACGAAATCTCCGAAGGCCTGGCGCCGGTGATCGTGCAGGCCCTGGCCCGCATGATCACCACGCTGCGCCAGAAGGGCTACACCGTGGTGATGGTGGAGCAGAACTTCCACTTCGCCGCGCCGCTGGCCGACCGCTTCTACGTGATGGAGCACGGCCGCATCGTGGAGCAGTTCGGCGCCGCCGAGCTGCAGGCCAAGATGCCCGTGCTCAACGAGTTGCTGGGCGTCTGACCCGGCGCGGGACGGCTTCGACCACCGCCTTCGCCCAGAGCACCCCGATCCCCCTTTCCATCGAAGACCCAAGGAGACAACGACATGAAAAAGATGAACCTCAAGGCGCTCGCCGTGCTGCTGGGGGCCGCGGGCCTCGCGACGTTCTCCGCGCAGGCGCAGGACAAGGTGAAGATCGGCTTCATCACCGACATGTCCAGCCTGTACGCCGACGTGGAAGGCAAGAACGGCGCGGTGGCGATCCAGATGGCCATCGACGACTTCGGCGGCAAGGTGCTGGGCCAGCCCATCGAGCTGCTGAGCGCGGACCACCAGAACAAGGCCGACATCGCCGCATCGAAGGCGCGCGAGTGGATCGACACGCAGGGCCTGACGATGCTGTTCGGCGGCACCAACTCGGGCACGGGTCTGGCGATGGCGAAGGTGGCGCAGGAGAAGAAGCGCGTGTTCATCGTCAACGGCGCGGGCTCCTCGGCGCTCACCAACGAGCAGTGCAGCCCCTACACGGTGCACTACGCCTACGACACCGTGGCGCTGGCCAAGGGCACGGGCGGCGCGATCGTGGGGCAGGGCGGCAAGGACTGGTTCTTCCTCACGGCCGACTATGCGTTCGGCGCCGCGCTGGAGGCCGATACGGCCAAGGTGGTCAAGGAAAAGGGTGGCAAGGTGGTGGGCAGCGTGAAGCACCCCATCAACGCGTCCGACTTCTCGTCCTTCCTGCTGCAGGCGCAGAACTCCAAGGCGCAGATCCTGGGCTTGGCCAATGCCGGCGGCGACACCATCAACGCCATCAAGGCCGCGCGCGAGTTCGGCATCAACAAGACCATGAAGATGGCGGGCCTGCTGGTCTTCGTGACCGACATCCACAGCCTGGGCCTGAAGAACACCGAAGGCCTGCTGCTCACCACCAGCTGGGACTGGAACCTGGACGACAAGACCCGTGCCTTCGGCCGCAAGTTCTTCGCCAAGACCAAGCGCATGCCGACCGACATCCAGGCGGCCGACTACTCGGCCACCATGAACTACCTGAAAGCGGTGGAAGCCGCCAAGACGCTCGATGCCGACAAGGTGATGGAGAAGCTCAAGTCCACGCCCATCGACGACTTCTACGGCAAGGGCGTGATCCGCCCGGACGGCCGCTTTGCGCACGACATGTACTTGGTGCAGGTGAAGGCCCCCGCCGAATCCAAGGAGCCCTGGGACTACTACAAGGTCGTGAGCAAGCTGCCCGCCGACCAGGTGTGGACCACCAAGGCCGAGAGCAAATGCGCGCTGTGGAAATGAGCTGACGCGCACGATCGAAAAAAACACATCCGAGATCAGGAGACAAAGCCATGAAAAACAGACAACTCACCCGACTGGCCCTGGTGCTGGGCGCCCTGGGCCTGGCCGCATCGGCCGTGCAGGCCCAGGACAAGGTCAAGATCGGCTTCATCACCGACATGTCCAGCCTGTACGCCGACGTGGAAGGCAAGAACGGCGCGGTGGCGATCCAGATGGCCATCGACGACTTCGGTGGCAAGGTGCTGGGCATGCCCATCGAACTGATGAGCGCGGACCACCAGAACAAGGCCGACATCGCCGCATCGAAGGCGCGCGAATGGATCGACACGCAGGGCCTGACCCTGGTGTTCGGCGGCACCAACTCGGGCACGGCCCTGGCCATGGCCAAGGTGGCGCAGGAGAAGAAGCGCGTGTTCATCAACAACGGCGCGGCCACCTCGGCACTCACCAACGAGCAGTGCAGCCCCTACACGGTGCACTACGCCTACGACACCGTGGCGCTGGCCAAGGGCACGGGCGCCACCATCGTCGATGGCGGGGGCAAGAGCTGGTTCTTCCTCACGGCGGACTACGCGTTCGGCCACGCGCTGGAGGCCGATGCGAGCACGGTGGTCAAGGCCAAGGGCGGCACGGTGGTGGGCAGCGTCAAGCACCCGCTCAATGCCTCGGACTTCTCGTCCTTCCTGCTGCAGGCGCAGAACTCCAAGGCCCAGGTGCTGGGCCTGGCGAACGCGGGTGGCGACACCATCAACTCCATCAAGGCCGCCAAGGAGTTCGGCATCGGCAAGAGCATGAAGCTCGCCGGCCTGCTGATCTTCTTCAGCGACATCCACAGCCTGGGCCTCAAGACCACCGAGGGCCTGCAGTTCACGACGAGCTGGTATTGGGACCTGAACGACGACACGCGCAAGTTCGCCGACAAGTTCATGGAAAAGACCAAGCGCCGTCCCACCGAGATCCAGGCGGCCGACTACTCGGCCACCATGAACTACCTGAAGGCCGTCGAAGCCGCCAAGAGCACCGATGCCGACAAGGTGATGCAGGCCTGGCGCGGCATGAAGATGAACGACTTCTTCGGCTCCGGCACGCTGCGCCCCGATGGCCGCTACGTGCACGACATGTACCTGATGCAGGTGAAGTCACCGGCCGAATCCAAGGGCGCATGGGATTACTACAAGCTCGTCAAGAAGCTGCCCGGCGAGGAAGTGTTCGCCACCCAGGCCGAGAGCAAGTGCGCGGCCTGGAAATGACACCCATGACGCGCCGCCCGTTCCGCTGACCCTCTTTTTTCACCGCTTCACCGCCACTCGCGCCCTCCCATGCAAATCTTCGGTGTCTCACTGCCGGGCCTGTTGAGCCAGCTTCTGCTGGGGCTGGTCAACGGGTCGTTCTACGCCATCCTCAGCCTGGGGCTGGCGGTGATCTTCGGCCTGCTCAACGTGATCAACTTCGCGCACGGCGCGCTGTTCATGCTGGGCGCGATGCTCACCTGGATGGGCATGACCTACCTGGGCATCAACTACTGGGTGATGCTGCTGGCCGCGCCGGTGGTGGTGGGCATCCTGGGGGTGCTGATCGAGCGGCTGCTGCTGCGCTGGATCTACAAGCTCGACCACCTCTACGGCCTGCTGCTGACCCTCGGGCTCACGCTGCTGATCGAGGGGGTGTTCCGCTCCATCTACGGCGTCTCGGGGCTGGGGTACGACACGCCGGAACTGCTGGAAGGCGCGACCAACCTCGGCTTCATGATCCTGCCCAACTACCGCGCCTGGGTGGTGGTGGCCTCGCTCGTGGTGTGCGTGGGCACCTGGTACGTGATCGAAAAGACCAAGCTCGGCGCCTACCTGCGCGCCGGCACCGAGAACCCGCGCCTGGTGGAGGCCTTCGGCGTGAACGTGCCGGTGATGATCACGCTCACCTACGCGTTCGGTGCGGCGCTGGCCGCGTTCGCCGGCGTGCTGGCCGCACCGGTCTATCAGGTCACGCCGCTCATGGGGCAGAACCTCATCATCGTGGTGTTCGCCGTGGTGGTGATCGGCGGCATGGGCTCGATCATGGGCTCGATCCTGACCGGGCTGGGCCTGGGCGTGATCGAAGGGTTCACCAAGGTGTTCTATCCCGAGGCCTCTTCCACCGTGGTGTTCGTCATCATGGTGATCGTTCTCCTCATCCGCCCCGCCGGCCTGTTCGGCAAAGAGAGATAAGCAGGGGCCGCACGCATGAACTCCCAAAAACTCGCCCCCATCGGCTACGGCTTGCTGCTCGCCGCCCTGCTGGCGGCGCCCTTCCTGGGCGCCTACCCTGTCTTCGTGATGAAGCTCATGTGCTTCGCGCTTTTCGCCTCGGCATTCAACCTGCTGCTGGGCTACACCGGTTTGCTGTCGTTCGGCCATGCGGCCTTTTTGGGCGGCGCGGCCTACGTGGCCGGCCACGCCATCAAGGTCTGGGGCCTCACGCCCGAGCTGGGCCTGCTGGCCGGCACCGCCGGCGGCGCGCTGCTGGGGCTGCTGTTCGGCTGGCTGGCCATCCGGCGCCAGGGCATCTATTTCTCGATGATCACGCTGGCGCTGGCGCAGATGCTGTTCTTCGCCTGCCTGCAGGCGCCGTTCACGGGCGGGGAGGACGGCCTGCAGGGCGTGCCGCGCGGCAAGCTGTTCGGGCTCATCGACCTGTCCAGCGACCTCACCATGTACTACGTGGCACTGGTGGTGGTGGTGCTGGCCTTCCTGCTGATCGTGCGCACCATCCACTCGCCGTTCGGCCAGGTGCTCAAGAGCATCAAGGAAAACGAGCCGCGCGCCATTTCACTGGGCTACGACACGCACCGCTTCAAGTTGCTGGCCTTCGTGATCTCGGCCGCGCTCGCCGGGCTGGCGGGCTCGCTCAAGACCCTGGTGCTGGGCTTCGCCACGCTGTCCGACGTGCATTGGACGGCCTCGGGCCAGGTCATCTTGATGACGCTGGTGGGTGGCCTGGGCACGCTGTCGGGCCCGCTGGTCGGGTCGGCCGTGGTCGTGCTGCTGGAAAACAAGATCGGCGAGTTCGGGCACCTGGTCGCTTCGATCACGGGCGTGGACTGGTTCAACACCCTGGGCGAGTCGGTCACCATGGTCACTGGCCTCATCTTCGTGGTATGCGTGCTGGCCTTCCGCCGCGGGATCATGGGCGAGATCATCGCGCGCCTGCCGCGGCGCGCCGGGCGCAAGGCCTGAGCCGAAGGTGGCGTAAAGCGCGCGGGCTGCGCGGCTGACTCCGAGGTGGTGCGCATCGGCCTGTTGCGGCTACAGCCGCAACGGCCGGGCGTAGCCGGTCATCTCCAGGTAGCCGCGCCCCACCGCGCGGCCGGCCCCGTCCCGCAGTTCGCTCAGGCCCTCCCAGTAGATGGCGCCCGTCGAGGCCTGGCTGTCCAGCTCCTGCGCGTCCAGCAGCGCATGCACTTCGAACGATCCGGCCGGCGTGTCCACGCGCCACTGCACCGGGTAGCGTGCCTGGCTGGCGGGGCTGGTCCAGTGGCGCTGCGGGGTGAACGCGACGGCCTGCGGCCCGAACACCTGCGTGGTGCCCCCGGCCGCGCGCAGCGAGCCGCCGGCCCAAAGCGCCGAACCGTCGCCGCGCCGCAGGCGAAACGCCGTGAGCGCGCTGCCGTCCTGCAGGTTCATGCCGATCCAGTCCCAGCCCACGGCATCGGGGTGCACCAGTGCATCGCTCCATTCGTGGTCCAGCCAGGCGCGGTTGTCCAGGCTGCCGGGTGCCGCGGCCTCCAAGGCCATGCGCCGGCCCGCGAGCTGCAGGTGCCCGGTCACGGCCATTTGGGGTTGGCTGTAATAGTAGCTGGCCTGGGTGGCGTCCGGCCCTTTGCGCGACAGGCCCTGTGCGCCCTGCAGCAGCACGGGCTGCGTGGTGTCGAACTGCAGGTCCAGCGCGAAGTCGGCCGCGCGAACCTGGGCCGCATAGCGGCTCCCCGCACCGCGGGGAGTGCGAGCCAGCGTCCAGTCGCCCAGGTGGATGTCGGTGTCGGCTTCGCTGGCTCCGGCGATGCCGAAGCCGGCGCGTGCGATGCGCTGGTCATGGTGCAGCGCGGCGCCGCCCAGGTCGGTCAGAGCGGCATGCGCGAACACCAGTTGTTTGGCGGCGAAGGCCGACTGCAGCGGCTGGGCGGCCTCGACCCGCGAGCGAAAGAACGTCACCTGAAACCCCCACAGCCGCCCCGCCGCGCGCGCCTGGCCGGTGATGTACCACCACTCGGTGCGCAGCGCCGGATGGCTGCCATGGTCCTGCGGGAACACCAGCGTGCGGGGCGCGAGGGCGTGGGCGGGCAGCCAGGGCGCGCCGCCGGCCAGGGCCGTGGCCGCCAACCAGGCGCGGCGCGTCCAGCCGGCGGGCGGGGCGGGGGGCGCTGGCAGTTTCATGGGGTGCATGGCGGGTGGCCTTGCGCGCGCAGGGTGCGGCGGGCGGTGAGGCGGACGACGAAAGCAGGCAGGCGCATCCAGCCATTGTCACCGCGCGAAAAAAAGCGCTTGGCGCAGACCGATCGGGGCCTGCACAGGGCCGGCCCCATGGCGCAGTGGCTGAGGTCGGCAGACCGTCTCGTGGTGGGTGGCTGGCGGGGTGCGCCGCAATGCCTGTGACCGTCCCTCAGCGGCTCATCACAGCCCGTAGAACGTGCGATTGGCTTGCATGCGCGTGGCTTCCGACGCCGGAAAGCGCTGATCGCGCAGCAATTGGCGCAAGGCGTCCCGGCCCTGGTCCTGCGCGCCGGGGGCGTAGAAGGAACTGACGGCCAGTTCGTCCAGCGCGCGCCAGGCGTACACCGCGCCGTCCACGAACAGGATGTCCGCCGGCCTCGGGATGCGCGCGGCCTGCTGGGCATACAGGTGCGCCAGCGCGAACTCCGACCGCAGGCGGTGGTAGCGTGCCAGCTCGCACAGCGGTTCGGCGCGCTGGGGCCGCTGTCCGTAGGCGGCGAGGTAGGCGTCGCGCACCGCGCTGTCGGGCATCTGCAGGCGCTCGGTCAGCACCGCCACCTGGAACAGCGCGTACCAGGATTCCTCTTCCCAGCCGCCCATGCCAGCGCGGCGGCGGTACCACTCCAGGCTGTCCTGCAGGCGGCCCGCATCGCGGTAGCTTTGCGCCAGATAGAACACATTGCGGGTGTTGTCCGGGTGCTCGCGCAGGTCCTGCTCCAGCACCGCGATGTCGCGCAGATAGGTGTCGGGATCGCGCCCGCGCGCGCCGTCATGGGCCACCTCGATGACCGGGCCCGCCAGCGTCTGCCAGGGCCCGTGCGCGGGCGCGGCCAGGTATTCGTGCAGCACGCCTTCCCAGCGCCAGTCCACGCGCGTGGCCACCATGCTGTTGCGCTGGTATTCCCAGCCGTTCATGTCGCACAGGAAGAGGTAGCCGTCCGCGTCGAGCGCAGGCCACCGGTACTGCGCCGGCATGCGCAGCTGCTCATCGGCGTCGATGAACAGCAGGTAGTCGGCGTGCGGCCGGGCCAGTTCCAGGGCCTCGTTGCGGTTGTGCGCGAAATTCTTCCAAGGGCGCTCGTGCAGGGTGCCGGGAAGGTCCTGCAGGAAGCGGCGAACGATGTCCTGCGTACCGTCCGTGGAGCCCGTGTCCACGATGACCCAATGGTCGATGAACGGCCGCACCGAAGCGAGGCACCGGGTGATCACCGGTGCCTCGTTCTTCACGATCATGTTCAGGCAGATGCGAGGGCGCATGTTGCAGCGCAAGTCAGTGGCTGCGCCGCTGCAGTCCAGCAGACCGGGTCAATGGCTCATTCGCAGTAGACTGTGGCAGACAACACGCCTTCGATAGCGGCCGGGGCCGAGGTCTGAAATCCACCACTATTGGTCGTGCTGACCTGCAATGCTACGGTGTCCGCGCTGCTGTCCAGCACAACGGCCGAGCTGCTGGTGCAGGTTGCGGCCCGAGTCGCCGCGACGGTGCAAGCAAGCGCCGTGGCCGTGCCGCTGCGGAACAGAGTCACTGTCATGGCCAACGGCGTGCCTGACTGATTGGTGTAGTTGCGCACATACAGCGACTTGGTCGTGCAGGTCTTGTACACCGGCGATGAGGCATTGGCGTAGACCGTCGGATTGATTGGGCATCCACTGGCCGGCCCGCCGGTACAGGCAGAATAATCAAAAGTACCCCCCCCGAGTCCGCTCACGCCCATGGGCAGGAAGATCGTCGCGGCCGACGTGGAGGGCAAGGCGGCTGCGGTATTCCACATCAGGCCTCCTCCAGAGCCCGTGGCACCGGTCGCGCCCGTGGCACCGGTGGCTCCCGTGGTTCCAGTCGCGCCGGTGGCACCCGTCGGCCCCGTAACGCCCTGGATGCCCTGAACGCCTTGATTGCCTTGAGTACCCTGAGGCCCGGTCGGCCCCGTCGGCCCCGTCGTGCCGGTGGGGCCCGTCGCACCGGTCACGCCCGTGGCGCCCGTGACACCGGTCGGACCTGTCGCCCCCGTCACGCCCGTGGCGCCGGTCGTGCCCGTGGCCCCGGTCGTCCCTGTCGCGCCGGTGGCTCCCGTCACGCCGGTCGCACCCGTGACGCCAGTGGCACCGGTGACCCCCGTGGCGCCTGTCGCACCCGCGCCGGTGGCACCCGTCACCCCGGTGGCTCCCACCGGGCCCGTCGCGCCGGTGGGGCCGGTGGCCCCCGTGGCTCCGGTGGCGCCCGTCGCGCCGGTGCCCACACCTGGGGCGCATTGCGTCAGCTGGCCCGTGGCGGCGTTGTAGCAAGTCAGGCTGGCGTTGGTGGGCGAGGCGGACAGGCCGGGCACATAGACCTCACCCGTGCCTTGCACGCGCAGGCGTTCCTGGCCGCCCTGGCCCTTGACCACGAATCCTCCGCCGGCAGGGGGCGTGACGGTGATGTCCGCGGCCAGCACACCGGCGGCATGCAGGGCCAGGACGGAACTCAGTGCGGGAACGGCCCAGTAGCGGTGCGGGCGACTCTTGGACATGGTGAAACCCTCTCTTGTCTAGCAGTGTGTTGAATGTCTTTTTTCCAGCGGTTGGATCCGCTGGCGATGCCCGTCAGCTGATCCGGCGAGCATGCGCCTCAATGTCGCGCCGCTTCCAGAACATGGCCATGCCGATCAGCAGCGAAAGCAGCATCAGACCGTACTCGCTGAGGGTGGGAATGGCGGCCAGATTGGGCAATGCACCCAACTGAACGGTGCCGGTCACCGTGGCGAAGTTGCGCACCACGGTGGCGTTGGGGCCCAGGTTGACCACGGCCGTCGTGCCGTTGGACGACACGAGCTGCACGTTCTGTCCTGGAGCGCCCTGCACGGTGAGCGTGCCCAGCACGGTGATGTTGGTGCCGGCGGGCAGCACGAAGGTGCGGCCGGTGGTGCTGGACAGCGTCAGGTTCTGGAACACGAAGTTGCCGCTGATCTGGCTGGTGTTGCCGGGATCGCAGCCGTCGCGCAGCACCACGGTGTTGTTGCCGGTATTGATGTTGCCGCCGGAGATGAGGTTGCCGCCCACCGAGATCACGCCATTGCTGCCCGTGACGTTGGAGCCCGAGCTGAAGGTGGCGTCGGTGTCCACGGTCACCGTGCCGCCATTGAGGTTCAGCGTGCCTTGCATGTCGAGTGCGGAGCAGCCCAGATCCGTCTGGCCTCCCGCGGGAACGTCGAGCGACGAGCCGGGTGGAAAGACCCATTGCGCGGCAGCGGGGCTGCACAGGACCAAAGCGGTCGTCAACCCAACCAGGAGCCGCCCGAGTGCTTGTTTCATACCGAATTCCTTGAATTGATCGGACAGGCTGGACGACCGGGTCACTCCTGCCCGGTCAGCCATGTCCGTGAGAGTCCGCATTGCGGTTTTCTAATTGACTATCGACACCGAATCATCGCTAAATAAATACTGTCTTGCAAACAAAATTTAACGCCTGTGACGATGGTGCATCACTCGGGAAAACGCCCATGGCGAAGGCAGATCACGCTTTCGTTGATGCAGGTCAGTCCCGCCTACCAGTCTTCCTTCACGGCCAGCACCGCCTGCCGTCCCCCGGCCGCGCGCCCCGCCATCCAGGCGGTCACCGTGCCGGTGGCCAGCACGGCGGCGCAAAGGGCCAGCAACCGAAGCCAGGGCACCCGCAGGTCCATGGTCCAGTGAAAGCTCTGGGGGTTGACGACGTGCACCAGCACCACCGACACGGCCAGGCCCAGCACCGTGCCCGCGACGGCGCCGATGGCGGTCCACGCGGCGCCTTCCCCGGCCACCACCGCCAGCACCTGCCGGCGCGTCAGGCCCAGGTGCGCGAGCAGCCCGAATTCCTTGCGCCGCGCCAGCACCTGGGCGCTGAAGCTGGCGGCCACGCCGAACAGGCCGATGCCGATCGCCACCGCCTGCAGCCAGTAGGTGACGGCAAAGCTGCGGTCGAAGATGCGCAGCGAGCGCTCGCGGATGCCCGCCGCCGAGGCGAATTCCAGAGCCCCCTCCGCCGGGATCGCCGTGCCGCCCGCTGCCGCTGCGTCCGATGAGGCACTGGCCAGCCGCTCGATCGACTGGCGCAGCGCCGCCTCGTCCGCATCCGGTTGCGGCCACAGCGCCAGGTCATTCGTGCGCGTGTCGCCGGTCAGGCGCACGAAGTCCGCACGGTCCAGCGTCACCGCGCCGAACTGGCGCACGTAGTCGCGCCAGACGCCTGCTATGAAAAACGGAGCAACCTGCCGGGAGCTTTCTTGCGCCAGCGGCCGAAAAGACTGCGAAAGCGCCGGCCAGTCCATGCCGGGCTGCACGCCGTACAGGTCGAGCACCGCCTCGCTCACGTATACGCCGATGCGCCCCGGCGGCACGGGCAGCGGCGTGCCCACCAGCGGCAGCGCCTGGGCCGGGTCGCCGTCCAGCGGACGGGCCAGCAGTGCGATGGCGGGGCGGGCGGGGTCCAGCAAGAGGCTGCTGGTGCGCAGGGCCTGCACGCGCGCCACGCCCGGCAGCCGGGCCACCGCGGTGTCGAACCCGGGGGGAAAGGCCGCGGCATCGTCCGTCCCGGCGTTGGCACCCGACGTGCTGGCCAGGCGCAGGTAGAGCGGCGCGGGCAGCACCGCATCCAGCCACTGGCCGACCGATCCGCGAAAGCTGCTCACCATCACCGTGAGCGCCACGGCCAGGCTCAGGCTGGCCACCACGCCGCCCACCGCCACGGCGGCGGTGCCACGCGTGCGGCGGGCGCGCTCCAGCGCCAGCAAGGGCAGCAGGTGCCGCCCGGCCAGGGGGGCCAGCCCGCGCAGCAGCCCGCCCACGATCCACGGCAGCAGGGCGATGCCACCCACCAGCAAAAGGCCCACCGAGGCATAGGCGGCCAGCGGAATGCCGAAGACGGGCGGCGCGCCGGCCAGCAGCGCGCCGCCCGCCATCAGCAGCAACGCCAGCCCGCCGCGCTGCGTTCCGCCCAGTGATGCGCCCAGGCCCTTGAGTGTCTGCGCGGGCGGCAACTGCTGGGCCGCGCGGGCCGGCCACCAGCCGCCCACGAGCGCTGCGGCCAGGCCCAGCAGGCCATACAGCAGCGCGGCCGGCGCGCTCCATTGCAGGGCCGGCTGCACGCCGGCGAAGTAGCCGCCGCCCAGATCGCCGCCGAGCCAGCGCAGCGCCAGGGCCGCCAGTGCCGTGCCCAGCGCGATGCCCGCTGCACTGCCTGCCGCGCCCAGCGCCGCCGACTCGGCCAGCACCAGGGCCAGCCGCTGGCGGGGCGTGGCGCCCAGCACGGCCAGCAGGGCGAACTGCGGCGCGCGTTGCGCCACGCTCAGGGCCAGCACCGAGAACACGAGGAAGGCCCCGGTGAACAGCGCCACCAGCGCCAGCACGGTCAGGTTGACGCGGTAGGCGCGCGACAGGTTGCTGGTGCGCGCGGTGGCATCCCCGGGCTGCAGCACGGCCACGCCGGCCGATGCGCCGGGCAGGGCCTGCAACGCCTGGCGGAAGGCGTCGGCACTGGCGCCGGGGCGCAGCTGCACGTCGATGCGGCTCAGTTGCCCGCCGCGCTGGAACAGGTCCTGCGCCGCGCCGATGTCCATCACGGCCAGCGGCGCGCCGCCCGCGGCCACCGTGCCCGCCACGCGAACCGTGTGCACCTGCAGGCCCGTGCGCAGCTGCAGTGCCGGCACCACGGCATCGCCGCGCAGCCCGAGTGCCTGCAGGGCCGCGCCGTTCAGAAACACCGTGGCCGGCGCCAGCAGCGCCAGCCGGTCGGCGCCTTCGAAGGCCCGGGGCACCAGGGCGGGGGCCATCGCCGGCAGCAGCAACGCGTCGGCGCCCAGCACGCGCAAGGCCACCGCCGCGGCCCCCGCCGTTCCAGGCACGCTGGCCTGGGCGGACGTTTCCAGCACCGGCCCGGCGCGTGCCACCAGCGGGTGCGTGGCGACCGGGCCATACAGCGCGTCGGGCAAGCTGCCCTGCGTGGCGCGCAGTTCCAGGTCGGGCTGGCCGTTGATGCTGCGCACGGCCTGCGCGAACTCTGACAGGGCCGATGCATTGATCACATGCACCGCGAAGGCCAACGCCACGCCGAGCATGACGGCGGCCACGGCGGCGGCGGCGCGCCAGGGGTGGTGGCGCAGTTCCTGCCAGGAGAAGGTGCGCAGCAGGCGGAGCATGGGAATGGGGGGGCAGTGCCGGTCAGGTCGCGGGCGGCACAACCGGACCGGGTTGGCCGGCGGAAGGTGCCATGCCACTGGCCGTGAGGCGCAGCCGCCGGTCCGCCCGGGCCGCGGCGGCATCCGAATGGGTGACCAGGACCAGCGCGGCGCCGTGTTCGCGCGTCTGGGCCAGCAGCAGGTCCATCACGCGGGCGGCCGTGGCGGGGTCGAGGTTGCCCGTGGGCTCATCGGCCAGCAGCAGGGCCGGGCGGTGCACCAGCGCGCGGGCGATGGCCACGCGCTGCAGTTGCCCGCCGCTCAGTTGCTGGGGCAGGCGATCGCCCAGGCCCTCCAGTCCCACGGCGGCCAGCATGTGCGCCACCCGTGCCGGATCGGTGCGGCCCAGCAGCATGAGCGGCAGCGCCACGTTCTGCGCCACGTCCAGGTGCGGCAGCACATGGAAGGCCTGGAACACGAAGCCCACGTGCGCGCGCCGCCAAAGGGCGCGCTGCGTGTCGTCCAGCGTGGACAGGTCGGTGCCGCCGTGCACGATGCGGCCCGTGTCCCAGGTATCAAGGCCCGCGAGGCAGTTGAGCAGCGTGGACTTGCCCACACCCGATTCGCCCACGATGGCCACGAACTCGCCGGGGTGTACGGCCAGGTCCACCTGCGCGAACACGTCGGCCTCGCTGTAGCGCTTGCCCAGTTGTTCGACGCGCAGCACGGCGTTCGCGGAGCCGGCGGTGCTGGACGGTGCGGCGCTCATGCCACGGCCTCGTCGGCCAGCCGCCGGTGCACGGCCTGCACCAGCCGCTCGGTGGCGCCGGGGGCATCGCAGGGGATGGTGTGGCGTGCCGGCATGCTGCGCAGCCAGGTCACCTGGCGCTTGGCCAGTTGGCGGGTGGCGGCCATGCCGCGCTCGCGCAGGCCGGCGAGGTCCAGCGCGCCGGTGGCCGCCTCGGCATCCAGCACCTCCCAGGCCTGGCGGTAGCCCACGCAGCGCATGGAGGGCAGGTCGGGGTGCAGGTCGCCGCGCGCCCGGAGCCGGCGCACTTCATCGACGAAGCCCGCGTCCAGCATGGCGTCGAAGCGTTGGGCGATGCGCCCGTGCAGCCAGGCGCGGTCTTCGGGCTCCAGAGAGAAAAGGGCATCCACCGCCGTATTGGCGCCGTCTTCTGCTCCTTTTTTAATCGTATGAAAGCTCGACAGCGGCTGCCCTGCGATGCGCCACACCTCCAGCGCGCGCTGGATGCGCTGGCTGTCTGCCGGTGCCAGGCGCGCGGCCGTGATCGGGTCCACGCGGGCCAGTTCGGCATGCATGCCGGGCCAGCCGATGGCGGCGGCCTGGGCCTCCAGTTCGGCGCGCACGGCGGGATCGGCGGGTGGCATGTCGTCGATGCCGTCCAGCAGGGCCTTGAAGTACAGCATGGTGCCGCCCACCAGCAGCGGCAGCGCGCCGCGGGCACGGATCTGCGCGATGAGGCGGGTCGCATCGGCCACGAACTCGGCCGCGCTGTAGGCATGCAACGGGTCGCGGATGTCGATCAGGTGGTGCGGCACCGCAGCCAGTTCGGCGGGCGTCGGCTTGGCCGTTCCGATGTCCATGCCGCGGTACACCAGCGCCGAATCGACGCTCACGATCTCCACCGGGCAATGCGGTGCCAGCGATGCGGCCAGCGCCAGGGCGCCTGCCGTCTTGCCCGAGGCGGTGGGGCCGGCCAGCGCGATGCAGGGCAGCGTCTCAGGCAGGCGCATGGGGCTCTCCGTGTCGTTGCACCAGCGTCCAGGCGGTCAGCGCCAGCGCGGCCGAGCAGGCCCACACGCCGTACACCAGCGGCCACACGGTGCCGTCCAGCCGCGCGCCGACCCATCGGCCCACGGCAAAGGCGACCAGCATCATCATGAAGCCGTTCAGGGCCGAGGCCACGCCGGCCGCCTGTGGAAACGGGCCCACCGCACCGCTTTGCCCGCACGGCTGGTGAATGCCATGCGCCACCATGAACACGCACATCGGCAGCAGCAGTGCCAGCGGCGCATGCCAGCCGGCGAAGGCCGCCGCGGCCATCAGCGTGCCGCCGAGCAGGCTGACGGCACCGGCCACCGCCACGGTGCGCCGCACGCCCAGGCGCGCGAGCAGCTGCCGGCAGAGCACCGTGCCCACCAGGTACGCCAGCGCGGTCGACAGCAGCACGGCGCCGTATTGCGGTCGCGAAAGCCCCAGGGCCTCGATGAAGACGAACGACGATGCCGCCAGGAACGTGAACAGCCCGCCGTAGCTGGCCGTGGTCAGCAGCGAATAGGCCCAGAACGTGCGGTGCCGCAGCACCGTGGCCCAGGTGCGTGCCAGCGTGGCCGGCCGCAGGGCGTGCGGGTTGCGCCGCGCCAGCGTCTCGGGCAGGCCCAGGGCGACCACGGCCAGCGTGGCCACGCCGTAGGCGGTGAGGGCCGAGAGCGCCGCGCGCCAGCCCAGCCACTCCGTCAGCAGCCCGCCCACCGGTGCGCACAGGCTGGCCGCGATGCCCAGCCCGCTGAGGGCCCGCGACATCGCCCGCGCGCCCAGCGCCGGCGTGTAGAGGTCGCGCACGATGGCGCGGGCGCACATCACCACCGCGCCCATGGCCGCGCCCTGCGCCACGCGCCAGCCGATCAGCCATTGCATCGACGGGGCGAGCACGCTGGCGACCGATGCCAGGGTGTAGATGGAAAGACCCGCCAGCAGCACCGGCCGGCGGCCGAAGCGGTCCGACAGCGGCCCCCAGACGAGCTGCGAGCACCCGAAGGCCAGCAGCAGCGCGCTGAGCGTGAGCTGGGCGGACGCCACGGGTGCGTCCAGGCTGCGCGTGAGGGAGGGCAGCGCAGGCAGGTAGAGATCGGTGGTGACGGGCTGCAGGCTCAGCAGCAGCGCGAGCACGGTGATGGCCAGACCCGGCGCGACGGCGACGGCCGGCGGCTCCTGGCCCGTCGCGGCGAAGGGGGGAACGGACATGCGGGCGAGCCTACCAGATGGGCACCGCCCGACCGGGTGCGCAGGCGGCCTTCGCCCGCGTACGCCGGCCGGATCAGTACACCTGGAACAGGTCCGCCAGCGCGGCGCGGTACTGCGGCTCGCCCACCGTGTTCGTGCTGTGGTGCGTGCCGCCTTCCACCAGCACGAAGCGCTTGGGCTCCTGGGCGGCGTCGTACAACTTGCGGCCGAGCGTGGGCGGGATCAGGCTGTCGTCGCTGCCGTGCACCACCAGCAGCGGCGAGCCGATGTGCGCGACCTTGCGCGCCGACTCGAAGCGCTGCGTGATGAGGCCCGACACCGGCAGCCAACCCCATTTGAACGTGGCCACGACCTCGGGGATGTTGGTGAAGGTGCCTTCCACGATGGTGCCCTTCTCGTCGTTCACCATCGCCGCCAGGTCGATGGCGATGGCGCCGCCGAGCGAGTGGCCGAAGATGTAGCGCGGCTGGTCGGGCGCGCGCTGCGCGAGCCAGTCCCACGCGGCGCGGGCGTCCTCCAGGGCCGTGGTCTCCGACGGCAGGGCCGCGCTGCTGCGCCCGAAGCCGCGGTAGTCGACCGCCAGCACCGAGAACCCCATGCTCTGCATGCGCCGCATGCGGCCCGCCGATCCCGACACGTTCCAGCGCGCGCCGTGCAGGTACAGCAGCACGGGCGCATCGGCTTTGGCGGCCGGCAGCCACAGGCCGTGCAGCTTTTCGGCCTTGCCGGTGGCTTGCGAGTCGAATGCGATCCAGACGTCTTCCATGTCGTCGGTGGACTGGGCGCCGCCCCAGGCGCGGTCGCTGGGCTGGAAGATCCACTCGCGCTGCTTGGCGTCGAGGGTGGCGCAACCTGCCGTGACGGCCATGGCGAGGGCGATGGATGAAAGGAGGGGCCAGCGTTTCATGGGTAGGACTGAGTGCCGCGGTGTCGGGAAAGTTCTATGGCAGGGTTTCAGCGGGTATGCCGGCGTTTTGATTGCCTTGGTTGCTCACTTTTCAATAGCAAATCGGGAAATCCCCGGCTTTTGCAAGAAACGCGCCCGTCGATGCGCTTTGTTACATCCGGATTGTGCTGGAGAGATGGCCTGATTTCGGCACCGCTGCCCAGGGCCGGAGCCCGGAAAAGCGCTGATTGACGCTGCAGCGCAGCATCGATAGGCCGTGACGGCTGGACGGGGTGGCCCGTAGGATGCGCACTCCGGGGGGCAAGGTGGGGCAACAACGCACAACAATGGTGCGTTCGGCGCCGAGATACCGCTGCGGCGACAAAGTTCCCCGAGTCACCGTCCTGTCATGTGGCGCCTCCACAGTGGCGCACTTCAACGATCAATGAGGTAGAGCAATGCACCTGTCTGGTTTCAAAGGGGCCGCGCTGGCCCTGGCCGCCGCTGCCGCCCTGGCCGCCTGTGGCGGCAACGACGATGATTTCCCCACGCTGAACGGCGCCAAGCCCTTGGTGATCGGCCACCGCGGTGCCGCCGGCTACCTGCCGGACCACACGCTGGAAGGCTACAAGAAGGGCATCGAGCTGGGCGCGGACTTCATCGAACCGGACCTCGTGGCCACCAAGGACGGTGTGCTGATCGCACGGCACGAACCCAACATAACCGGCACCACCGACGTGTCGCAGCGCCCGGAGTTCGCCAGCCGCAAGACCAAGAAAATGGTCGATGGCGTTCAGGAAGAAGGCTGGTTCGCCTCCGACTTCACCCTGGCCGAGATCAAGACCCTGCGCGCCATCCAGCCCCTGGCCGAGCGCGACCAGTCGTTCAACGGCAAGTACCAGATCCCGACGCTGGTCGAAGTGCTGGACCTCGCCCGGTCCGAAGGCACGCGCGTGGGCCGCACCGTGGGCGTGTACATCGAAACCAAGCACCCCACCTACCACGCCAACCTGAACCTCAAGCTCGAGGACCGGCTGCTCACCACGCTCTCGCAGTACGGCTACACCACCGCGACGTCCCCCGTCATCCTGCAGTCGTTCGAAGTGTCCAATCTCAAGTACCTGCGCACCAAGACCCAGGTGCGCCTGGTGCAGCTGGTGGATGCCAACGACATCAAGGCCGACGGCAGCATGGACCTGACCGCGCCCTACGACAAGCCCTACGACTTCGCCGTGGCCGGCGACCAGCGCACCTTCGCCAGCCTGCTGACGCCCGCGGGCTTGAAGGAGGTCAAGACCTATGCGGACGGCATCGGCCCCTGGAAGCCATACCTGATCCCCTCGAAGCTGGTGGATGACAACAAGGACGGCCAGCCCGACGACCTGAACGGCGACGGCAAGATCGACGAGCGCGACCGCGTGATGATGCCCGCGACCTCCGTCGTGTCCGACGCGCACGCGGCCGGCCTCTTCGTGCATCCATACACCTTCCGCAGCGAGGCGCGCCGCCTGGCTTCCGACTTCAAGGGCGACCCGAAGGCGGAATACCGCATGTTCTACCGCCTGGGCGTGGACGGCGTGTTCGCGGACTTCCCCGACCACGCCAAGGCGGCGCGGGACGACTGATCCCTCGGTCGACGGCCTGCCGGCGGCAGCGCCGCCGGCTCGCCACCGTTTCGGTGCGCGT
The DNA here is from genome assembly GCF_030158995.1 of Acidovorax sp. SUPP2825. NCBI lineage: Bacteria > Pseudomonadati > Pseudomonadota > Betaproteobacteria > Burkholderiales > Comamonadaceae > Acidovorax > Acidovorax sp. SUPP2825. The sequence continues at coordinate 84,956 of NZ_BQXK01000004.1, read as the reverse complement.
CAGAAGCTGTGCTTGACGCCGATGCTTAGCAGCGTTCGGCCCTGCCGGCGCCCGACGACCCCGTCCAGTTGCCAGCCCGGTGTCCATTCCCACAGCGCGCCGGTCTGGAACGTGGGCGGGCTGCCACGCTGGCCGAACGCCTCGATGTGCGCCGTGACCGCACCCCAGGTGGATTCGACCGCGGCACCCCAGGTGGGCAGCCAGCGGTGGTCGGGTGTGTGCAGCGTGCCGGCATTGGCGTGCACGGCCCCCCAGCTGGCGATGCAGGTACCCAGCAGGTTGAAGGCCCGCGTGCTGCGCGGCTCGCGGTGGGTGTGCCAAAGGCCCACGCTGCTGGCCGCGTGGCAGCCTTGCTCGGGCGGCGGCGTCCATTGCCATTTGGCCACCACGCTTTGCACCGTGGCGCGGCCGTCCAGATCGCGCGCCAGCAGGGCGCCCAGTTCCAGGCCCGGCAGCGCCGCCGGGGCATAGGCCGGGGCCACGTAGAAGGCGCCGCGGTCGCGGTGCACGCCCTCCCACCACACTTCCACGTGCCCTTCGCCCGGGGCATTCACGCCGGCGTCGTCCACCGAGAGGGGCCGCCCCGCGTGGGCCGGTAGCGTGACGGCGGCGATGGCCGCCAGGCCCGCCACGCCATAGCCCTGGCAGGCGGAGCGAAGGTGATGGGGGTGGTGGCGGCGCAGTGGCATGGGTGGAATCCGTATGGCCTGCGGCGCCCGGGGATCAGCGTCCGCGCAGGAAGAGGGCGTCCAGCTCGCGCATGGACAGTTGCCGCCAGGTGGGGCGGCCGTGATTGCACTGGTCGGATCGGTCGGTGACTTCCATCTGGCGCAGCAGGGCGTTCATTTCGTCGAGGGTGAGCCGGCGGTTGGCGCGCACCGCGCCGTGGCAGGCCATCGTACCCAGAATTTCATTGCGGGCGCGCTGCACCACGGTGCTGGCGTCGTGTGCTGACAACTCCGCGAGCACGCTGCGTGCCAGTTCCACCGCATTGCCCTGGGCCAGCGAGGTGGGTACGGCGCGCACGGCCAGCGTCTTCGGGGAGAAGGGGGCGATCTCCAGCCCCAGCATCGACAGCGTGTCGGCCTGGGCTTCGGCCGTGGCCACTTCCTGCGGCGTGGCGGCGAAGGTCGCGGGGATCAGCAGCGGCTGGCTGGCGATGCGCTCGCTGCCGTCCACCTGCGCCTTGAGCCGCTCGTACACGATGCGTTCGTGCGCGGCATGCATGTCCACGATGACCAGGCCGTGGGCGTTCTCCGCCAGGATGTAGACGCCCTGGATCTGCGCCACGGCGCGGCCCAGGGGCCAGGCCGGCGCGTCGTCGTCCGGCGCGGGCGGCGCAGGCGTCACGTCGGCGGCTGAAGAGGGGGTGGTCTGCGGGGAGGGGGGCGGAGTCCAGGCAACGGTGCCGGCCGCCGCGGCGCCGGCTGCGCCGGCATGGCCCCATTCGGCGCGCGGCTCCTGCACACCGGCCGGGAAGGCGCTGTCTTGTGCGCCGGCGCCGGGCCCCTTCGGCGATCCCCACAGCGCCTGCAGGTCGGTCACCCGGTGGCCGACCACAGGCTCATCGAACCGGATCGCCGCCTGCGCCTTCCAGCCGGGCGCGATGCCGGGAGCAGGGGCCGGGGCGGCCGCCCCTGGCACCGTCTCGGTGGAGCCGCTCGTGGCGAGTGCCTGGGCACGGGGCACGGCCAGGGCGTTCTCCACCGCATGGCGCACGGCCTGGTGGACCTCGCGGCTGTCTCGAAAGCGCACCTCGATCTTGGTGGGGTGCACGTTCACATCCACCCGCAGCGGGTCGATGGCCACGTACAGCGCATACACGGGCTGCTTCTGCCCGTGCAGCACGTCCTCATAGGCGGCGCGCGCGGCGTGCGTGAGCACCTTGTCGCGCACGAAGCGGCCGTTCACGTAGCAGAACTGCTGGTCGGCGCGCGAGCGGGCCGCATCCGGCAGGCCGGCGCGGCCGGTCACCGTGATGGCGCCGTGGCGGTGGCGCACAGCGACCGATTCCGCGAGGAAGTCGTCTCCCAGCACGTCGGCCAGCCGCCGGTTGAGCGCCTGCTGCAGCGCGCCATCGGACTCGTCGCCAGCGGCCAGGGTGGCGCGCCACTGCTCGACCAGCTTGCCTTCGTGCCAGATGGCGAAGCCCACATCGGGACGGGCGAGCGCGTGGCGGCGCACGGCCTCGATGCAGTGGGCCAGTTCGGTCGCGTCGGTCTTGAGGAATTTGCGCCGCGCTGGCGTGGCGAAGAACAGTTCCTTCACTTCCACCGTCGTGCCCTGGCTGCGTGCGGCGGGCCGCAGTTCGCCGCTGCGCGCATCCAGCAGGAAAGCGCTGGCCTGCTCCGCGGTGCGCGACAGCAGGGCCATTTCCGACACCGAAGCGATGGCGGCGAGCGCCTCGCCGCGAAAGCCCATGGTGGCCACGGATTCGAGGTCGTGCAGATTGGTGATCTTGCTGGTGGCGTGGCGCCGCAGGGCGATCGGCAGTTCTTCCTGAGGGATGCCGCTGCCGTCGTCTTCCACCGAAATCAGCCGCACGCCGCCGGCCAGCAGGCGCACGGCGATCTGGGTGGCGCCGGAGTCGAGCGCGTTGTCCACCAGCTCGCGCACGGCGGAGGCGGGCCTTTCGACCACCTCGCCGGCCGCGATCTGGCTGATGAGTTCGTCGGGCAGGTCGCGGATCGGTCGGCGCAGGGTGGGCTCTGTGGTCATTGCCCGGCATTCTAGGCAGTGCGGTTAGAGTACGCGCCGCATTGGCAATCCCGCCATCCCACTTTCCTCAGAAGGTCCGCCCTTGGAAATCATCCAGTTCCTGATCGACTTCATCCTGCACGTGGACAAGCACTTGGCGGCCTTCGTCAGCGCCTACGGCCCGTGGGTGTATGCGTTGCTGTTCCTCATCGTCTTCGTCGAGACGGGTGTGGTGGTGATGCCGTTCCTGCCCGGCGATTCGCTGCTGTTCATCGTCGGTGCGCTGTGCGGTGCGGGGCTCATGAACTTTCCGCTGGCCTGCGCGGTGCTGATCGCGGCGGCCATTCTCGGAGACCAGTGCAACTACACCATCGGGCGCTATTTCGGGCCCAAGGTGTTCCAGTGGCCCGATTCGCGCTGGTTCAACCGGCGCGCGTTCCAGCAGGCGCACGACTTCTACGAACGCTACGGTGGCGTCACCATCGTGCTGGCGCGCTTCATGCCCTTCATCCGCACCTTCGCGCCCTTCGTGGCCGGCGTGGCCGAGATGGGCCGGGCGAAGTTCACGGCGTTCAACGTGGGCGGTGCGCTGCTGTGGGTGCTGGGCATCTGCACGGCGGGCTACTTCTTCGGCAACTTCCCGTGGGTGCAGGCCAATCTGGACAAGATCATCTGGGCGCTGATCCTGGTGCCGGGCCTGATCGCGCTCTACGGCGGCTGGCGCGCCGGCCGCCAGAAAACGGCCTGAGCGGGCGCCGGGGGCACCGCGCGCCCCATCCCCGATGCCAAAGCGAATGCGCTGTCAGCGCATCGTGCGGTCCAGCCACTGCAGCAGCTGGCGGGTGACGAACTCCGGGTTGTCCAGGTTCGAAATGTGGCCGGCCTCGGGGATCACCACGGCATCGCAGCCGATCACCTCGGCCATGGCGTGCATCTCGTGCGGCGGGCGGGGAATGTCCTCGTCGCCGCACATGAGCAGCGTGGTCGGGGGGCGGAGCGCAGCCAGCCGGTCCATCGCATCGGCGCGGCCGAAGATGATGCGGCCCAGCGGCACCACCGATTGACGCAATCGATCGGGCGCCATCGCCGCCAGGCTGCGGCCGAACGCGGCGGGGCGGGGGCTCGAGGGATCGGTGCCGGGCCGAAAGAAGATCGGCACGATGGCATCCACCAGCGGCTGGGTGATCTGCCCGCCGGCCTCGATCGCATCGAGCAGGCTGAAGTAACGCAGGCGCGTGGCCTCGGGCTCGGCCCCGAGGTAGGTGTCCATCATTACGAGGCTGCGAACTCGGTCCGGCGCCTTCAGCGCCAGCTCCGCCCCCCACATGCCGCCGACCGAGAGGCCGACCACGGCGCATTCGCGGACGTGCAGGGCGTCGAGCAGTTCCAGCATCTGCGCCGCCAGGCCTTTCAGGTCCTGCGTGTCGACGGGAAGTTGCCCCGACGCGCCGTGGCCCCACAGGTCGGGCGCGATGACCCGGAAGTGGCGCGACAGCGCCAGGATCTGGGGCGCCCACATCGAAGAATCCCACAGGTAGCTGTGCCCGAGCAGCACGACCGGGCCCCGGCCACGATCCTGGTAGTGCAGGTGGCAGCCTTGCGATGTGGTGAATCGCTTCTTGACTGCAGCGCTCGCCGCATCCGCCGTGCCGTTCGCCAGGGCACTGCCCGACGCGATGGCGGCGGGTATGGCCATCAGTTGCAGTGCGGCACGGCGGCGGCTCAGCGCAGGCTCGGGCGAAAGAGGTTCGTTGGCGGGGGCCAGGGACGACGGGCGCATGGAATGCATTCTGCAGAGTGGAACAAGCCAAGAATGTTAGCCGCACCCACGCGCTTTAAATGTACTAAACCGTATCGGTTAGTGGCGAGACGCTTTATCGTTTTGCATCCGTGCTTTTGGGAGACGCTCCGCTTGGCACCCACGCAAAAACGCCTGCAGGGCACTGGGGCCCTGCAGGCGTTTTGTGATCGAAAGGATGGGGGTTAAACCATCCCTGTGAGATCAGCGGCGGCGTTGATCGCGGTCTTCGCCGAGTTCGTGGCCGACCAGCGCACCGGCGCCGGCACCGATCACGGTCGCGGTGGTGCCACCGACGGCACTGCCCAGCACGCCACCGGCGACGGCGCCTACGCCGGTACCGATCTGTGCATTGGTGGGGTTGGAAGAGCAGCCGACGAGGCCGAGTGCGGCTGCGACAGCGGCGGCGGAAACGAGATGGCGGTAGTTCATGACTTGGCTCCTGGTATCTGTGAGGGCATGGGATCCGGACAGGGCAGCGATCCATTCAAACCGCTGCATTTGCCTGTCCCAACCCATGCCTGCACTATCGCCCCGGCGCCGCGACTGCGGTGTAGGCAGGCGAGGCCGCGTGCTGTAGGAGGTGCCCCACCTGACCGCGGCCTGCGGATCAGCCCGGGGCCAGGCAGATGGTCACGAGAAGCGAGGCATCGCTCACCGCGCGCAGCGAATGCGCAGCACGGGGCTGCAGGTGCACGAAGTCGCCCGGGCGCAGCAGGCGCGCCCCGCCAGCGGTGTGGAACTCCGCCTCGCCCTCCAGGCACTGCACGGTGATCTCGCCGGGCGTGTCGTGCTGGCGCAAATCCTTGCCGGCCGCCAGCACGACGCGGATCACTTCCAGCTGGGTGGCCTTGATGATGGCCGTGGTGGCGGCGCTCGCCAGCCGGTCGCCCAGCGGGCTCAGGCTGACGACTTCTCCGGAACGTGCGTGGTGCAGGGCCATGGGGTTCTCCTCGTGGTTTCAGGTCACGCGCTCAGGCCCGCCGAGCCGTCAGACGGACCGGCTGCGTGCCAGCGGCGGGTTCTTGGCGAAGTATCGCGTGATGCCGCGCATCAGCGCGTCGGCCAATTGCTGCTGGTAGGCGGCGGTGCGCAGCTTGGCCTCTTCCTCGGGGTTGCTGATGAAGGCGGTTTCCACGAGCACGCTGGGAATGTCCGGCGCCTTGAGCACGGCAAAGCCGGCCTGCTCCACGCGCGGCTTGTGCAGTTTGGCCATGCTGCCGATCTCGCCCAGCAGCACGCTGCCGAGCTTCAGGCTGTCGTTGATCTGCGCCGTGGTGCTCATGTCCAGCAGGGCGCTTTGCACGTGCCGGTCCTGCACGCGGACGTTCAGGCCGCCGATGAGGTCGGACTGGTTTTCCTTGTTGGCCAGCCAGCGCGCGGCCGAGCTGGAGGCGCCGCCCTGGCTCAGCGCGAACACGCTGGCGCCGCGCGCCGCGGGCGTGGTGAAGGCGTCGGCGTGGATGCTCACGAACAGGTCGGCCTGCACGCGCCGGGCCTTGTCCACCCGCACGCCCAGCGGCACGAAATAGTCGGCGTCGCGGGTCAGGAAGGCCCGCATCGGATTGCCGCCGACCGTGGTGGCGTTGATGCGGTCGCGCAGCAGGTGCGCCACCTTGAGCACGATGTCCTTCTCGCGTGTGCCGCCGGGGCCGGTGGCGCCGGGGTCTTCGCCACCATGGCCGGGGTCCAGCGCCACGATGATGAGCCGGTCGGTCGCCTTCGCGATGGCGGGCGTGGCCGGTGGCGGCGACGGCGCGTGCGGCGGGGTGGGGGCGGCAGCGGCCGCTGCCACGGCCGTTGGCGGTGCGGCGGGCGCGGCCGGGGCGGGCAGGCCCACCGGCGGGGGCGGCGCGCCGGGGCGCTGGATCTGCTGGGCGATCAGCTCACCCAGCGGATCGCCCGCCGTGCCGGGCTTGGCGGCGGCGATGTTGGGCAGGGGCGCGGTCGGCGGCGCTTCGCGCAGGCGCTCGGCGATGAGGGCCTCCAGCGGGTCTTCGGGCTCGGCCGGGTACAGGTCGAACACCAGCCGGTGCTGGTAGGCCGCGATCGGCGGCAGCGTGAACACCTGGGGCAGGGCGGGCCGCTTGAGGTCCAGCACCAGCCGCACCACGTTGGGCGCGTTCTGGCCCACGCGGATGCCGGCGATGTTGGGATCGTCTGCCTTCACCTTGGCCACCAGTTCGCGCAGCTCGGGGTTCAGGTCGATGCCTTCGATGTCCACTGCCAGGCGGGGCGGCGTGGTCACGAAAAATTGCTTGGCCACCAGCTGGCGGTCGGATTCGATGGTGACGCGGGAGTAGTCCTGCGCCGGCCAGACGCGCACGGCCAGGATGCTGGCACCGCGCGCGATCTGCTGCGTGCCCAGCAGCAGCACCAGCGTGCCGGCCTGGAGCAGCGACCGCCGGCTGGGTGGATGGGGGGGTGGCGCTTCGCTCATGCCTTCGATCCTTGTGCAAGGGTGCGGCCCGATGCGGTGCGGGCCTGCAGGGTGACGTGCCGCTCGCCATCATCCCCTGCTTCAATGTGTATAGCAAGGTCTTCAACGGGGATGCGCGCGGCAGCCTTTTCGGGCCATTCCGCGATCTTGAGTCCCGGCCCCGCGAAGATGTCGCGAAAGCCCGCGTCTTCCCACTCGCGCGGGTCGTTGAAGCGGTAGAAGTCGAAGTGCCAGATGGACAGCCCCGGTGCCTCGTGCGGCTCCACCACGGCATAGGTCGGGCTCTTGATGCGGCCCTGCACGCCGAGCGCACGCAGCAGGTGGCGCACCAGCGTGGTCTTGCCGGCGCCCAGATCGCCGTGCAAGGTGATGAAGGCATTGGCGATCGGGGCTTGGGCAGCCAGCCGGGCGGCGAAGGCGGCGGTGTCTTCCTCGCTCTCCCAGCGCAGCGCGACGGGCGTGTCCGCGGGGGGGCTTTCTACAATCCGGGGGTGATGTTCAGCAGCAGTCAACTCGTTCCTCAAATGCAAGGCTGGGCCCGCGAATTGGGATTCTCCCAAATCGGCGTGGCCGGTGTGGATTTGTCGTCCGCAGAACCGGGGTTGATGCAGTGGCTGGCGCAAGGGTTCCATGGCGACATGCATTACATGCAAACCCACGGCCTGCGCCGCGCCCGGCCTGCCGAACTGGTGCCCGGCACCGTGAGCGTGATCACCGCGCGCATGGACTACCTGCCGCGCGACACGCCAGCCGGGCCGGCGCACGGCGCGCCGGGCGCCGGCCCCGGCTGGCAGGCCGTGGAGTTTGCGCGGCTGGAGCGCCCCTCCGAAGGCATCGTGTCGGTGTACGCCCGGGGGCGCGACTACCACAAGGTGCTGCGCCAGCGGCTGCAGAGGCTGGCCGACCGCATCGGCGAGGCCGTGGGGCCGGTCGGGCACCGGGTGTTTACCGATTCGGCGCCCGTGCTGGAGGCGGAGCTGGCCAGCCGCAGCGGGCAGGGCTGGCGCGGCAAGCACACGCTGGTGCTCAACCGCGAGGCGGGCTCCATGTTCTTTCTGGGCGAGATCTATGTGGACATGCCGCTCGAGCCCAGCGCGCCCGTGACCGCGCATTGTGGTAGTTGCCAGGCGTGCATTGACGTGTGCCCCACGCAGGCCATCGTCGCGCCGCACCGGGTGGACGCCCGGCGTTGCATCTCTTACCTCACCATCGAACATGCGGGGCCGATTCCCGTCGAACTGCGCCGCCCGATGGGCAACCGCATCTACGGCTGCGACGATTGCCAGCTCATCTGCCCCTGGAACAAGTTCGCGCAGGTCAGCGGGCTGTCCGATTTCGACGCGCGGCCCGGCCTGGGCGGGCAGCAGCTCGCGCACCTGTTCGCCTGGGATGAGCCCACCTTCCTGCGCATGACGGAAGGCGGCCCCATCCGCCGCATCGGCCACGAACGGTGGCTGCGCAACGTGGCCGTGGCGCTGGGCAATGCGCTGCATGCCACGGGGGACGCCGGCGTCGAGGCCGCGCTGCGGTCCCGCGCCGCCGACGCCAGCGCCCTGGTGCGGGAGCACGTGGCCTGGGGCTTGGAGCAAAAATGGCCTCCAGCACAATAAGTACTAGGGCATCGTGCTATCAAATAAATAGCGTTCGCCTGCGGCAAAACGCCCGGGTGCGAGTGGGCTGCAGCTGGCCGACAATACCGGCCTGCCCATGATCCAAGCCCTGTGCCTTCTCATCGCCTTCCAGTTGCTCGGAGAGGCCACGGTGCGCCTGACGGGCTGGCCGTTGCCGGGCGCCCTGGTCGGCATGCTCTGGCTGCTGGCCTGGCTCGCCTGGCGGCGGCGCGTGCCCGAAGCGCTGGCCACCACCGCGTCCACCCTGCTGCAGCACATGATGCTGCTGTTCATCCCCACCGTGACCGGCGTGATGGTGCACTTCGGCCGGGTGGCGGACGAGTGGAAGCCCTTCCTCATCGCCTGCATCGTCGGTGCGGCGGTGACGATGGCCGTGACGGCGCTCACCCTGCATTGGCTGCTGGCGCGCGGTCGGCGCGCGGGTCCGTCGGCATGAAGGCGCCTGCATGACGGATCCCGCCACCGGCCTGGCCGCGCTGGGGGCGCTGGAGCGCTCCCCGCTGACCTGGCTCACGCTCACGCTGCTGGCCTACCTCGCGGCGCTGTGGCTGTACCGGCGCAGCGGCCACAACCCGTTCCTGCTGCCTGTGCTCACGGCCGTGGTGGGCATCGTGTGCGTGCTGCTGGCGCTCGGCGTGCCGTACCCGGTGTACTTCGAGGGTGTGCAGCTGATCCATTTCTTCATCGGCCCGGCCACGGTGGCGCTGGCGGTGCCGTTGTACGGGCAACTCGGCCGGATCCGGCAGATCTGGCGGCCGGTGGTGATCGCGCTGCTTGCCGGATCGGTGGCGGCCATCGGATCGGCCGTGCTCGTGGCGTGGGCGCTGGGCGGGTCGATGCAGACGCTGATGTCGCTCGCGCCCAAGTCGGCCACCATTCCCATCGCGACCGCCGTGGCCGAGCGGCTGGGCGGCATCGCATCGCTGGCTGCGGTGGCCGTGGCGGTCACCGGCATCGCCGGCGCGGTGATGGCCGGCCCGCTGCTGCGCGTGCTGCGGCTCGATGGCGACCCGGTGGTGCGCGGCTTCGCCGTGGGGCTGACGGCGCATGCCATCGGCACGGCGCGTGAGTTGCAGACCAACGCCACCGCCGGCTCGTTCGCCGCGCTGGCCATGGCGCTCAACGGCATCGCCACGGCGCTGCTCATGCCAGTGATGGCGGCGCTCCTGCACTGGGTCGGCGTGTGGTGAGCGGCCCGTGGGCCGCATGGGTTTGTCAGCGCAGCACGGCGAGCGCGAAGGGCAGGTTGACCACCCCCAGCACGGTGGACAGCGTCACCAGCCCGGCCACGTAGGGTCCGTTGTAGCCCATGCGGGCCGCCAGCACGTAGCAGGTGGACGCGGTGGGCAGGGCGGAGAAAGCCATCAGCACCGTGGTCTGCACCCCGTCCAGCCGCAGCAGCCGCGCCATGCCGAACGCGATCACCGGCTGCACCAGGTGGCGGATCGCCAGCACCGATGCCGACAGCAGCTTGCCGCGCGTGAGCAGGCCGAACTGCATGCCCGCGCCGGCTGCCATGAGTCCGAGCGCGAGCGACGCCGCGCTGATGCGGCTCACCGTGGGCTCCATCCACACGGGAATGTGAAAGCCCAGCAGGTTGGCCGCCAGCCCAGATCCGGTGGCCACGATCAGCGGGTTGCGCAGCAGCTCCTTGAAAAAACCGTGCTGGCCCGCGCGCGCCATGGGCCACACCGCGGCCACGTTGAACAGCGGCACGCACACGCCGATCAGCACGGCGATGAGCAGCAGGCCCTGTGGGCCCGCCAGTCGTTCCGCCAGCGCCAGGCCCATGAAGGAATTGAAGCGGAACGCCACCTGGGCGCTGGCCGCGTGGTCGCGCGGGTCGATGCGGCCACGCAGGCCGGGCAGCCGCGGCAGGCTGTAGGCCAGTGCGATGCCGACCAGGCCCGTCGCCACGCCGGCACCGATCAGCCCCGAGGCCTCGCCGATCTGGATCGGGCTTTTGACGATGGACTGGAACAGCAGGATGGGAAAGAGCAGGTAGTACACCAGGCTTTCCACCGGTTGCCACACGGCGCGGTTGAGGGCCGTGTAGCGGCAGACCAGGTAACCGCACAGGATGAGGGCAAAGTCGGGAAGGAGGAGCTGCGCGTAATTCACGGCCCGCAGGATACCGCGCGGCCCGCCCCGGTGGCCCCCGAAGCCGGGCGCGGGTGACGCCTCAGGGACCGGCCCGCGCCGCGGCCCTGCCGCCCTCGACGATGGCCTCGATCACCTTCTGAAGCCCCCGGTTCATGGGCTTGTCGTGGCGGGTGATGAGGGCCTGGGTGCGGTACAGGGGCGGGTCCAGCGGCCGCAGTTCGAGGTCTTCATGGCGGCGGCTGTGGCCCGACAGCGCCATGCGCGGCAGGATGCCGCAGCCCAGGCCCGCCGCCACCATCGCCTTGATGGCCTCCACGCTGTCGAATTCCATGACGGGCGCGGGCGTGGGCAGGGTGCCGCCAGCGCTCAACCAGTCGTCCACGATCCCGCGCGTGCTGCTGCCGGTCTCGAACTTCACCAGCGGGTGCTGGTTCATCATCTGCGCGGTGACCGCCCGCGGCCAGTGGCAGGTGCCTCGGCGGCAGATGGCCATGAGCTCGTCCTCCAGGATGGGGACCACGGCGACCGCACGCGAGACAATGGGCAGCGTCACGATGGCGGCATCGATCGAGTTGTCCTCGATGCGGCGCACGTAGTCCTCCGTGTTGCCCGTGCTCACGAGGATGCTCAGCGATGGAAAGCGCTTGCGCAGGTCCTGCAGGATGGGCGGCAGCAGGTACAGGCACGAGGTCAGGCCCGTGCCCAGCCGCACGCGCCCCGTCACCCCGGCCGAGTGGAAGGTGGCGGCGCTCACGGCATTGGCCACGGCGGCCGTCACATGCGGCACATGGGCCAGCAGATCCGCGCCGGCAGAGGTCGGGCCCACGCGGCGGCCCACCCGCTCGATGAGGCGCACCGACAGGCGGCGCTCCAGATTTCTCACCTGCAGACTCACCGCGGGCTGGGTCACCCCCAGCCGTTGCGCCGCAGCAGAAAAACTCCCCAATTCCAGCACCAGCGCGAAGGTCCGTAATTGATCGAGATCCAAGGTACGTTCCATAGGCTTAGCTTATGTTTTGTATAAGACGGCAAATCTTCACTTATGGATTGAATGCCGTCAATATTCATCCTGTGCAAAAACTCCAGAGACTTGAATAAAAAGCCGGGAGGGGAGGAGCAAGCTGCTATCGGTGCGCATTGGCGCACCGATAGCGCCTTGTATTTGTCGGCTGCAATGATTGATGGCGCATGGCCTCAAAAAACCTGATATCCATCGAAGACCTTTCGCGCAGCGAAATCGAGTCGCTGTTTTCCGATACCGACGACATTCGGCGGTTTCCCGGAGAGTTCGGAAATGCGCTGGCCGGAAAGATCGTCTTCACCCTGTTTTGCCAGCCCAGCACGCGCACGCGGCTGAGTTTCGAATCCGCGGCCTACCGCCTCGGTGCACGCGTGCTGAGCGTTTGCGACATGCACAGCACCCGCCAACCCCTGGGCGAAAGCCTGCTCGACACCACCCGCATGGCAGGCTACTACTCCGACGCGCTGGTCGCGCGGCACGCCGACCATGGTGTGATGGAGCAGATCAAGGCCACCCTCGACGTGCCTTTGATCAATGCCGGCGAAGGCCTCGCGCGGCACCCTACCCAGACCCTGATCGACCTGTACACCGCCCGCGAGCATTTCGACACCCTCGATGGGCTGCGCGTGGGGCTGGTGGGCGGCCTGCGCTACTCGCGTGCGGTGAAGTCGCTGCTGGTCGGCCTCGGGCAGTTTCGCGACGTCGAACTGCATGCCGTCGATGCCGCCAGCGAAGCCGACGACGGCAGCCCTTTGCCGGCCGACCTCGCCGCTGCGGCGCGGCGCCCCATCCATCTGCACGATTCGGTGCAGGCCATGCTGGGTCATGTCGATCTGCTGTACGTCGTGCGCGTGCAGCGCGAGATGTTCAGCGACGCCGCGCTGTACCAGCGCCAGCTGGACAAATGCCGCGTGCACCGCGCGCTGCTGGCCAAGGCGCCGCCGTGGCTGGCGGTGATGCATTGCCTGCCCCGCACGGACGAGCTGGACACCGACGTGGACGCGACCCCGCAAAACAAGTATTTCCTGCAGGCCGCTTACGGCGTGCCGCTGCGCATGGCCGTGCTGCGGCGCTACATGACGCAGCCGCAGGGGGGAGGAAGCGGCGGCACTGGCGGCAGTGGCGGTGGTGGCGCCAGGGGATTGGCTGCGGATGCGCTGTCGCGCCGCGCGATCGACGTGCTCAGCAACGACGAGTTGTCCCTCGCATGGTGATGCTCTGCGCAATGGCCCTGATGGGGCTCGTTGTGGGTGGCGTGGCCGTGACGGTCGGAGGGGGCGTCACCATCGGCGTGCCGCTGCTGCTGCTGATGGGGCATTCCGCCGCCGCGGCCATCGCCACCGTGAAGTTCGCGCTCGTGGGCTCGTTCTTCACCGGCACGCTGGCCCACCGCCGGGCCGTGGCGGCCCCGGTGCGCATTCCCTGGGTGCTCTGGCCCCTGGCGGTGGCGGGGTCCGTGATGGGGTCACTGATCGTCACCGGGGTCGATGACCGGGTGCTGCGCATCATCGTCGCCGCCATGATGGCCGTGGTGCTGTGGATCACCTACCGGACGGATTTTTCCGCACGCACCGCCACCCCGGCGCCGGCCGCACGTCTGCCGCTGGCCGGCATCGCCACGGTGTTCGCGCTGTGCGTGTATTCGGGCTTTTTCGGCGCGGGCTTCGGCACCTTTCTCATCTTTGCGCTGATGCATTTTTTCGGCCTGTCGTTTTCCGACAGCGCTTCGGTGATGACGCGCCTCAACCTGCTCGTGGTGGGTTCGTCCGTGACGACGTTCATCACCCACGGCGCGGTCGATTTCCAGTGGGGCATTCCGCTCTTCATCGGCTGCGCCCTGGGCGGTGTGATGGGCGCCTGGGTGGCCCGGGTGCTGTCGCCCGAGCGCATGAAAACCGTCTTCCTGGCAGGCACGATGCTGGTCGGCGTCAAGCTGATCTGGGACGCGATGGTGTGATGCCGGACCGTCTTCCATCCGCGGTCCGCCCGGCCCTTACCCCTCACTTGCAAGGAGCAACGCCACCCCCTCAACGACGGCACTGAACCCATCTCCTGCCAACGGGAACCGCCCTTGCGCGTGCGGGAAATCCCTCACTGTGGACTGCCATGCGGACCACGATCGGCGTGCGTCAGCGATTAGGATGCACACCATCGTTTTCATCGTGTTCAAGCAGTACAAGGAGACTTCTATGCAGCGCCGAAACTGGCTGGGTCTGGCCGTCCTCGTGGCCACGGGCAGTGCCATGGCCCAGAGCTATCCCACCAAACCGATCCGGCTGGTGGTGCCCTTTGCTCCGGGGGGAACGACCGACATCATCGCCCGCGTGATCTCCGATCCGCTGTCGCGCGCGCTGGGCCAGCCCGTGATCGTGGACAACCGCGCGGGTGGGGGTGGCGTGGTCGGCGCGGCCGAGACGGCCAAGGCGACGCCGGACGGCTATGCCCTGGGCATCGCCACCGTGTCCACCACGGCGGCCAACCCGGCGATCAACCCCAAGACGCCCTACAACCCGCTGACGGACTTCACGCCGATCATCAACATCGCCGCCACGCCCAACATCATTGCGGTGAACCCCAGCTTTCCAGCCAAGGACTACAAGAGCTTCGCCGCCGAGATCAAGAAGGTGCCGGGCAAGTATTCGTACTCGTCGTCCGGCACGGGCGGCATCGGCCATCTGCAGATGGAGCTGTACAAGAGCCTGACCGACACCTTCGTCACGCACATTCCCTACCGCGGCGCGGGCCCGGCCTTGAACGACACGGTGGCCGGCCAGGTGCCGATGATCTTCGACAACCTGCCTTCGGCGCTGGCCTTCATCAAGGACGGTCGGCTGGTGCCCATCGTGGTCGCCGCGCCCCAGCGCGTGGCGGCGCTGCCCAACGTGCCCACCTTCAAGGAAGTGGGCCTGGAGCCGGTGAACCGCATGGCGTACTACGGCATCCTCGGCCCCAAGAACCTGCCCAAGGACGTGGTGGACAAGATCAACGCCGGCGTGCGCAAGGCGCTGGAAGATCCGGCCGTGCGCAAGCGCATCGAGGACACCGGCTCGATCATCATCGGCAACACGCCCGAGCAGTTCGCCGAGCAGATCAAGGCCGAGTTCGAGGTCTACAAGACCGTGGTGCAAAAGCAGAAGCTGTCGCTCGACTGAGCCAGCGCGTCTTCGCTTGCTCAGACCAGGCCCGCCGGTACCGCCCGCGGGCCTTTTTTATCGTGCTATGGTTTTGCGATGCTGCCCGAAAGCCAGACCTCCATCGACACCTTCATCGACGCGCTGTGGCTGGAGGACGGCCTCTCGCGCAACACCCTGGCGGCCTACCGGCGCGACATGACGCTGTATGCCCAGTGGCTGGCGGAGCAGCCGTCCGCGTTGGCCATCGACGGCACGCAGGAACACCACCTGCAGGGCTACTTCGCGGCGCGCCATGCGCAGACCCGGGCCACCTCGGCCAATCGGCGCCTGACCGTGCTGCGCCGCTATTTCCACTGGGCCCTGCGCGAGCGGCGCATCGTGGCCGACCCCACCGTTCGGCTGCAGGCCGCGCGCCAGCCGCTGCGCGTGCCGAAGACGCTCTCGCAAGCCCATGTGGAGGCCTTGCTACGGGCCCCGGACACCGGCCACCCGTTGGGGCTGCGGGACCGCGCCATGCTGGAGCTGATGTACGCCAGCGGGTTGCGCGTGACCGAGCTGGTCACGCTCAAGACCTTCCAACTGGGCCTGCGCGAAGGCGTGCTGCGGGTGATGGGCAAGGGCGGCAAGGAGAGGCTGGTGCCCTTCGGCGACGAGGCGGCGGCATGGCTGGAGCGCTACCTGGGCGAGGCGCGCGCGGCCATCCTGGGCGGGCAGCAGACCGACGATCTTTTCGTGACGCAGCGCGGCGCGGGCATGACCCGGGCGATGTTCTGGGTCATCGTGAAAAAGCAGGCGCATGGGGCGGGCATCACCGTGCCGCTGTCGCCGCACACGCTGCGCCATGCCTTCGCCACGCACCTGCTCAACCACGGGGCCGACCTGCGCGTGGTGCAGCTGCTGCTGGGGCATGCGGACATCTCCACCACCACCATCTACACCCACGTGGCGCGGGAGCGGCTCAAGGCCCTGCACGCGCAGCACCACCCCCGCGGATAGGCCGGCATCGGGGAGCCGGTGCAGGCCCCGCAGCGCGCGGACAATCGCGGTTCCTTTTGCGCACCCGGAGTCTTTTCATGACCGATCTTTCCCGCCGGCAATGGATGCTGGCCGCCAGCTGTTCTTGGCTCTCGACGCTGCCTTTCGCTGCCCACGCCCAGCAGGCCGCCGCCTGGCCGTCCCGCCCCATCCGCATCGTCGTGGCCTATCCCGCCGGCGGGGTGAGCGACGTGGTCGCCCGGGCCCTGGGCGACAAGCTGTCGGCCCAGCTGGGCACTTCGGTGGTGGTGGACAACAAGGCAGGAGCGGGCGGCTCCATCGGCATGGATGCCGTGGCCAAGGCAGCGCCGGACGGCTACACGCTGGGCTTTTCGTCCATCAGCCCGCTGGTGCTGAACCCGCACCTGGGCAAATCGCCGTTCGATCCGGCCAAGGACATCGCGCCGGTGGCCAGCGTGATGGTCTCTCCCGTGCTGCTGCTGGGCACGTCCGCCAGCCAGGCCAAGGATTTCCGCCAGTTGCTCGCCACCGCGAAGGCGCAGCCAGGGGCGGTGCGCTGGGCCACCTCGGGGCTGGCGTCGCTCGGGCACATCATGCTGGAGCAGATCATGCAGTCCACCCAGGCGAAGATCACGCATGTGCCTTACAAAGGTGGCGGCCAGCAGCTCAACGATGCGCTCAGCGGGCAGTTCGAAGTGCTGTCCACCAATGCCGGGCCCGCGGTGATGCAGCACATCCAGGCCGGCAAGCTGCGCGCGCTGGCCGTGGGCGCACCCGCCCGGCTCGACACTTTGCCCGACGTGCCCACCCTGGCCGAACTGGGCATTCCGGCCGCCAACGTGAGTTCGCTGTTCGGCGTGTTCGCGCCGGCCCGCACGCCGGCTCCGATCCTGGAGCGACTGAACGCCGAGATCAACCGGGCCCTGGCGTTGCCGGACTTGCGCGCCCGGCTCGAAGCCACCGACAACGTGCCCCAAGGGGGCAAGGCGGCCGACTTCGCCCGGCAGATCGCCGAAGAGTCGCAGAACAACGCCCGCATCATCCGCGCGGCGGGCATTCAGATGAACTGATCGAAAGGGGCGCGGGGCGCCCTGTCAGGCGCGCGCTGCGCGCCTGGAAAAACGCCATGTGCCCTGGCCGCGCCGGGGCGCTGCGAAGCCGGCCGGGCCGTTACTCGCCCAGGCTTTCCGCCCAGGTCAGCGCCTGCAAGTGGGCCCAGTTCACCTGCCGGTTGGACAGGTGCAGCGCATCGGCCGAGCGAGCGAACGCCACCTCGTCGCCGCTTTCGCAGGCCTTGGTGAGTTCCAGGAACGGCGCGAACACGCCGGTGTTGTGCAGCAGCGCATCGATCACGGGCTGGGGCAGGGCAACGGAGTCGAGCGCCTTTTCCAGCGGAACGCCCAGCATGGTGTCCAGCAGTGAGAACACGCCGACCACGAAGGCGTTGTCGCACTCCTCGGGTGGCAGCAGTTCGGCGGCGAGCAACTCCATGAGGCGGCCGCGCACCACGGCGGTCTGGCCCACGGCGGGCGGAGAGCCGCCGGCACGCGAGGTGGTCATGAGCAGCGCCGCCCAGCGGAACAGCTTTTTGAGCCCCAGGATCATGACGGCGTGCCGGAACGACGTGACCTCGCACGACAGCCCGAAGCCCGACGAGTTGATGAACCGCAGCAGGTTGAAGGACAGCGTGGGGTCCTTCTTGAGCAGTTCCTCGATCTCCGCCGTGCTGGCCTGCTTTCGCACCAGGTTGATGAGCTGGATGATCGTCGCCTGGGAAGGCCGGATGGTCTGGGCCTTCACCAGCGCGGGCTGGGCGAACCAGTAGCCCTGGAACAGCTTCACGCCCAGGGCGGACATGCGCTCGTGCTGCTCGGCGGTCTCCACCTTTTCGGCCACCAGCGTGGCCTTGGAATTGGCGCGCGCGAACTTCACCAGGGGCTCGGCCAGTTCGGCCCGGAACGCCTGCATGTCCAGTTTGACGAAGGCCGCCAGCGGCAGCCAGCTGGCATAGGTGCGGCGCAGCACGTTCTGGTTGAAGGCGAGGCGAAAGCCCCGCGTGCGCAGGCCTTCGAGCGTGGAAACGCGCCCTTCGATCTCTTCGGCCGTTGCGCCGTCGGCCAAAGGCGGCACTTCCAGCACCACCTTTTCGGGGTGGATCAGTTCGAGGTGGCCGCCGGCCAGGCTTTCGTGCGTGCAGTTGATGAACACCGTCTTCTTTCCCACCAGGGCCTCGGTGCCCGCATACGACAGGGCATTGAAGAGCAGGGCAGCATCGCTGGCCGCGGTGTGGGCATCGGAGGCGGTGGAACGGTCGAACAGCTCGTAGCCGAAAACGGCGCGCTGCTCATCCACGATCGCCTGGCGCGCAATGATCGCCAGGTTGCTCGAGTCCTCGTCTTCCCCTTGCGGGGCGGTGTTCTCGAAAGCCGGTACGTTGTCTGAGTTGCTCGACATGGAGGGTCTGCGTCAGTGAGTGGGATGAATTCGGTGACCTTACCACCAGAGCCGCACGCTGTCGCCCACTCTGGGGCTCATTCCGTCAACTGGTCTGCCCAGGCCAGGGCCTGCAAATGGGCCATGTTGATCTGCTGGCTGGACAGCTGCAGCGAACTGGCGGCCTGGTCGAAGGCGGCGTCGTCGCTGGATTCGCAGGCCTCGGCCAGCCGCAGCAGTTCGCCCAGCGTGCCGGTGCGGTGCAGCAGGGCCTCCGACACGGTGCCGGGCACGTGCAGCAGCCCCACGGCGGACTCCATCGGCATGCTCAGCATGCGGTCGAGCATCGAGAAGATGCCCACCACGAAGGCCTGGTCGGCGTCTTCCTGCGACATGGTCTCCAGGGCCAGCAGCTCCATCAGCCGCCCGCGCACCACGGCCGTGTGGCCGACGGCGGCGGAGATGCCGCCCGCGCGCGAGGCGGTGAGCAGCAGCGCGGCCCAGCGGAACAGCTTCTTGAGCCCCATGAGCATCACGGCCTGCCGGAACGAGGTGATCTCGCGGGAGAGTCCGAAGCCCGACGAATTGATGAGCCGCATCAGGTTGAAGGCCAGGCCCGCGTCCTTCTTCAGCACCTCCTCGATCTCGTCCGTGCTGGCCTGCTGGCGCACGAGGTTGATGAGCTGGATGATGCTGCTTTGCGCTGGGGTGAGCAGCTTGGCCTCCACCAGCGAGGGGCGGGAGAACCAATACCCCTGGAACAGCTGCACGCCCTTGCTGGAGGCCATGTCGTACTGCTTGGCTGTCTCCACCTTCTCGGCGATCAACTCGGCCTTGGAGTGCCGCCCCGCGTATTTGATGAGCACGGCCAGCTGGTCGGGCGCCAGCACGGACAGGTCGAGCTTGATGTAGTCGGCCAGCGGCAGCCACGGCGCATAGGCCGATTCCAGCACCGTGTGGTTGAAGGCCAGGTGGAAGCCCCGTTCGCGCAGGCCCGACAGGATCGGCAGCCGCGTGCTCACCTCTTCGGCGGCCGCGTGGCCCAAGGGGGGAATCTCCAGCACGACCTTGTCGGGATCGACCAGCTCGAGGTGGCCGCCGGACAGGCTCTCGTGCGTGCAGTTGACGAAGATGAGCTTCTTGCCCACCAGTTCCTCGCTCCCGGCGTGCGACAGCGCGGTGAACACCAGGAACACGTCCGTCGCCGCCGTGTGGCCGTGGCCGGAGCGCGAGCGGTTGAAGAGTTCATAGCCCACCACGGCCTGCTGCCCGTTCATGATCGCCTGGCGGGCGATCATGGCGCCGGCAGGGCTGCTCTCGGGGGCAATGGACGGAGAATTGCCGGCGACAGGCGTGTGGGGCATGGATGGCGAACTGAAAGCGATCGGTGGAGGGGCCGCGTCCCTTCGGCAAAGGGGCTGCGGGGCTTGGGCGCATTGTAGGAAAGAACGGCTGCCCACGCGGCCGGGTCAGCCATGCTGCAGCCACTCCATTTCGGCGTCGCTGAACCCCGCCGCGCGGCGCGCATCGGCGTTGAAGGGCGGTTTCAGGCGTGGCGCCTCGTAGCGCCGGACCAGCAGGGCGTAATGCGCCAGCGGGTCCAGCCCTTCCCGATCGCACAGGAAGTGATACCAATGGTTACCAATCGCCACATGCCCGACCTCCTCGCGCAGGATGATGTCCAGGATGTCCACGGCCGCCAGCGCATCGGCGGTGCCTACCTGCTGCAGCTTGCGCTGGATGAGCGGTGTGGCGTCCAGGCCCCGGGCCTCGAGCGTGCGCGGCACCAGGGCCATGCGCGCGACGATGTCGCCCGCGGTCTTCTCGCACATGGTCCACAGGCCCTGGTGGGCGGGAAAATCGCCGTAGTCGTGCCCCATGCTTCGCAGGTGCTCGCGCAGCAATCCGAAGTGCTTGGCCTCTTCGGCCGCCACCCGCAGCCAGTCGAGGTAGAAGGCCGGCGGCATGCCGTCGAAGCGCCAGACCGCGTCGAGTGCGAGGTTGATGGCGTTGAATTCGATGTGCGCGATGGCGTGCATCAGCACCGCGCGGCCCTCGTGCGTGGCGGGCGAGCGGCGCGCCACCTCGGTGTGGCGCAGCAGGGCGGGCCGCTCGGGGCGGCCGGGCAGGGCGGCGGGGTCGGCGGGGCCCTGCGGGCCAGTTGCGGCCACGGCATGGTCGGACGCACGCGCGTGCAGGTCCAGGGTGGCGGCGGCTTTGGCCTGGGGGTCTGTCAGGCACAGGGCCTCGAGGGCACGTTGGCGAAGGTCCATCCCTACAATTCTAGGATTCGGCCCTGCTGACAAAAAAGGAGACCTGGATGGCGCTTTACGAACTCGATGGCATTTCTCCCCGCACCGCGCCGTCGGCGTGGGTGGCGGACAGTGCCGAAGTCATCGGCCACGTCGTGCTGGGCGAGTCGTCCAGCATCTGGTTCGAGGCCGTGCTGCGCGGCGACAACGAGCCGATCACCATCGGCGCCGGCACCAATGTGCAGGACGGCAGCGTGCTGCACTCCGACCCCGGCCAGCCGCTGGTGCTGGGCGAGCGCGTGACGATCGGCCACAAGGTCATGCTGCATGGCTGCACAGTGGGCGACGAATCGCTCATCGGCATCGGCGCAGTGGTGCTCAACGGTGCGAAGATCGGCAGGCATTGCCTCGTCGGCGCCGGCGCGCTGGTGACGGAGGGCAAGGAGTTTCCCGATGGCTCCATGATCATCGGCAGTCCCGCGAAGGCGGTGCGCCAGCTCTCGCCCGAGCAGATCGAGGGCCTGCGCCGGAATGCGCAGACCTACATCGACAACGCCCAGCGCTTTCGCGCCGGGTTGCGCAAGCTGGCTTGAGCGGCGCCAACATTTCAGGAAAACCAGGGTGTCTGAACTCCACAAGTTTCTTTTCGATGGCCTGCCCGTGCGCGGCATGATCGTGCGCCTCACCGACGCCTGGACCGAGATCCTCGCGCGGCGCGCCGGCAACACCACCTCCGGCGCCTACCCGCCGCCCGTGCGCGAGCTATTGGGCGAGATGGCCGCGGCCGGCGTGCTGATGCAGTCCAACATCAAGTTCAACGGGGCGCTGGTGCTGCAGGTCTTCGGCGACGGCCCCGTCAAGCTGGCGGTGGCCGAGGTGCAGTCGGACCTCAGCCTGCGCGCCACGGCCTCGGTGAACGGCGAAGTGCCGGACGGTGCCCGCCTGAGCGACATGGTGAACGTGGGCGGCGGCGGGCGCTGTGCCATCACGCTCGACCCGAAGGACCGCCTGCCGGGCCGGCAGCCCTACCAGGGCGTGGTGCCGCTGCATGGCGACCACCACGAGAAGATCGAAAAGCTCAGCGACGTGCTGCAGCACTACATGCTGCAGTCCGAACAGCTGGACACCACGCTGGTGCTGGCCGCCGACGACCAGGTGGCCGCCGGCCTGCTCATCCAGCGCATGCCGATCAAGGGCGAGGGCAACCTGGCCGGCGAGCTGACCCACCGCGAGAACGAGGACCAGATCGGCCACAACGAGGACTACAACCGCATCGCCACCCTGGCCGCCAGCCTGACGCGCGACGAACTGCTGGGCCTGGACGTGGACACCATCCTGCGCCGCCTGTTCTGGGAAGAAAAACTGCTGCGCTTCGTGCCCCAGCAGGGCGTGGACGGCCCGCGGTTCGCCTGCACCTGCAGCCGCGAGCGCGTCAGCAACATGCTGCGCAGCCTGGGGGTGGAAGAGGCCGAGAGCATCCTCGCCGAGCGCGGCGACATCGAGGTGGCCTGCGAGTTCTGCGGCCAGCAGTACCGCTACGACGCGGTGGATGCGGCGCAGATCTTCACCGAGCCCGGCAAGCAATTGCCGGGGCCGTCCAGCGTTCAGTAACCGCCGGCGGCAAGGCCCGCGGGCACCGCATCAGCCGCGCAGCGCCGTGAAGAGCTTGTGCTCGCACTCGGGGTCGCTGCACTTCTCGCACGACCATGCGCGAAGGCGGGCAGGCCGTGCCGGCGTTTCTTGATCAAAAACTGCTGGTGCCGGCGGATCATATACCTTGGGTGCTATTTTTTTAATAGCATCCAGGGTGGCCCGCAGCCGCTCGTTCTCGCTGCCGTACAGCACGCGATAAGCCACGCCGGCCTCGGAAAGCGCCCCACGCAGGCAGGCATCGAACCGCTCCTGCCCGGAGGGCTGCGGTGTCTGGCCCGAGGCTTTCGAAGGCGTCGCGCCATCCAGTCCGCCGAGCAGCGTGGCTCGGCACGTTGCCGCATGGGTCGCCGCCAGCGCTGCCAGCGCCTGCTGCGCCGCATCTTGCAAGGGGCCCACCGGTGCCTCCAGGCAATGCGACACGGCCGCGTGCAGCGCCGGGCAGGGATCGACCATGGCATGCCCCGGCTGCAGGTGCCGAGCCACCGCGCGCGCCAAGGCCTCCAGCCCGGTGCCGGGGGCGCCCAGCAGGGCGATGCGGACCGGATCGGCGGCCAAGGGACTCGGGGGTGGCGGGGGGAATGAACGCTGCAGAGACCTGTCCGCTCAGCGGTGGGTCACCTGCACGTAGATCTCGTTGGGCTTGACCATGCCCAGTTCGTTGCGCGCCTTCTCCTCGACCATGTCCAGGCCTTCGCGCAGGTCGTGCACTTCGGAGGTAAGGCGTTCGTTGGCCTGGCGCGCCTCGGCATTGGCCTGCTTTTGCGCGGCGATCTTTTCCTTCATTTCCTGCACGTGGTGGACGCTGCCGCGGCCGGACCACAGCTGCGCCTGCACCCCCACGAGGAGGAGGAGCAGCACCAGCGGAACGATGCGGGGACTCATGGCGGTCAGATCAGGCGGCAGGAAAGGGATCGGTCACCGCCCGTGGCACGGCCCTCACAGAAGGAGGGAGGAGCGTGCCACGGCGGTGGGTTCAGGTCAGCGCAGGTTGTAGAACGCAGCGCGGCCGGGGTAGTGGGCGATGTCGCCCAGGTCTTCCTCGATGCGCAGCAGCTGGTTGTACTTGGCGATGCGGTCCGAGCGCGACAGCGAGCCCGTCTTGATCTGGCCCGCGTTGGTGCCCACGGCGATGTCGGCGATGGTGCTGTCCTCGGTCTCGCCCGAACGGTGCGAGATCACGGCCGTGTAGCCGGCGCGCTTGGCCATCTCGATAGCGGCGAAGGTTTCGGTCAGCGTGCCGATCTGGTTGATCTTGATGAGGATCGAGTTGGCGATGCGCTTGTCGATGCCTTCCTTCAGGATCTTGGTGTTGGTGACGAACAGGTCGTCGCCCACCAGCTGCACCTTCTCGCCCAGGCGTTCGGTGAGGTGCTTCCAGCCGTCCCAGTCGCCTTCGGCCATGCCGTCTTCGATGGAGATGATGGGGTACTTGTCCACCCACGCGGCGAGCATGTCGGTCCATTGCTGGGCCGTCAGGCGGATGCCGCCTTCGCCTTCCAGCACGTAGTGGCCGTCCTTGTAGAACTCGCTGGCCGCGCAGTCCAGGGCCAGGGCGATCTGTTCTCCGGCGGTGTAGCCGGCGGCATCGATGGCCTGCAGGATGAGCTGGATCGCGGCTTCGTGGTTCTCGACGCTGGGGGCGAAGCCGCCCTCGTCGCCCACGGCGGTGCTCATGCCGCGGTCGTTGATGATCTTCTTGAGGGCATGGAACACCTCGGCGCCCCAGCGCACGGCTTCGCGGAAGCTCGGCGCACCCACGGGGACGATCATGAATTCCTGCAGATCCAGGCTGTTGTTGGCATGCGCGCCGCCGTTGATGACGTTCATCATCGGCACGGGCAACTGGATGCCGCCCATCCCGCCCAGGTAGCGGTACAGGGGCAGGCCGGACTCTTCAGCAGCGGCGCGGGCCACGGCCATGGAAACCGCCAGCATGGCGTTGGCGCCCAGGCGGCTCTTGTTGTCGGTGCCGTCCAGATCGATCAGGGTCTTGTCCAGGAAGGCCTGCTCGGAGGCGTCCAGGCCCAGCACGGCCTCGGAAATCTCGGTGTTGATGTGCTCCACGGCCTTGAGCACGCCCTTGCCCAGGTAGCGGCCCTTGTCTCCGTCGCGCAGCTCAATGGCCTCGCGGCTGCCGGTGGAGGCGCCCGAGGGTACGGCCGCGCGGCCCATCACGCCCGATTCCAGCAGCACGTCGCATTCGACGGTGGGGTTGCCGCGACTGTCCAGCACTTCGCGACCTACGATATCAACGATGGCACTCATTCAAGGTTCTCCAGTTTTAAAGAATTATCGATTGGCCCCAGGTAGTGCTCTGGCAATGGCAACGACGATCGCTACCATCCTCCGCACTCACCCATGCAGCAAAGGGTGTGGGGCTACAAAAATGGGTCGGGCTTGTATAGGTAGATTGCGGAACCCATGATCAAAAGCACGGTTGCGCTCAATGAGCATGCCAAAACCAGTGGTTTAGGCCATTGCGCGATGCGGACCACCAGCGCGCAGGGGCGCAGTGCCATCCAGGGCGCAGCCAAAAAGGATGCGATCAACAGCAACGTGCAAAACAGGCCGACGCGCTCTGAGGGAGTCAGCAGGGTGAAATCTGAAATGACGAACAAGAAAGAGCCCACCAAAAGCCAGGCAATGGACTCGACTGCTGAGAATCTTGCTCTTGAAGACTCGCGCACCCCAGGCCGCGCAAGAAATCGGTACGAGAGAATCAGCGTGCAGGCAAGCAGCGCTGGCAAGGAGAGCAACGCAAATCCCATTGCGAAACCGCTGAGCGCACCGATGGCGACATAGATCATTGGAGTAAGCAACAACCCCATCACCACTGAAGACAGCACGACCACTGGAAAGTAAGCCATCGGCTGGTTGCGAGTGCAGCAGATTTGATCAATCAGCAAAATGAAGGTTCTCGGCTCACACGCCTTCCACGCACACCATGCGCATGACGGCCGCGCCTTCGCGGGCCGCCTTGGCCTTCTGGTACTCAGGCGTGTCGTAGAACGCGCGGGCCGCCTCGAAGCTCGGGAACTTCAGCAGCACGGTGCGGCCGGGGTTCCAGTCGCCTTCGAGCACCTCGACTTTGCCGCCGCGGATGCAGACCTCGGCGCCATGCACCTGCATGGCGTGGGTGCTCCACTTCTTGTACTCCTCGTACTGCGTCGGGTTGGTGACGGTGACGGATGCGATGACGTAACCACTGCTCATGGCTCAGGCTCCAAAGTTGTTTTCGAGGAATCCGTTGCGCTTGGTGATGGTGTCCAGCGCCACCAGCGTTTCCAGCAGCGCCTTCATGTGCTTGAGCGGCACGGCGTTGGGGCCGTCCGACAGGGCCTTGGCCGGATCGGGGTGCGTTTCCATGAAGAGGCCCGCCACGCCCACGGCAACGGCGGCGCGGGCCAGCACCGGGACCATCTCACGCTGGCCGCCGCTGCTCGTGCCCTGGCCGCCCGGCAACTGCACCGAGTGGGTGGCGTCGAACACGACCGGCGCCCCGGTCTCGCGCATGATGGCCAGGCCGCGCATGTCGGACACGAGATTGTTGTAGCCGAAGCTCGCACCCCGCTCGCAGGCCATGAAGCTGTCCTCGGGCAGGCCGGCTTCCAGCGCGGCGGCGCGGGCCTTGTCGATCACGTTCTTCATGTCGTGCGGCGCGAGGAACTGGCCCTTCTTGATGTTCACCGGCTTGCCCGACTGCGCCACCGCGCGGATGAAGTCGGTCTGGCGGCACAGGAAGGCGGGCGTCTGCAGCACATCGACCACCTTGGCGGCCTCGGTGATGTCGTCCTCGGTGTGCACGTCGGTCAGCACGGGCACGTCCAGGTCGCGCCGGATCTTGGCCAGGATCTCCAGGCCCTTCTCGCGGCCGGGGCCGCGAAAGCTGGTGCCCGAAGAGCGGTTGGCCTTGTCGAAGCTGCTCTTGAAGATGAACGGAATGCCCAGTGCCGCCGCCGTCTCCTTGAGCTGGCCGGCCACGTCCATCTGCAGTTGCTCGGACTCGATCACGCAGGGGCCCGCGATGAGGAAGAAGCGGTGTTCCAGGCCGACGTCGAAGCCGCAGAGTTTCATGGCAGGGGTTCTTTCTTTTCTCGTCGTTGCTTCGGAAGAAGGCTTTCAGGCCGCCGCGAGGGCTGGCTGCTGGCTCTTTTGGCGCTCCACGGCCGCCTTGATGAAGGCGTTGAAGAGCGGGTGGCCGTTCCACGGCGTCGATTTGAATTCGGGGTGGAACTGCACGCCGATGTACCAGGGGTGCACGCTCTTGGGCAGCTCGACGATCTCGGTGAGCTGCTCGCGCTGCGTGAGCGCCGAGATCACCAGGCCCGCCTTGCGCAGCTGGTCGAGGTAGTTGACGTTGGCTTCGTAGCGGTGGCGGTGCCGCTCGGTGACGATGTTGCCGTAGATCTCGTGCGCCAACGTGCCGGACGCCACGTCCGAGCTCTGCGCGCCCAGGCGCATGGTGCCGCCCAGGTCGGAGTTCTCGTTGCGCGTCTTGATCGTGCCGTCGGCGTCCTTCCACTCGGTGATCAGGGCGATCACGGGGTGGGGCGTGGCAGGCTCGAACTCGGTGCTGTTGGCGTCCTTGAGGCCGGCCACGTGGCGCGCGTATTCGATGGTGGCGACCTGCATGCCCAGGCAGATGCCCAGATAGGGCACCTGGTGCTCGCGGGCATAGCGGGCCGTGCTGATCTTGCCTTCCACGCCCCGCGCGCCGAAGCCGCCGGGCACCAGGATGGCATCGTACTTGGCGAGTTTTTCGGCCGCGTCGGCCGCGCCGATGGTCTCGGAGTCGATGTGCTCGATCTTCACGCGCACATGGTTCTTCATGCCGGCGTGGCGCAGCGCCTCGTTCACCGACTTGTAGCTGTCGGACAGGTCCACGTACTTGCCCACCATGGCGATGGTGACCTCGCCCTGTGGATGCTCGGTCTCGTAGACGAGCTGGTCCCAGCGCTTGAGGGTCGTGGGCGGCGTGTTCAGGCGAAGCTTGTCGCAGATCAGGCCGTCCAGGCCCTGCTCGTGCAGCATGCGCGGCACCTTGTAGATGGTGTCCACGTCCCACATGCTGATCACGCCCCACTCGGGCACGTTGGTGAACAGCGAAATCTTGCCGCGCTCTTCCTCGGGAATGCGGCGGTCGGCGCGGCACAGCAACGCATCGGGCTGGATGCCGATCTTGCGCAGCTCCTGCACGGTGTGCTGGGTCGGCTTGGTCTTGAGCTCGCCCGCGGCGGCGATCCACGGCAGGTAGGTCAGGTGCACGAAGGCGGCGTTGTTGGGGCCGAGCTTGAGGCTCAGCTGGCGCACCGCTTCCAGGAAGGGCAGGGACTCGATGTCGCCCACCGTGCCGCCGATCTCGACGATGGCCACGTCCACCGCGTCGCCCGTGCCCACGCCGGCGCCGCGCTTGATGTATTCCTGGATTTCGTTGGTGACGTGCGGAATGACCTGCACGGTCTTGCCGAGGTAGTCGCCGCGCCGTTCCTTCTCCAGCACGCTCTGGTAGATGCGGCCCGTGGTGAAGTTGTTGGTCTTTTTCATGCGCGTTTCGATGAAACGCTCATAGTGGCCGAGATCGAGGTCGGTTTCGGCGCCGTCGTCGGTGACGAAGACCTCGCCGTGCTGGAACGGGGACATGGTGCCCGGGTCCACGTTGATGTACGGGTCGAGCTTGATGAGGGTGACTTTGAGGCCCCGCGATTCGAGGATCGCGGCAAGGGAGGCTGAGGCGATTCCCTTGCCCAGGGAAGACACCACACCGCCGGTGACGAAGACAAATTTGGTCATGTCTTTTTTGGTGGTGGGAAATCGGGATTATAGAGGGCGGCCATCCAGGCCCCAGCCAGCGCTTTGCAAGCCCGCAGGCTCCGTCTGCTAAATTGCGCGCCATGAACGAGCTCGCCGGCAAACACATTCTCCTGGGACTCTCCGGCGGCATCGCCTGCTACAAATCGGCCGAATTCGCCCGCCTGCTCATCAAGGCCGGGGCCACCGTGCAGGTCGTGATGACCGAGGCGGCCGCGCAGTTCATGACCCCCGTCACGATGCAGGCGCTGACGGGGCGCACGGTGTACCACTCGCAGTGGGACGCGCGCGAGCCCAACAACATGCCGCACATCAACCTGGGCCGCGAGGCCGACGCGATCGTCATCGCGCCGTGCAGCGCGGACTTCATCGCGCGCCTGGCGCAGGGGCGCTCCGACGAACTGCTGAGCCTGACCTGCCTGGCCCGGCCCATCGACCGCGTGCCGCTGCTGCTCGCCCCCGCCATGAACCGCGAGATGTGGGCGCACCCGGCCACGCAGCGCAACCTGGCGCAGGTCGCGCGCGACGGCGCCGTGGTGCTGGCCGTGGGCAACGGCGACCAGGCCTGCGGCGAGACCGGTGACGGCCGCATGCTGGAGCCGGCCGAACTGCTGGAGGAACTGACGGCGTTCTTCGCGCCCAAGGTACTGGCCGGCCAGCACGTGCTGGTGACGGCGGGCCCCACGTTCGAGGCCATCGACCCGGTGCGCGGCATCACCAACCGCTCCAGCGGCAAGATGGGCTTTTCCATCGCCCGCGCCGCGCGAGAGGCCGGCGCGCAAGTCACGCTGGTGGCGGGGCCGGTGCACCTGCCCACACCGCGCGGCGTGCGCCGCGTGGACGTGCAATCGGCACAAAACATGCTCGATGCCGTAGTGGAATATGCCTCGGATGCTACTGTTTTTGTAGCAACCGCTGCCGTGGCCGACTGGCGCCCCGCGCAGGCGGCCCGCCACAAGATCAAGAAGGACGGCTCCGGCGAGGTGCCTGCGCTGGCGTTCGTGGAGAACACGGACATCCTGGCCCAGGTGGCGAAATCCGAGCGCGCGCGTTCGGGGCAACTGTTCTGCGTCGGCTTTGCGGCGGAGAGCGAGGACCTGCTGCGCCACGCCAGCGCCAAGCGTGAGCGCAAGGGCGTGCCGCTGCTGGTGGGCAACATCGGCCCGGCCACCTTCGGGCAGGACGACAACGCGCTGCTGCTGATCGATGCCCAGGGGCACCGCGAGCTGCCGCGCGCCTCCAAGCGCGAGCTGGCCCGCCAGTTGGTGGCCGAGATCGCCCGGCGCATTGCGGGCGCCGCCTGACATCCCGTCCGAAACCGATCCAACCCGTGCAGCATCCCTTGCGCCCCGAATGGGACACGCCGGCCGACGGCGATTTCGCGAGCTACGTGGAGCGGCTCAGCCGGATGCAGCATCCGGCCCATTCGTTGGCGCCCGGTGAGGAGCCTGGCCACTACGGCGCCCGCCCGAATGTCGTCGGTACGGCTGCGAAAGGCGCAGCCGTGAAGGCGCCCGTCCGCGATGCGGTAACGCGTCCGGCCTCTCTGACGATGCCGGGCACCCAAGGGCTCCGGCTGTTGCGCCTGGCACGGGCGGTGCTGCTCCTGCTGGTGCTGGCGAAGGCGGTGGCGTGGCTGGCTTTCGCCTGGGGTTCGCTGTTCGGCGTCGTATCGCTCGGCCTGTTGTGGTGGGGCCTGGGCGCGGCCGGGCGCCTGCTGTCCGGCGGCTCGCCATCATCGCCCGGTACCGACCGCGCCGCAGCGCTGCAAACCGTGCTGGAGGCGCTGCGCCAAGCGGCGCGCCAGCCCCCGAATTCCCGTTTTCCCAAGAAGTGAATTGAACCTGTGAAGATCGACGTCAAGATTCTCGACCCCCGCATGGCAGCGCAGCTGCCTTCCTACGCCACGCCGGGCAGCGCCGGCCTCGACCTGCGTGCCTGCCTGGACGAGCCGCTCACGCTGCAGCCCAACGCCTGGCAACTGGTGCCCACCGGGATCGCCATCTATCTGAAAGATCCCGGGTATGCCGCACTGATCCTTCCGCGCTCGGGCCTGGGGCACAAGCATGGCATCGTGCTGGGCAATCTGGTGGGTCTGATCGACAGCGACTACCAGGGCCAGCTCATGGTCAGTGCCTGGAACCGCAGCGACACGGCGTTCACCCTGGAGCCCATGGAGCGGCTGGCCCAACTGGTCATCGTGCCGGTGGTGCAGGCGCAGTTCAACGTGGTCAGCGACTTTCCCGCCACGCAGCGCGGCGAAGGCGGCTACGGCTCGACGGGCCAGGCCTGATTAGGTCTGGCAGGCCCCCCATTTTTGGTCTTTTGTAGGCCGGCGCCGACATAGCTGCCGGTATCTGTCTTGCCTGCCGGGCCGCGATTGCCCGTCGGGTTCCGGGGTGGGCTGCATGGTGCAATCCGCTTCACGTCAAAGGCTTTGAAGGCCTGCGCATCGCTCTGAAGGAGAACTCTCATGTCCCGTTTCATCCGCTCCGCCACCCTGGCAGGTTCCGTCGCTCTGGTGACCCTGCTTTCGGCCTGCGCTCAGCAACCGCGCTATTCCAACAACTACCCCGCCCAGCCCCAGCCGGGCTATTCCTCCTACCCCGCTGCGCAGAACCAGAACCAGAACGGCACCGAGTTCGGCGTGGTCTCCAACATCGAAACCCTGCACGCGCGCAACCGCGGCACCAGCGGCGCGGGTGCCGTGCTGGGCGCGGTGGCCGGCGGCGTGCTGGGCAACCAGGTGGGCAAGGGCAGCGGCCGTGCCGCAGCCACCGTGCTGGGTGCCGTGGGCGGCGGTGTGGTGGGTAACCAGATCGAAGGCCGCACCGGCAACAACAACGACGGCCAGGCCGAGGGCTACCGCCTGACGATCCAGCTGGATCAGGGCGGCCAGCGCGTCTATGACGTGACCACCCCAGGCGACCTGCGCACCGGCGACCGCGTGCGCCTGTATGGCGGCCAGATCTCGCGCATCTGACCTCCCATGGTCTCGTCGCCTGCCGCGCATGCGTGGCAGGCACCCCATGCAAAACGGGCCCCTCGGGGCCCGTTTTGCATGGGTCGATGAATCGGTCAGTGAAGGGTGGGTGCGTCCGCCGCGGGCGGCTGGATGCGGAAGAAGCCGGTGCCGGCCGAGCCGCGGCCGATCTCTTCCTCGGTGGCCTCGCGCACGCTTTGCACGGTGAGGTGCAGGCGCAGCGCGATGCCTGCCAGCGGGTGGTTGCCGTCGAGCACGATATGCTCCGGGTAGATCTGGGCCACGGTGTACAGCACGTCGCGCGGGGCCGCTGGGTTGGTGCCCTGCGGCAGCGCGCTGCCTTCGACCGTCATGCCTTCTTCCAGATCGGCGGGAAAGAGGTTGCGCGGTTCGAGGAACAGCAGCTGGTCCTGGTAGTCGCCGAAGGCTTCCTCGGGCTCCAGGTGCAGCGACAGCGACGTGCCCGCGGCATGGCCTTGCAGGGCCTCTTCGATGCGCGCGAGCAGATCGTCGCCGCCGACGAGAAACTCCACCGGCTCATCGAGCACGTCCAGCTCCTCGCCCAGGGTGTCTTTCAGGATCCAGGTCAAAGCGACCACACATTGTTGGTTGATTTCCATAGGAGAATTGTCGCAGTTCGACCCTCGTCCGCGCACGCGGCATCAATTCCCCATGGATGTTCAACAACCTCTGGCGCTGCTGGGCGGGCTCACGCCGG
Source organism: Acidovorax sp. SUPP2825 (assembly GCF_030158995.1). Taxonomy (NCBI): domain Bacteria; kingdom Pseudomonadati; phylum Pseudomonadota; class Betaproteobacteria; order Burkholderiales; family Comamonadaceae; genus Acidovorax; species Acidovorax sp. SUPP2825. The sequence goes on along the minus strand of NZ_BQXK01000004.1, from coordinate 53,289 downwards.
CGCAGTTCATGCGCCGCCACTGGCAGAAAAAGCCCTTGCTGGTTCGCCAGGCCATCGCCGCGTTCGACCCGCCGGTGCAACGCGCCGAATTGTTCGCGCTCGCCGCGCAAGAGGGCGTCGAATCGCGCCTCGTGCAGCACAAGGCCGGCGCGTGGAAGCTGCGCCACGGCCCTTTCGCGCGCCGTTCGCTGCCCCCGCTCACCACGCGCGAGTGGACGCTGCTGGTGCAGGGCGTCGATCTGCATGACGACGCGGTGCATGCGCTGATGGAGCAGTTTTGCTTCGTGCCGCGCGCGCGGCTCGACGACCTGATGATCAGCTATGCCTCCGATGGCGGCGGCGTCGGACCGCATTTCGACAGCTACGACGTCTTCCTGCTCCAGGCCCAGGGGCGTCGGCGCTGGCGCATCGGCCGGCAGAAGGACCTCACGCTGCGCGAGGGCATTCCGCTCAAGGTGCTGGCGCAGTTTGAGCCCGAGCAGGAGTTCGTGCTCGAGCCCGGGGACATGCTGTACCTGCCGCCGCGCTATGCGCACGATGGCATCGCCGAAGGCGAATGCATGACCTACTCCATCGGGTTCCGCTCCCCCGCACGCAACGGGATCGCGCAGGAGCTGCTGTCGCGCCTGGCCGACGATGCCGCCGATGACGATGCGCCGCCCCAGCTGTACCGTGATCCGTCACAGGCCGCGGTGGCGCAGCCGGGCGAGATTCCCCCGGCGCTGCAGGCCTTTGCCCGCCAGGCGCTGGAGCGCGCCCTGTCCGAGCCGCTGGCCCTGGAGCGCGCCCTGGGCGAGAGCCTGACCGAGCCCAAGCCCAACGTGTGGTTCGAGCCCGGGGCGGTGGGCGGCCTGCTGGAAGGCGTTCAACTGGACCGCCGCACCCGCATGGTCTATGACGCGCGCCATGTGTTCATCAATGGCGACAGCTACCTGGCGGCAGGCCGCGACGCCACCCTCATGCGCCGGCTGGCCGATGAGCGCGTGCTGCGCCCCCGCGATCTCGCACGCGCCAGCGACGATGCGCTGGAGCTGCTGTCGTCCTGGTGCGAAACGGGTTGGGCACACGCCTGGTCGCCGCCCGATTGATGGAACGTTGAACGCGCAAAGGCGCAGTCACCCCGAGGAGCCACCGATGTCCGATGCATCCCCCCGCCATCCCGAAGCGGCCGCTGCACTGCCCGCCGGGCGTTTCAACGGCCGGGAAGACTTTCGCCAGTGGGTGCGCGACGGGCTGGCCTGCGCGGCCCGGGAGGGCTGGAACGAGATCGTGCTGAGCGACTTCGACTTTCACGACTGGCCGCTTGGCGAGCGCGAGGTGATCGATTCGCTGCAGTCCTGGGCGCGCCGCGGGCGCCGCCTCACGGTGCTGGCCGGAACGTACGACGAAATGGTGCGGCGCCACGCGCGCTTTGTGCATTGGCGCGGCGTGTGGGACCATGTGATCGAATGCCGCCGCGCACCCACGGCGGACCGCCTGGAACTGCCCAGCGTGCTCTGGTCCGATGCCTGGGTGCTGCAACGGCTGGACCCCGAGCGCTGTGCCGGCGTGGCCGGCCGCGAGCCCGAGCGCCGCCTGCTGGCGCGCGAGGCCCTCAACGAATGGCTGCTGCGCAAGAGTTCGCCGGGGTTTCCGGCGACCACCCTGGGGCTGTGAATAATGCGCTCCCCATTTTGCGATTTACCGAAGAGAAACAAAACGTCCCGTCGGTGTTAGTCTGTATTGACGGAATCTCCCTATAATTTGCGGTTGAAGTAAAAAAAGGCGCCCCTGAGCGCCAAGCACCGCCAAAGAGCACGCTGCAAGAGGGCGCCAATGGCGGCAATTCCAATATCCGTCTGTCCAATAGGAAAAACTGAAATGAAGAACTCTCTCGTTCTGGCTGCTCTGGTCGCCTCCGTCGCTCTCGCCGCTTGCGGCAAGAAGGAAGAAGCCGCTGCGCCCGCACCGGCTCCCGCTCCTGTGGAAGCACCCGCACCAGCACCGGCTCCCGCTCCCGTGGTGACGCCTGCTGCTTCCGACGCAGCCCCTGCCATGACCGCTCCCGCATCCGACGCGGCTTCCGCTCCAGCAGGCGACGCTGCCAAGGCCGCTGCCGATGCTGCTGCAGCAGCCGCTGCCGGCGCTTCCACCGCCAAGTAAGCGATCGCTCCAACCGGCTTCGGCACACCGTGCCGGAGTCTGGCAAAAAGCCCCGTACCACCAGGTCGGGGCTTTTTTATTGGGCGAGTCGTTGGTGTGGTTTCGCAGGGGTACGAGATGCGAGATGCCTTGCGGACCTCAAGGCGCTACCAGGGACGCGGCCTGCCGAAAGATCAGCCGCAGGCGATCCAGTCGGAGCCGGTGACCGGGCTGGCCACGTCCACGCGCGAGGTGTCCCACCCCAAGGCCGAGGCCAGCGCGGCCTGGGCCAGTTCGGGGCGGTTGTTCTGCGCGCTGAGGTGGGCCGCCACCACGCGGCTCAGCCCCGTGTGCTGCATGGCCCGAAGGATGTCGGCGGCCACGGTGTTGGCCAGGTGGCCGTAGAGGCCGCTGATGCGGCGCTTCAGGAACGCCGGGTAGCTGGAGACGGCGAGCAGATCGGGGTCGTGGTTGGATTCCAGCAGCAACGCATGGCAGCCCTGGAGGTGGGCCAGCACATGGTCGGTGGCATGGCCCAGGTCGGTCAGCAGGCCGATGTGCGTCGCGCCGTCGCTGCAGCGCAGCTGCAGCGGCTCGCGGGCGTCGTGGGGCACGGTGAAGGGCAGGGCCTCGAACGCGCCCAGATCGATGGGCACGCCGTCCTGTGCGATGTTCAGCAGCCCATCCAGGCCCGGCGCGCCGATGGCCGTGTAGGTGCCGTGGCTCATCCAGACCGGAATGCGGTGCCTGAGCACCAGCTTCTCCATGCAGCCCACGTGGTCTGAATGCTCGTGGGTGATGAACAGGGCGTCGAGGTCATCGATCAACAGCCCGGCGGCGGCGAGACGCGATGCCAGTTGCCGTGGCCCCAGCCCGCAGTCGATGAGCAGCCGCCGCACCTGCGTGCCGCAGCGCCCCTCTACCACCGTGGCGTTGCCAGAACTGCCGCTGCCCAGGTTCTTGAAACGCAGCACGCAGTCCCGGGCCCGGATTACTTCAGGTCGTCCGTCAGCACGCGCACGATGCGCTCGGCGTTGGCCGAAGTCTCGGGCGCACCGGCAGCGTTCAGGACAGACACCGTGCTCTTGTTCTCGACGCTGCGCACCACGACGCGGTACTTGACCGGTGCCGCGGCATCCGACGAGCGGCCCAGCAGCTTGCCGAAGAAGCCGGGGTCCTTCTTCTCGGTGGGCTCGACGTAGCGCACGAAATAGATGCCCTGGGCACGGTCGCGGTCTTCCACCGTGAAGCCGGTGCGGTCGAGCGCCAGGCCCACGCGGCGCCATGCACGGTCGAAGTTCTCGTCCAGTTCCACCACGGGCACATTGCCCTGGCGTGCCATGCGGGCCGTGGGCACCTGCTGTGCGGGCGCGGCCGCGATGGCGCGGGACTGCTCCTGGCTCACGCCCAGCTTGACCATCAGGCGGCGCAGGAATTCGGTTTCCAGCTCCGGATCGACCGGGCGGGGCTGCCAGACGGTGCTTTCCTTCTGGGCGGAGGTGTAGACCTCGACCATGCCGCGGTGGCTGATGAAGATCTCGGTGCTGCCGTTGGGGCCGCGCTCCAGGCGGGTGCGGAACTTGTCGCGCTCGCCGGTGGAGTAGACCGAGTCGAACACCTTGCCGATGGTGGAGCGGATGATGTCCTGCGGCAGCTTGGCGCGGTTTTCGGCCCAATCGGTTTCCATGATGCCGAGGTTGGCCTGGTCCTGCACCAGCACGAAGCCGTTCTCGGTCCAGAAGTCGCGCACCGGGTCCCACAGGACGTCGGCGGGGCGGCTCACGACCAGCCAGCGCTGGTTGCCGTCGCGTTCGATGCGCACGTCGCCGATGGTGTGCGTGGCCGCGTTCACGGCGCCCACGGGCTTTTGCGACTGGCCGGCCTCGAAGGCGGCCGCCGACACCACGCCACCCGGCACGGCGTAGCGCGAGTCGCGCGAGATCTGGTTCAGGTCCGGCGGCACCTCGAGCGTCGCGCCCTTGGTGGCGCTCTTGTAGTCGATCTTGTCGTTCTCCAGGACGGAGCAGGCGGACAGGGCCATGGCAAGGCCCAGCAGGCCCAGGCGGTTGATAGCGTTCACGCGGAAATCCTCTTTGGTGTCTGGGGAGAGCGGGGCAGGCAAGGCGGCGGGCCTGAATTACAGCAGGCCGCTGGCGCGAAGGGCAGCTTCCACCACGGCTTCGTTGCCTTGGCTCAGCGGGGTCATGGGCAGGCGCATCGCGCCGCCGCACCGGCCCAGGCGGTGCATCGCCCACTTCACCGGAATCGGGTTGGCTTCGACGAACAGCTGCTTGTGGGTGGGCATGAGCTGGAACTGGATTTCCATGGCGCGGCGCACATCGCCGGCCAGCGCGGCCACGCACAGTTCGTGCATGAGGCGCGGCGCCACGTTGGCGGTCACGCTGATGTTGCCCTGGCCGCCGCACAGTATGAGCGCCACGGCCGTCGGATCGTCGCCGGAGTACACGGCGAAGCCCTTGGGCACGTCGCGGATCAGCCACTGCGCGCGTTCGATGTTGCCGGTGGCTTCCTTGATGCCGATGATGCCGGGCACCTGTGCCAGGCGCAGCACGGTGTCGTGCAGCATATCGGCCACGGAGCGGCCGGGCACGTTGTACAGCACGATGGGCAGGTCGCCCACCGCTTCGGCGATGGCCTTGAAGTGCTGGTACTGGCCCTCTTGCGTGGGCTTGTTGTAGTAGGGCACGACCTGCAGTTGCGAGTCGGCACCGACCTTCTTGGCGAAGCGGGCCAGCTCGATGGCCTCGGCCGTGGAGTTGGCGCCGCAGCCGGCCATGATGGGCACGCGCTTGGCGGCCTGCTCGACGGCCACGCGGATGATTTCGCAGTGTTCTTCGACATTCACCGTGGGCGACTCGCCGGTGGTGCCCACCACGCCGATGCAGTCGGTGCCTTCGGCGACGTGCCAGTCGATCAGTTGGCGCAGGGTGGGGTAGTCCACGCTGCCGTCCTCGTGCATGGGGGTGACGAGGGCGACGATGCTGCCGGTGAGAGAGCTGGGAGGGGTCATGTCCGCGGTGGAAAACGGGTAAAGGAGCATTCTAACTAGAGCGGCGGTGCGAGCCGGTGGCGTGCCGGTGCGGCCCCCTCTTGCAGCCGGACCGCGGCGATGCGCTGGACGAATCGCTCCGGTGCATCAAGGAAGCCATCTTCATAGGCCACCGTGCACAGACCCGCGCAGGCCTGCAGCAGTTCCCCGGGCCGCAAGAGAAAGTCCGGCCGGGCCGGGCGGCTGACGGTTTCGTTGCCCGCGGCGAAGGTTTCGTACAGCAGCACGCCGCCGGGCGCGACGCTGGCCACCAACGTGGGCAGGAGCGGCCGCCACAGGTACCGGGTGACGACCACGGCGCCGAAGGTGCGGTCCGCCAACGGCCAGGGCCCGGCTTCGATGTCCGCGCAGAGGATTTCGCCCAGCCCCCGCAAAGTGGCCAGCGCGTCGGGGTCGCGGTCCACGCCGGTCACGGGATGCCCGCGCCCCTGGAGCCAGCGCAGGTGCCGGCCGCTGCCGCAGGCCACGTCCAGCACGCTGGCGCCGGGCGGCACGAGGTGGGCCCAGCGCTGGATCCACTCCGAAGGCGGCTCAAGACCCTGCGGTGCCGGCATTTGCTATAAAAATAATAGCTGCCATGGCAATGAAGTCCACGGCATGAGGGCGGTTGGGCGCCATTTTCAGAAGCAGGCCCACAGCTGGTCGGCCATCATCACCACGAAGTCCGGCTCCGCATACAGGAGGAACACGGCGGCCAGCAGCACCGCGCCGGCAGCGCCCCAGGCCCACGCCCGGTGGGCGCGGGCAGGGCCCGGCAGCGGGCGATGCGACGGGTGCGAGGTCGATGGCATGGTCGGCGCCTTTCAGGCCGAGGCCGGTTGCGGCGCCCGGTGGATCGGGTTTTCCTTGACCGGCAGGTTCACCAGCCCGGCCAGCACGCCCAGGCCGATGGCCAGGTACCAGACCAGGTCGTAGCTGCCGGTGGTGTCGTACAGATAGCCCCCCAGCCAGACGCCCAGGAAGCTGCCGATCTGGTGGCTGAAGAACACGAACCCGCCCAGCATGGACAGGTGCTGCACGCCGAAGATCTGCGCCACCGTGGCGTTGGTGGGCGGGATGGTGGACAGCCACAGCACGCCCATCACCGCCGAGAACACGTACACCGACAGGGGCGACAGCGGCACCAGCAGGAACACGCTGATCGCCACGGCCCGGGCGAAGTAGATGAAGGCGAGGATGTAGCGCTTGGGATTGCGCTGGCCCAGCGTGCCGGCGATGTAGGTGCCGAACACGTTGAACAGCCCGATCAGCGCCAGCGCGTAGCTGGCCACCTGCGGCGACATGCCGTGGTCCTTGAGGTAGCTGGGCATGTGCACGCCGATGAACACCACCTGGAAGCCGCAGACGAAGTAGCCCGCCGTCAGCATCAGGAAGCTGGGGTAGCGCAGCGCCTCGCCCATCGCCTGGCCCACCGTCTGCGAGCGCGCGGTGGCGGTGCGGCTTCGAAAGCCCGGCTCGCGCAGGCCGAAGGCCAGCGGCACGATCAACAGCACCATGGCCGAGAGCACCAGCAGCGCCTCCTGCCAGCCCAGGCGCACGATGAGTTGGCCTTCCACCGGCACCATCAGGAACTGCCCGAACGAGCCGGCCGCCGCCGCCACGCCCATGGCCCAGGAGCGCCTCTCCGGGGCGATCTGCCGGCCCAGTACGCCGTAGATGACCGCATAGGTGGTGCCCGCCTGCGCCGCGCCGATCAGCACGCCCGCGGTCAGGGCGAAGAGCGCCGGCGTGGGCGACAGGGCCATGCCGACCAGGCCCAGGCCGTACAGCACGGCCCCGCCGATCAGCACGCGGAAGGCGCCGAACCGGTCGGCCGCCATGCCCGCGAAGATACCGAAGCAGCCCCAGGCGAGGTTCTGCACCGCGATGGCCAGCGCGAACGACTGGCGGGTCCAGCCCATGTCCTGGGTGATGGGCTGCAGCCACAGCCCGAAGCCGTGGCGGATGCCCATGGACAGCGTGACGATGGCGGCGCCACACACCAATACCTGGGCCATGGACAATTTCTGGGGGTCTTGAGGCATCCGGCAAATGTAGCCAAAGCGGCGCATTCGCGTGCACGCCTTCGCGACCCATTCCACCGCGGGCATCGGCGGCGGGTGAAAAGAAGGCTGGGTTTATATCCAGCCCATCCGGACCTGCGGCACTACAATCCGCCCCCATGGCAGCCAAACCCTCCTCCACCCCGCCAAGCGAATACTCCGAAGGCTCGATCCGCGTCCTCAAGGGACTGGAACCCGTCAAGCAGCGTCCGGGCATGTACACCCGCACCGACAACCCGCTGCACATCATCCAGGAAGTGCTGGACAACGCGGCCGACGAGGCGCTCGCCGGCCATGGCAAGAAGATCAAGGTCACGCTGCACGCCGACGGCTCGGTCAGCGTGGAAGACGACGGCCGCGGCATTCCGTTCGGCCTGCACCCCGAAGAGAAGGCGCCGGTGATCGAGCTGGTCTTCACCCGTCTGCACGCGGGCGGCAAGTTCGACAAGGGGTCGGGCGGCGCCTACAGCTTCTCGGGCGGCCTGCACGGCGTGGGCGTCTCGGTGACCAATGCGCTGGCCCTGCGTCTGGAGGCCAGCACCCACCGTGAGGGCAAGGTGGCCCGCCTGGTGTTCGAAGGCGGTGACGTGACCGAGCCGCTGGTGGCCCGCCCGCTGGCCGCCGGCGAGCGCAAGCAGGGCACCACGGTGCGCGTGTGGCCCGACGGCAAATACTTCGAGGCGACCGCGCTGCCGATGGGCGAGCTCACGCACCTGCTGCGCAGCAAGGCGGTGCTGATGCCCGGCGTGTCGGTCTCCCTCGTGAACGAGAAGACGCGCGAGACGCAGACCTGGCAGTACAAGGGCGGCCTGCGCGACTACCTCGGCCAGACGCTGAACGCCGACCCGGTGATCCCGCTGTTCGAAGGCGAGGGCTTTGCCGACCGGCACCACGAGAGCTTCGCCGAAGGCGAGGGCGCCGCCTGGTGCGTGGCCTTCACCGAAGACGGCCATCCGGTGCGCGAGAGCTACGTCAACCTGATCCCCACCAGCGCCGGCGGCACGCACGAAAGCGGCCTGCGCGACGGCCTGTTCAATGCCGTCAAAAGCTTCATCGAGCTGCATTCGCTGCTGCCCAAGGGCGTCAAGCTGCTGCCCGAGGACGTCTTTGCCCGCGCCAGCTACGTGCTGTCGGCCAAGGTGCTGGACCCGCAGTTCCAGGGCCAGATCAAGGAGCGGCTGAATTCCCGCGACGCGGTGCGGCTGGTGAGCGGCTTCGTGCGCCCGGCGCTCGAGCTGTGGCTGAACCAGCACGTCGACTATGGCAAGAAGCTGGCCGAGCTGGCCATCAAGGCCGCGCAGACGCGCCAGAAGGCCGGCCAGAAGGTCGAAAAGCGCAAGGGCTCCGGCGTGGCCGTGCTGCCCGGCAAGCTGACCGACTGCGAGAGCCGTGACCTCGCACACAACGAGGTCTTCCTGGTCGAGGGCGACTCGGCCGGCGGCAGCGCCAAGATGGGCCGCGACAAGGAAAGCCAGGCCATCCTGCCGCTGCGCGGCAAGGTGCTCAACACCTGGGAGGTGGACCGCGACCGGCTCTTCGGCAACACCGAGATCCACGACATTTCCGTGGCCATCGGCGTGGACCCGCATGGCCCCAACGATTCGCCCGACCTCTCGGGCCTGCGCTACGGCAAGGTCTGCATCCTGTCCGATGCCGATGTGGACGGTTCGCACATCCAGGTGCTGCTGCTCACCCTGTTCTTTCGCCATTTTCCGAAGCTCATCGAGACCGGCCACATCTACGTGGCGCGCCCGCCGCTCTTTCGCGTGGACGTGCCGGCGCGCGGCAAGAAGCCGGCCTCCAAGATGTATGCGCTGGACGAGGGCGAGCTGGTGGCCATCCTCGACAAATGCGCCAAGGACGGCGTGGCGCGCGAGAAGTGCCAGATCAGCCGCTTCAAGGGCCTGGGCGAGATGAACGCCGAGCAGCTGTGGGAAACCACGCTCAACCCCGACACGCGCCGCCTGCTACCCGTGCAGCTGGGCGACATGGACTTCGCCGCCACCGAAGGCCTCATCACCAAGCTGATGGGCAAGGGCGAGGCCGCCGCGCGCCGCGAACTGATGGAACTGCACGGCGACGCCGTGGAAGTGGACATCTGAGCCATGGCCTGGCGCGACCGGTTCGGACGTTCGGGCCTTTATGGCCTTTCTGGCCTCTGGCGCATGGTTTTCGCCGGCATGCTGCTATTGTTTTTGCAGCAAACGGCGCGCGCCGACCTGTGGGCCTATGTGGACGAGCGCGGCGTGACCCACTTCGCGGCCGAGCAGGTGGACGGGCGCTACGGGCTGTTCTTTCGCGGCAACGATTTCGACTCCACCCGCGACGGCCCGGCCGCGGCATCCGCGGGTGCCACCGCGGCCACGCCGTCCGGCGCCCGGCTGCTGGCGTTCTTCGACATCTCCCCCGACTACAAGCGCGTCAAGCACCACCTGCGCGCATCGGCCAGCCAGAACGGCGTGGACTATGAACTGCTGCAGGCCTTGATCGCCACCGAATCGGGCTTCGATGCGCGCGCCATATCGCCCAAGGGCGCGGTGGGGCTGATGCAGCTCATGCCGGCCACGGCGTCCCGCTTCGGCGTGGCGGGCGAGGCGCGCCGCTCGGTGGAGCAAAAGCTCACCGAGCCGGCGATCAACGTGTCGGCCGGCACGCGCTACCTGCGGCACCTGCTGGACCTCTTCGATGGCCGCACCGACCTGGCGCTGGCCGCCTACAACGCGGGCGAGGGCGCGGTGCAGCGCGCCGGCAACCGCATTCCGGCCTACCGCGAAACGCAGAACTACGTGAAAAGCGTGCTGGGCCTGTATGCCCAGCTCAAGCCCCCGGCACCGCTGCTGGCCCACCGGGCCGCGCCGGGCCGGGTGCGCATGGAGCTGGGCGCCGGATCCGACGACACCCCATCCCAAAGCGCTGCGGCCGGCCTGCCGGCCCGCACCGTCGGCGCCCCGCGCGCCCCTTGACCTTCGATTTCCCGAATGAGCGACCAAACCCCTCTCGATCTTTCCCCGCCCGAATCGGACGACAGCCTGGGCCTGGCCGGCTATGCCCAGCGCGCCTACCTGGAATACGCCCTGTCCGTGGTCAAGGGCCGCGCGCTGCCCGACGTGTGCGACGGCCTCAAGCCCGTGCAGCGCCGCATCCTCTATTCCATGGACCGCATGGGCCTGGGGTATTCGGGCCCGACCCGCAACGTGGCGGCCAAGCCGGTCAAGAGCGCCCGCGTGGTGGGCGACGTGCTGGGCCGTTTCCACCCCCACGGCGACCAGTCGGCCTACGACGCGCTGGTGCGCCTGGCGCAGGACTTCAACCAGCGCTACCCGCTGATCGATGGGCAGGGCAACTTCGGTAGCCGCGACGGCGATGGCGCCGCGGCCATGCGCTACACCGAGGCGCGGCTGTCGCGCATCACCAGCCTGCTGCTCGACGAGATCGACGAGGGCACGGTCGATTTCATGCCCAACTACGACGGCAGCACGCAGGAGCCGCGCCAGCTGCCCGCGCGTCTGCCGTTCGCGCTGCTCAACGGCGCCAGCGGCATCGCGGTGGGCCTGGCGACCGAAATCCCCAGCCACAACCTGCGCGAGATCGCCGATGCCTGCGTGGCGCTCATCAAGGCGCCGCAGCTGTCCGAGGCGGAGCTGATGGCCATCGTGCCCGGGCCGGACTACCCCGGCGGCGGCCAGATCATCAGCACGGCGGGCGACATCGCCGACGCCTACCGCACGGGGCGCGGCAGCCTCAAGGTGCGCGCGCGCTGGAAGATCGAAGACCTCGCGCGCGGCCAGTGGCAGCTCATCGTGACCGAGCTGCCGCCCGGCGTCAGCACGCAGAAGGTGCTGGAGGAGATCGAGGAGATCACCAACCCCAAGGTCAAGGCCGGCAAGAAGGCCCTGTCGCAGGACCAGGTGCAGCTCAAGGGGAGCGTGCTGGCCGTGCTCGATGCCGTGCGCGACGAGTCCAGCAAGGACGCGCCGGTGCGCCTGGTGTTCGAGCCCAAGACCGGCAAGGTGCCGCAGCAGGAGCTGATCACCACCTTGCTGGCGCACACCAGCCTGGAAACCTCCTCGCCCATCAACCTGACCATGGTGGGGCTGGACGGCAAGCCGGTGCAGAAGTCGCTGCGCAAGATGCTGGAGGAATGGATCGCCTTCCGCCAGGGCACCATCGTGCGGCGCTCGCAGCACCGCCTGGGCAAGGTGCTGGACCGCATCCACATCCTCGAGGGGCGGCAGATCGTGCTGCTCAACATCGACGAGGTGATCGCCATCATCCGCGCGAGCGACGAGCCCAAGGCGGCGCTGATCGCGCGCTTCGCGCTGTCGGACCGACAGGCCGAGGACATCCTGGAAATCCGCCTGCGCCAGCTGGCGCGGCTGGAAGCCATCAAGATCGAGCAGGAGCTGAAGGAGCTGCGCGCCGAGCAGGGCAAGCTGGAGGACATCCTGGGCAACCCCGGTTCGCTGCGGCGCCTGATGATCCGGGAGATCGAGGCCGACGCCAAGACCTTCGCCGATGCGCGCCGCACTCTCATCCAGGCCGAGAAGAAGGCCATCGCGGAGGTGCGCGTGGTGGACGAGCCCGTGACCGTGGTCGTCTCGCAAAAGGGCTGGGTGCGCGCGCGCAGCGGCCATGGGCACGAGCCGGGCAGCTTCGCCTTCAAGGCGGGCGACGGCCTGTACGCCACCTTCGAATGCCGCACGGTCGATACGCTGCTGGCCTTCGGCAGCAACGGCCGGGTGTATTCGGTGGCGGTGTCGCTGCTGCCCGGCGCGCGCGGCGACGGCCAGCCGGTCACCACGCTCATCGAGCTGGAGTCGGGCACGCAACTGCTGCATTACTTCGCCGGGCCGGCGGTCGCCACGCTGCTGCTGGCGGGGTCGGGCGGCTACGGCTTCCTCGCCTCGGTCGAGAACATGACGGCGCGCCAGCGGGGCGGCAAGGCGTTCCTCTCGCTGGGCGAGGGCGAGACCGTGTGCCGCCCGTCCCACGCCTGGGGCACCAGTGGCGCGCAACTGCTGGCGCCGGCCACGCACGTGGCCTGCGCATCGGCGGGCGGACGCATCCTGACCTTCGAGATCGGCGAACTCAAGACCATGGCCAACGGCGGCCGGGGCCTGATGCTGATCGACCTGGAGCCGAAGGACACGCTGGCGGGCGCAGTGGCGTACACGCGCAGCATCCGCCTGGAAGGCCTGGGGCGCGGCGGCAAGGAGCGCGAGGAGACGCTGGAGATCCGTTCGCTGAACAACGCCCGCTCGCCGCGCGGGCGCAAGGGCAAGGCCGCCGATCTGGGCTTCAAGCCGTCGGCGGTGTTCCGGGTCGAATAACCTGTTGCGGCGGGCCCCTGGCGCCCGCCTGCCGCCTTGTGCAGCGCACAAGGGTTTTCGCGCTGCACAAGGCGGCTCAACCGTTGGCACCATGGAGCTCTCTTTGGTGGTTGCTGGAGCGAACGGAGATCGGCCATGAAAAATCTGCGCATTTCCCACAAGCTGTGGGGGGCCGTCGTCGCGATCGTGATCGCACTGGCCGCCGTGGTCGGTACCTCGGCCTATCGCTCGGCCGCGACGCAGGCGCGCTCCGCGCAGGTCACGGCCGACATGGCCATGCGGGTCGAGGCGGCCCTGCGCTGGGCCGGGCTCACCGAGACCAACGCCGCGCGCACGCAGGCCATCATCGTGAGCAGCGACCCGGCCATGGAGGCGGAGTTCAAGGACCTGATCGCCGCCACCTCCGCGCAGATCACCGAGGTGCAGAAATCGCTGGAGGCCTTGCCGCTCTCGGAGGCCGACAAGGCGCAGATGGCCGCCATCGCCACCGCCCGCAAGACGATGACCGAGCTGCGTGCGCGGGCGCGGCAATTGAAGGCCGATGGCCAGCAGGCCGAAGCGACGGCGCTGGTCAAGCAAAGCTACAGCCCGGCGGTGGCCGCCTACCTGCAGACCCTGCGCGACTTCGTGCAGCTGCAGCAGCGCAACGCCCAGGCCGGGCAGCAGGCCGTGGCGGCCGAGCGGCTGGTGACCGTGCGCGTGGGTGCCCTGGCCGTGGCGCTGCTGGTGGCGTGCATGGTGGCGGGTGCGTATGTGCTGATCCGCAGCATCCAGCAGCCGCTGGCCGAGGCCAACGCGCTGGCCGCGCGCATCGCGGGCGGCGACCTGAGTGCCACCCAGACCTCGGTGCGCGGTGACGAGCTGGGCGATCTGCTGCGTTCGCTGCAGACCATGGGCGACTCGCTGGGCCGCATGGTGCAGCAGGTGCGCCGCAGCACCGACAGCATCGCCATCGCCAGCGCGGAGATCGCTGCGGGCAACCAGGACCTGTCCGCGCGCACCGAGCAGACCTCCAGCAACCTGCAGCAGACCGCCGCGACCATGGAGCAGTTCTCCAGCACCCTGCAGCAAAGCGCCGGCAGCGCCCGCGAGGCCAGCGGCCTGGCCGAGGGCGCCTCGGGCGTGGCGCGGCGCGGCGGCGATGTGGTGGCCACGATGGAGGAGATCCAGCAAAGCAGCCGCAAGATCGAGGACATCATCGGCGTGATCGACGGCATCGCCTTCCAGACCAACATCCTGGCGCTCAACGCCGCGGTGGAGGCGGCGCGTGCGGGCGAGCAGGGCCGGGGCTTCGCCGTGGTGGCCGGCGAGGTGCGCCTGCTGGCCGGGCGCAGCGCCGAGGCGGCGCGCGAGATCAAGGGCCTGATCGGCGCCTCCGTGGAGCGGGTGCATGCGGGCTCGCGCCTGGTGCAGGACGCGGGCGCCACCATGGCGGACATCGTGCAGTCCGTGCAGCGCGTGGCCGACATGATCGGCGAGGTCACGGCCGCGACGTCGCAGCAAAGCGCCGGCATCTCGCAGGTGAACCAGGCCGTGGGCCACCTGGACCAGATGACCCAGCAGAACGCGGCGCTGGTGGAAGAAAGCGCCGCGGCCGCCCAGAGCCTGCGCGAGCAGGCGGATCAGTTGACCCGCACCGTGTCGGTGTTCCGGGTGGATCACGGGGCGGGTTTTGCGCCGGGCGCCGCGGCGGCGCAGGCCCCGGTGGCCGCGCCGACAGCGCGCCTGGCACCGCGTCCGGCACCGAGCACGCCACCGCGTGCCTTTGCCGCACCGGCGAAGGCGGCGGCCAAGGTGCAGACCCCGGGGCCCAGGCCAACGCCCGCGCCTGCGCTCCAGGCGGCAGGCGCACCGGTCAGCGCAGCGGCCGCAGGAGGCCGCCCCGCGCATGCCAGCCCGCCCCCATCGAAGGGCAGCGCGCCTGCCCCGAAGCCTGCAGCCGCCGCGCGCGCGACGGCTGGCGGTGGGGACGATGACTGGACGTCGTTCTAGGGAATCATTGACACGCACCGGCTGTGAAGCCCCCGATGCATCAGGGGGCTGCCGGCAGTGTGGCCACCGCGAGGGGGGCCGTCGAAAGCAGGGGTGACCCGCAGCGCGAGCGGGTCCCGGTCTCGACGGGGTGGGTGTCCCAGGCCCAGGCCTGCGCCAGCCACCCCTTGCGCGAACGAGGGCGCGCGATCAGCCCAGTTCGGCCATCAATTCGATTTCCACGCAGGCGCCCATGGGGATCTGCGCCACGCCGAAGGCGCTGCGGGCGTGCACGCCCTTGTCGCCGAACACCTGGCCGAACAGTTCGCTCGCGCCGTTGGTCACCAGATGCTGTTCGGTGAACTCGCCCGTCGAATTGACCAGGCTCATCACCTTGACGATGCGCTTGACCCGGTTCAGGTCGCCGCCGGTGGCCGCATGCAGCGTGCCCAGCAGGTCGATGGCCACGGCCCGCGCGGCCGCCTTGCCTTCTTCGGTGGTGATGCTGCGGCCGAACTGCGCGGCCCAGGGCTTGCCGTCCTTGCGCGCGATGTGCCCGCTCAGGAACACCAGGTTGCCGGTCTGCACGTAGGGCACGTAGGCCGCAGCGGGGACCGAGACGGGGGGCAGGGTGATGTCGAGTTCTTTCAGCTTGTCGTAAACGCTCATGGTGTTCCTTGGCAACGGGAGGAGTGAGAAGGCAGAAAAAGGCCGCAAGCTCCGGGGGCCTGCGGCGCAGCGCGCAAGTGTTGCACAACCGGCTGGCGGTTCTCTGCGTTCGTCGTTCCTCGCGGCCGCCCTGGCGGGCGGCGGCGTCCGTTCGCTCAGGCCAGGGCGGGGCGGCGAGGCTGGAAGGCCGGGGGCAGGGCGGCCTTGGCGGGGCTGCGCAGGGTCGGCTGGCCGGAGGCGGACAGCATGGCCTGGGCATCGAGCTTGAAGATGGCGACCGCGTCCACCAGCCGGCGCGTCTGCTGCTCCAGGCTCTGCGCGGCGGCGGCGCTTTCTTCCACCAGCGCGGCGTTCTGCTGCGTGGTCTGGTCGATCTGGCTGATGGCCTGGCTGATCTGCCCGACGCCGGCGCTCTGCTCGGCGCTGGCACCGCGGATCTGCGCCACCATTTCGGTCACGCGCTGGATCGCGCCGACCACTTCCTGCATCGTGCGGCCGGCCTCGTCCACCAGTTCGGAGCCCTGCGACACCCGCTCCACGCTGGTGCCGATCAGGCCCTTGATCTGCTTGGCGGCGTCGGCCGAACGGCCGGCCAGGCTGCGCACCTCGGAGGCCACCACGGCGAAGCCCCGGCCCTGCTCGCCGGCCCGGGCGGCTTCCACGGCGGCGTTCAAGGCGAGGATGTTGGTCTGGAAGGCGATGCCGTCGATCACGCCGATGATGTCGGAGATCTGCCGCGAGCTGTCGTTGATGTCCTTCATGGTCTTGACCACCTGGGTCACCACGCCGCCGCCCTGGGTGGCCACCGTGGTCGCGTCCTGGGCCAGCTGATCGGCCTGCTTGGCGTTGTCCGCGTTGTTGCGCACCGTGGTGCTGAACTGTTCCATGGTCGATGCCACCTGCTCCAGCGCGCTGGCCTGCTCCTCGGTGCGCTGGCTCAGGTCGGTGTTGCCGGTGGAGATTTCCATCGAGCCGGTGGCGATGGAGTCGCTGGCGTTGCGCACCTCCGCCACGATGGACACCAGGCTCTGCTGCATGGTGCCCAGCGAGGCCAGCACGCTGCCGGGCAGGGCGTTGGCCAGGCCGGCCATGTCGGACAGGTCGCCCTGCGCCACGCGCTGGGCCGCAGAGCTCAGCTCGGAAGGCTCGGCACCCAGCGAGCGAGTGAGGCTGCGCGTGATCAGCACGCCGGCGATGGCCGCCGCGGCGAAGGCCAGCAGGCAGGCGCCCAGCAGCAGGGACCGCTGCCACCGGAACTCGGCCTCCGCTTCCTTGACCAGGGCGATGGCCCGCTGGTCCGTGGCGAGCGAGTATTCGTTCGTCTTGGCGATCAGCGCCGCCAGCAGGGGGCGGCATTCCGCGTTCATCTTGGTGGTGGCTTGCTCGCGCTGGCCCGACACGGCCAGGTTGATGATGTCCAGGGCCACGGTGCCGTAGGCCTGCTCCACCTTGTCGATCTCGCCCACGAGGCTCCGGACGGCCGGCGGGACCTCGCCGTGGCTGACCATGTCTTTCAGCTTGGCCATGTTGGCCTGCACGTCCTTGTGCGCCTCGATCGCCGCCGCCTTCTCCAGCGCCACGTCGGCATCGCTCTTCACCAGCACCAGATTGCGGGCCGCGATGGCCCGGCGGTCCACCGCCATGCGGATCTGCTCGGACAGCTTGGCGCGTGCGGCGACGCCATTCACGTAGTCGCTGAAGTTCTCATTGGCCCCATTGAGTCCCCAAACCGCCACGCTGGAGGCCATCAGCACCAGCAAGGCCAGCACCCCGAAAGAAAGCGTCAACTGGGCTTTGACGGTGAGATTTCGCAGCGACATATGGCACCCCTAAACGCGGTATTTGATAAATATGATTCAAATGATAAGCAACATTCTGTAAAAGTAAAGGTGAATCGACCCTAGGTTGGCCATGAAGATGGGCTATGCCAATAGGCGGAAAGCGCCGGGCTGTCGCTAAAAGGAAACGCTGCCGTCGACCGCCATTAGCATCCGCGCATGCCGCAGCCGTCTCCCGCCCCTGCCGTCCTCGCCACGCCTGCCATGGCGCGCCCCTGGCGCTGGCCCTGGTGGCTGGCCGGGGTGCTCGCGGGTGCGGCGCTGCAGCTGACGCAGGCGGCGTTGTGGCCGCTGGCCGCCTATGCGGTGGCGGCGCTGGGCGGGCTGTTGGGGGCCGTCGCGGCGGTGGTGCCGTCGGGCCGCGGGCGGCGGCCGGCCTGGTGCGGCTCGCGCGGGTGGATGCTGGCCTGCGGCCTGGTCTTCATGGGGGGCGCGACGGGGCTGCGGGCGCTGCTGTTCCTGCAGGGGGCCTTGCCGCCGGCGCTGGAAGGCCGCGACATCGCCATCGTGGGCGTGGTGGCCGCCATGCCGCAGACCGGCGACTCCGGCGTGCGCCTGCGCATGGCGGTGGAATCGGCAGTGCTGGACGGCCAGGCGGTCGCGGTGCCGCCGGTGATCGACGTGGCCTGGTACGTGGGCACCTTCGGCGAAGCCGCTGGCGCGGCGGACGTGCGGCGGCTGTCCACCCAGGTGCAGGCCGGCGAGCGCTGGCGCATGACCGTGCGCCTGAAGGCACCCCACGGCCTGCGCAACCCGCACGGTTTCGATGCCGAGCTGGCGTGGTGGGAGCAGGGCGTGCAGGCCACCGGCTACGTGCGCACCGGCGCGCGGGACGAACCGCCCCGGCGGCTGGAGGCGACCTGGCGCTACCCGGTGCAGCGGGCGCGCCAGGCAGTGCGCGATGCCATCCTGGCCCATCTCGCGCCGGTCGATGCCGGCACGGGCCTGGACGATGGCGGCAACGCCGCCCGCACCCGCGCCGCGGGCGTGGTGGCCGCGCTGGTCACCGGCGACCAGCGCGCGATCGACCGGGCCGATTGGGACGTGTTCCGGGCCACGGGCGTGGCGCACCTGGTCAGCATCTCAGGGCTGCACATCACGCTGTTCGCCTGGCTGGCCGCAGCGGGGGTCGGCGCGCTGTGGCGCCGCGTGCCGCGCTGGTGCCTGGCCCTGCCGGCCCCGACCGCGGCGCTGGCCGGAGGCGTGCTGCTGGCCTGGGCCTATGCCGTGTTCAGCGGCTGGGGCGTGCCGGCGCAGCGCACGGTGTGCATGCTCGCCACCGTGGCGCTGCTGCGGCTTTCCGGGCGGCGCTGGCCCTGGCCCCAGGTCTGGCTGCTGGCCTGCGCGGTGGTCGTGCTGGCCGATCCCTGGGCGCTGCTGCAGGCGGGTTTCTGGCTGAGCTTCGTCGCGGTGGCAGTGCTGTTTGCTACTGATTCAATAGCAAAAAAGGCAAATGAATCTAGGGCATCGGGCCGATTGGCCGCCATGCTGCGCGAGCAGTGGGTGGTCACGCTCGCCCTCACGCCGCTCACGCTGCTGCTGTTCGGGCAGGTGTCCGTCGTCGGCCTGCTGGCCAACCTGGTGGCGATTCCCTGGATCACGCTGGTGGTCACGCCGCTGGCTTTGGCGGGCACCCTGTGGGCGCCGCTGTGGACCGCCGCCGCGTGGTGCGTGCTGCCGTTTGCCGGCCTGCTGCAGTGGCTGGCCGCGTTGCCGTGGGCCGCGGTGTCGCTGCCCGCCGCCCCGGTGTGGGCGGGCGTGGCCGGGGTGGCGGGCGGCACGCTGCTGGCCTTCTTGCGCTGGCCATGGCCGTTGCGGGCCCTGGGCGTGCCGCTGCTGATCCCCGTGCTGTGGTGGCAGCCGCACCGCCCGCCCCCGGGCCAGTTCGACCTGCTGGCCGCCGACGTGGGGCAGGGCCAGGCCGTGCTGGTGCGCACCGCGCGCCACGCCATGCTGTACGACGCGGGGCCCCGCTATGGGCTGGACAGCGATGCGGGCGACCGCGTGCTGGTGCCCCTGCTGCGCAGCATGGGCGAGCGCATCGACCTGCTGATGCTGAGCCACCGCGACACCGACCACACCGGCGGGGCCGCCGCCGTGCTGGCGCAGCAGCCGCAGGCGGGGCTCATGGGCTCAATCGAGAACGAGCATGCCCTGCAGCAGTTGCGCCCCGCGGCGCCGTGCCTGGCGGGCCAGCGGTGGGCCTGGGACGGCGTGCTGTTCGAGGTGCTGCACCCGCTGGAGGCCCAGGCGCAGGCATCGCTGCCATCCGACGGGCCCCGGCCTGCCGTGCGGCCCAACACCCTGAGCTGCGTGCTGCGGATCACGGCCGCCCCGGCGCCGCAAGGCACCTCGGGGCAGGGCGCCGCACCGTCCGCGCTGCTGGTGGGCGACATCGAGCAGGCGCAGGAGGCCGCCCTGGTGGCGCGCGGCGCCATCGCACCGGTCGATGTGCTGCTGGTGCCGCACCACGGCAGCAAGACGTCTTCCACGCCCGCGCTGCTGGATGCGGCCCGGCCCCGCACCGCGCTGGTGCAGGCCGGCTACCGCAACCGCTTCGGCCACCCCGCGCCGGAGGTGGTGTCGCGGTACCGCGAGCGGGGCGCCGTGCTGCTCGATTCGCCGCGCTGCGGCGCCGCCACCTGGGCGTCCGAGTCGCCCGGCCAATGGCAGTGCGAACGCGACGCGGGCCGGCGCTACTGGCACCACGCGCCTGCCCCGTTGCCGTGAGGACGGCGCGCTATCACCCCGGCGTGCGAGCGGTAAAACGCGCCCGGGCCCGCCGGTCGCCAAAACCCGGCTCACAACTTGCTATGCTGGTTGCAGGAGGCACCAGTTATGCAGAAGTTCGATGAGATGTACACGATGCTGCCGTTCGACGGCAGCGACGTGCGCCCCCACTACAAGCGCTACGGCCAATGGTTGTCGGGCCAGCCAGACGAGGCCATGCAGGCGCGCCGCGCCGAGGCCGAGATGATCTTTCGCCGGGTGGGCATCACCTTCGCGGTGTACGGCGCCAAGGACGAGGACGGCGCCGGCACCGAGCGGCTCATTCCCTTCGATCTGATCCCCCGCATCATCCCCGCGCACGAATGGGCGCGCATGCAGCAGGGGCTGGTGCAGCGCGTGACGGCGCTCAACCGCTTCATCCACGACGTCTACCACGGCCAGGACATCCTGCACGCCGGCATCATCCCCTCGGACCTGATCCTCAAGAACGCCCAGTACCGGCCCGAGATGGCCGGCGTGGACGTGCCGCGCGACCTGTACGCGCACATCGCCGGCATCGACATCGTGCGCGCCCCGGACGCGAGCGGCAACGGCATCTACTACGTGCTGGAAGACAACCTGCGCGTGCCCTCGGGCGTGTCGTACATGCTGGAAAACCGCAAGATGATGATGCGGCTTTTCCCGGAGCTGTTCCGCACGCACCGCGTGGCGCCGGTCGCCCACTATCCCGACCTGCTGCTGGACACCCTGCGCGCGAGCGCCCCCGCCGCCACTGCGCAGCCGACGGTGGTGGTGCTCACGCCCGGCATGTACAACAGCGCGTACTTCGAGCACGCCTTCCTCGCGCAGCAGATGGGCGTGGAACTGGTCGAGGGCCAGGACCTCGTGGTCAAGGACAACTTCGTGTACATGCGCACCACGCGCGGCCTCAAGCAGGTGGACGTGATCTACCGCCGCGTGGACGACGACTTTCTCGACCCCCAGGTCTTCCGGCCCACCTCCACCCTGGGCTGCGCGGGCCTCATGAACGCCTACCGCGCGGGCAACGTGGCGATCTGCAACGCCGTGGGCACGGGCATCGCTGACGACAAGTCGGTGTACCCCTACGTGCCCGACATGATCCGCTTCTACCTGGGCGAGGAGCCCATCCTCGCCAACGTGCCCACCTGGGTGTGCCGCAAGCCCGACGACCTGGCCTACGTGCTGGACCACCTGCACGAACTGGTCGTGAAGGAAGTGCACGGCGCCGGCGGCTACGGCATGCTGATCGGCCCGGCCGCGACGAGAGCCGAGATCGAGGAGTTCCGCGCCGCGGTGCTGGCCAATCCCTCGGGCTACATCGCCCAGCCCACGCTCTCGCTCTCC
This sequence comes from Acidovorax sp. SUPP2825, assembly GCF_030158995.1. NCBI lineage: Bacteria > Pseudomonadati > Pseudomonadota > Betaproteobacteria > Burkholderiales > Comamonadaceae > Acidovorax > Acidovorax sp. SUPP2825. The sequence goes on along the minus strand of NZ_BQXK01000004.1, from coordinate 32,153 downwards.
AGCTGCCCGACCTACGTGGAATCGGGCATCGCCCCGCGCCACATCGATCTGCGCCCCTTCGTGCTGAGCGGCCAGAAGGTGCAGATGGCCGCCGGCGGCCTGACGCGCGTCGCGCTCAAGGAGGGCTCGCTCGTGGTGAATTCATCGCAGGGCGGGGGCACCAAGGACACCTGGGTGCTGGGAGAAGAAGGGAGCGTTGCATGACGCATCAGACCCTTCGTTTCGAAATTTCTGCTGGGGAGACCGCATGCTGAGCCGCACTGCCGATCACTTGTTCTGGATGTCCCGCTACACCGAGCGGGCAGAAAAGGCCGCTGCAGGCGGGCTTTCGTCAATACACCGCGTGCGCGCGCAGCGCGTGCGGGGTTTTCTGCCCGGGGAGGCCGCATGCTGAGCCGCACTGCCGATCATCTGTTCTGGATGTCCCGCTACACCGAGCGGGCAGAAAAGGCCGCTGCAGGCGGGCTTTCGTCAACACACCGCGTGCGCGCGCAGCGCGTGCGGGGTTTTCTGCCCGGGGAGGCCGCATGCTGAGCCGCACTGCCGATCACTTGTTCTGGATGTCCCGCTACACCGAGCGGGCAGAAAACACCGCCCGCATGCTCAACGTGAGCTACGAGACCTCGCTGCTCCCGCAGTCGGCCGACGTGGCGCAGGAGAGCTGGCTGGGCCTGCTGTCGATCAGCGAGCTGATCCCCGCCTACACCGCGCGGCACGGCGAGGTCACGCGCGAAGGGGTGCTGGAGTTCATGGTGCGCGACGGCAACAACCCGTCGTCCATCCTGTCGTGCCTGCGCGCCGCGCGCGAGAACGCCCGGGCCGTGCGCGGGGCGCTCACCACCGAGGTGTGGGAAACGCAGAACCAGACCTGGCTGGAGCTGCACCGCCAGCTCGAAGGCAGCCTGTTCGAGCGCGATCCGGGCCAGTTCTTCGAATGGGTCAAGTACCGCTCGCACCTGTCGCGCGGGGTGACGCTGGGCACCATGCTGCAGGACGAGGCCTTTCATTTCCTGCGATTGGGCACGTTCCTCGAACGCTCGGACAATACCGCGCGGCTGCTGGACGTGAAGTTCCACGCGGTGCAGAGCGACTTCCACGGCTCGGGCACGCGCGACCGCAGCCGGGCCGCGCCGCAGGAGTTCGACTTCTACCACTGGAGCGCCATCCTGCGCAGCGTGTCGGCGTTCGAGGTGTACCGCCGCGTGTACCGCGACGTCATCACGCCCGAGCGCGTGGCCGACCTGCTCATCCTGCGCCGCGACATGCCGCGCTCGCTGCACGCCAGCCTGCACGAGGTGGGCGAGAACCTGGCGGTGGTGGCCAACGACCAGTCGTCGGAAACCCAGCGCAAGGCGGGCCGGCTGCTGGCCGACCTGCGCTACGGGCGCATCGACGAGATCCTGTCCACCGGGCTGCATGCGTACCTCACGCAGTTCCTGGACCGGGTGAACGAGCTGGGCGCGGGCATCAGCCGCGACTTCCTGGTGCCCGTGCCGGCCTGAGGCACGGCCCGCCGCGGCTCATGGAGCCGGGCGGGAGGCGGCGCTGCCGGCCACGGCCGTGCCGCCCGCTGCAGCGCATTCGGGCACGGCCCGGTTCACGGGCGGGGTGGGCATGCCATAGGACTGCATCGCCATGGCCTCCAGTTCGCCCGAAGCCCGCGCGCATTGCAGCTCGGCGATCACCTCGGCGCGCGTGCGGCCTGCGGGGGCATCCATCGCAACCACTCGGGGCGCAGTCGCGGCTGCGGTGGCCGCATCCGGCGGCGCGCTGGTCTGTGCCATGGCCAGGGAGCCGGCCAGCAGGGCGCAGGCGGCGAGGGCCGTGCGCGCCAGGGCGTGGGGCGAGGCGGTGGTGTTGCGGCGGTCGAAAACGGTGGGCATGGAAGGCTCCTGGGGCGGGTTGGGGGATCAGGACAGGCGTGTGCCTCTCCGTGCCTCCAATGTGCCCACCGGGGCCTGCCGCCGCGAGCCGATTGCGACGAACGCACGGCCCGGGCGCCTGAGCTGCGCTGGCGCAGCGCGAATGGGCCGTCAGGGATGGGTTGGTTGTCAGGGCCGGCCGCGTTCAGCCCGGCCCGCCGCCCTGGCGCTTGTGCTCGCGCAGCATGAACAGGTACAGGCTCTCGACCTTCTCGCGCGCCCAGGGCGTCTTGCGCAGGAACTTCAGGCTGGACGCCACGCTGGGATCGCTTTCGAAGCAGCGCAGGGCCACGCGCTGCGCCAAGCCTTCCCAGCCATAGTAGTCGTGCAGCGCGACCACGATGGCTTCGAGCGTGATGCCATGCAGCGGGTTGCGCGGCTGCCTGGCCGGAGGCGCGGGTGGCGTGGCGTTCGGGGTGGAGGGCGCGTTGGTGCCGGTGGGGGCGGGGGTTTCGCCAGGTTCGGGGACTTCGGGTTCGGTCATGCCGGGGAGCATACGGCCCCGCGCGGCCGGTGGAGGGCGGCCTCGCGCGGGTGTGCATCGAAAACGGCCCCAGTGCAATCGATACTAGGGCGTTTAGCTATGAAAAATATAGCAAACGTCAGGTCTGCAGATACCGCTCGCTGGCGAACAGCTCGGCCGCCCAGTCCACGAAGGCCCGCACCTTGGCGCTCAGGTGCCGGTTGGGCGGGTACACCACGTAGATCGGGATGGGCGGAATGGACCACTCGGGCAGCAGCCGCACGAGGTCGCCGCGCTCCAGTTGCCGGGCCGCCTGGAACAGCGTGATCTGCCCCACGCCGCGCCCCGCGACCAGCGCCGCCGAGTAGGCGTTGGACTCGTTCACCGCCAGTTGCGAGGGCCCGGTGACCTCGATCATCTCGCCGTCGCGCACGAACTCCAGTGGATAGCGGCGGGTGGACAGCGGCGAGAAATAGATCACGCTCTTGTGGTCGCCCTCCAGATCGAGGGGGTGGGTGGGCGTGCCGTAGCGCTCCAGGTAGGCCGGCGCGGCCACGGTGACGAAGGCCAGGTTGCCGATGCGCCGTGCCACCAGCGACTGGTCGGTCAACTCGCCGCCGCGGATCACGCAATCGACGTTGTCGCCGATCAAATCCACCGGCCGGTCGCTCACCCCCAGGTCGATCTGGATGTCGGGAAACCGCGCATGGAACTCCTCCAGCCGCGGAATGATGAGCAGCCGCGCCACCGAGGTGCCCACGTCCACGCGCAGCCGGCCGCTGGGCGTGGCGCGCGCGTGCGTCATGCTCGCCTCGATGTCGTCGAAATCGGCGAGCAGGCGCACCGTTCGGTCGTAGTAGGCCGCCCCATCGGCCGTGACGGTGACGCGCCGCGTGGTGCGGTTGAGCAGCTTCACGCGCAGCCGCGCCTCGAGCGCCTGCACGTACTTGGTAATGGTCGCCTTGGGCAATTGCAGCGAATCGGCAGCCCGCGTGAACGTGCCTGCCTCCACCACCCTTGCAAAAACCCGCATGGCCTGGATCTGGTCCATGGGCCCTCCTTCTCTCTGGCCCCGAATGGGGCCAAGGAATTCTCACACGGGCCCGTGCCGCCGATTGTTCGGCAATCGGAAACAGAGCTGTGGCATTTGGCTGGTTTATCGTCGGCGGCTGCGTCGCTACATTTCACATCACCCGGTCTTGTCCGGTCACCGCCATGTCCAGCACCTTCACCCCGTCGCCATCGCCATCGTCTTCCACCTGCACCGACACCACCATTGAGGTGGCCAAGGGGCAGGAAGTGTCCGTGCGCATGTACGGCCGCAAGAAGCCCAAGGAAACGCTGCCGCTGGTGGTGCACTTCCATGGCGGCGCCTTCGTGGCGGGTGATCTGGACAACGGCTGCACGGTGGCCCGGCTGCTGGAGCGCGCCGGCGCGCTGGTGGTGTCGGTGGCGTACCCGCTCTCGCCCGACCATCCCTTCCCGCAGCCGGTGGACGCCGGCTACCTGGTGCTCAAGTGGGCGCACAAGCACCGCACCCGCCTGGCCGGTCCCGGCGCCGGGGTGTACGTGGCGGGAGAGGAGGCCGGCGGCAACCTGGCCGCGGGCGTGGCGCTGATGGCGCGCGACCAGTCCCATCCGCCGCTGGCCGGGCAGATCCTGCTGTCGCCCATGCTCGACCCCTGCGGCGCCACGCCTTCGGTGCGTGCCGCCATGGGCGAATCGACCGCCTGCAAGTGGGCCGATGGCTGGCTGCAGTTCCTGCGCTGCACCCGCGATGCCGAACACCCCTATGCCGTGCCCGCGATGGCGCAGCGGCTGGCCGGCCTGCCGCACACGCTGGTGCTGGTGGGCGACGACGATCCCATGCGCGACGAAGCCCTCGCCTACGCCAACCGGCTGCAGGCGGCGGGGCTGGAAGTCACGCAGCACGTGTTCGCCAAGGCGAACCAGTGGCCCGATGCCCTGCTGCAGCCCGGTTCGGGCGAATGCCCTTGTGCGCCCGAGGTTCAGGCGCAGTTCAGCCGTTTCTTCGAGGCCACCCGATGTCCTGCGCCCTGACCCTCACCACCACCGACCTGCCCGCGCGCTGACCCGCGGGGTGCATTGACCTCAACCCCGGTTGAGGTTTGATACTGCGATCCGCTTCGGCGAGCCGCACGACCCGCCTTTCGCCGCCTTTCCACTGTTAGCTGCGTCCCTTTTGTTTTCTGGCCCCCGTGGGCCGGAAGGGGCAACCCTTGCCCGATCGATTTCGACTTTTGCTTTGGAAAAAACCCGGAGGACTTCCACCATGAACCCGCAACACACTTCCCCTTCCCGTCGCCGCTGGTGGGCTGCCGCCGGCGCCGCGGCCGCCATCGCCGCCGCGGGCGGCACGCTCTTCGGGCTGCCCAGCTCGCATGCCGAATCCCCGGCCCCGGAAGCCGCGCCGCCCGCGGTGCCCGTCTCGGTGGCCGCCGTGCTGCAGCAGGAGATCGCGCTGTGGGACGAGTTTTCGGGCCGGCTGGAAGCCGTGCAGCGCGTGGACATCCGCCCGCGTGTGGGCGGCGCCGTGCAGGCCGTGCATTTCCGCGAAGGCTCGCTGGTCAAGCAGGGCGACCTGCTGGTCACCGTGGACCCCGCGCCCTACGCCGCCGAGGTGGACCGCGCCGAGGCCCAGGTGGTCGCCGCGCAGGCCCGCGTGTCCTACACCCGCAGCGAAATGGAGCGCGCCACGCGCCTGTGGGAAGAGCGTGCCATCGCCCAGCGCGAGCACGACGAACGCATGAATGCCCAGCGCGAGGCCGACGCCAACCTGCGCGCCGCGCAGGCCGCGCTGCAGACGGCGCGCCTGAACCTGGGCTACACCCAGGTGCGCGCCCCGGTCGCGGGCCGCGTGGGCCGCATCGAGGTCACCGTGGGCAACCTGGTGGCCGCGGGCGCCGGCGCGCCGGTGCTGACCACGCTGGTGTCGGTGAGCCCGATCTACGCGAGCTTCGACACCGACGAGCAGATCGTGGCGAAGGCGCTGGAGGGCCTGCGTTCGGGCAAGAGCGCGCGCACCCTGATCGAGAGCATTCCGGTGCAGATGGGCACGGGCACGGCCGGCGGCACGCCGCACACCGGGCACCTGCAGCTCATCGACAACCAGGTGGATGCCCGCAGCGGCACGGTGCGTGTGCGCGCCGTGTTCGACAACGCCGATGGCGTGCTCATGCCGGGCCAGTTCGCGCGCATCCGCATGGGCCAGGTGAAGAACACCCAGGCCGTGCTCATCAACGAGCGCGCCGTGGGCACGGACCAGAACAAGAAGTACGTGATGGTGGTGGGGGAGGGCAACAAGGCCGAGTACCGCGAGGTGCAGCTGGGCGCGCCGGTGAACGGCCTGCGCGTCGTCACCTCGGGCCTGAAGGCCGGCGAACGCATCGTCGTCAACGGCCTGCAGCGCGTGCGCCCCGGCGCCCAGGTCGCCCCCCAGGACGTGCCCATGACCGCCAAGGCCGGCATGGCCGGCGATGGCGCCGAGGCCCGCGCCGCCGCCAAGCAGCCCGCGGCGTGATCGCGGAGCGCCCCGAAAGAACACCATGAATCTCTCCCGCTTCTTCATCGACCGCCCCATCTTCGCCGGGGTGCTGTCGGTGCTCATCTTCCTGTCCGGGCTGATCGCGCTGCGCGCGCTGCCCATCTCCGAATACCCCGAGGTGGCGCCGCCCTCCGTGGTGGTGCGCGCCCAGTACCCGGGCGCCAACCCCAAGGTGATCGCCGAGACCGTGGCCACGCCGCTGGAGGAATCCATCAACGGCGTGGAAGGCATGCTCTACATGGGCAGCCAGGCCACGACCGACGGCGTGATGACGCTGACCGTCACCTTCGCACTGGGCACCGACCCCGACAAGGCGCAGCAGCTGGTGCAAAACCGCGTCTCGCAGGCCGAGCCGCGCCTGCCCGAGGAAGTGCGCCGGCTGGGCGTCACCACGGTCAAGAGCGCGCCCGACCTGACCATGGTCGTGCACATGGTCTCGCCCAACGGCCGCTACGGCATCGACTACCTGCGCAACTACGCGGTGCTCAACGTGAAGGACCGGCTCGCCCGCATCCAGGGCGTGGGCCAGGTGCAGATCTTCGGCGGCGGCGACTATTCGATGCGCGCCTGGCTCGACCCGCAGAAGGTCGCGCAGCGCGGCCTGTCGGCGGCCGACGTGGTGGCTGCCATCCGCGGCCAGAACGTGCAGGCCGCGGCCGGCGTGGTGGGCCAGTCGCCCGGCCTGCCCGGCGTGGACATGCAGCTGTCGATCAATGCGCAGGGCCGCCTGCAGACCGAAGAGGAGTTCGGCGACATCATCGTCAAGACCGGCAGCGACGGCGCAGTGACGCGCCTGCGCGACGTGGCCCGGCTGGAGCTGGGTGCGGCCGACTACTCGCTGCGCTCGCTGCTCAACAACGACCCGGCCGTGGGCATGGGCGTGTTCCAGGCACCGGGCTCCAACGCGCTCGACATCTCGTCGAACGTGCGCAAGACCATGGCCGAACTGCAAAAGAACATGCCCGAGGGCGTGGAGTTCCGCATCGCCTACGACCCGACGCAGTTCGTGCGCGCCTCCATCAAATCCGTCATCCAGACCCTGCTGGAAGCCGTGGCGCTGGTGGTGATCGTGGTGATCCTGTTCCTGCAGACCTGGCGCGCCTCCATCATTCCGCTGCTGGCCGTGCCGGTGTCGGTGGTGGGCACGTTCGCGGTGCTGCACCTGCTGGGCTTTTCGATCAACGCGCTGTCCCTGTTCGGGCTGGTGCTGGCCATCGGCATCGTGGTGGACGACGCCATCGTGGTGGTGGAGAACGTGGAGCGCAACATCGAGGCGGGCCTGACCCCGCGCGAGGCCACCTACCGCGCCATGCGCGAAGTGTCCGGCCCCATCATCGCCATCGCGCTGGTGCTGGTGGCGGTGTTCGTGCCGCTGGCCTTCATCAGCGGGCTCACGGGGCAGTTCTACCGCCAGTTCGCGGTGACCATCGCGATCTCCACGGTGATCTCGGCGATCAACTCGCTCACGCTGTCGCCCGCCCTGAGCGCGCTCTTGCTCAAGGGCCACCATGAGCCCAAGGATGCGCTGACGCGCGGCATGGACAAGGTGCTGGGCGGGTTCTTTCGCGGGTTCAACCGCGTGTTCCACCGCGGCTCCGAGGCCTACAGCGGCGGCGTCAAGCGCGTCATCGGCCGCAAGGCGCTGATGCTGGTGATCTACGCCGCGCTGGTGGCCGCGACCTGGGGCCTGTTCAAGGTCGTGCCCGGCGGCTTCGTGCCGGCGCAGGACAAGCAGTACCTGGTGGGCTTCGCGCAGCTGCCCGACGGCGCCACGCTGGACCGCACCGAGGACGTGATCCGCCGCATGGGCGAGATCGTCAAGAAGAACCCGAACGTGGAAGACGCCATCGCCTTCCCGGGCCTGTCGATCAACGGCTTCACCAACAGCTCCAATTCGGGCATCGTGTTCGTCACGCTCAAGCCCTTCGCCGAGCGCGGCCGCGCGGACCAGAGCGGCGGTGCCGTCGCGGGCCAGCTGAACCAGGCCTTCGGCAGCATCCAGGACGCGTTCATCGCCATGTTCCCGCCGCCTCCGGTGGCCGGCCTGGGCACGACGGGCGGCTTCAAGCTGCAGATCGAAGACCGCGCCTCGCTGGGCTACGAAGCCATGGACGCCGCCGTGAAGGCCTTCATGGGCAAGGCGTACCAGACGCCGGAACTCGCCGGCCTGTTCACGAGCTGGCAGGTCAACGTGCCGCAGCTGTACGCCAACATCGACCGCACCAAGGCGCGGCAGCTGGGCGTGCCGGTGACGGACATCTTCGAGACGCTGCAGATCTACCTGGGCAGCCTGTATGCCAACGACTTCAACCAGTTCGGCCGCACCTACAGCGTGCGCGTGCAGGCCGATGCAGCCTTCCGGGCGCGTGCCGAGGACGTGGGCCTGCTCAAGGTGCGCTCCACCACCGGCGAGATGGTGCCGTTGTCGGCGCTGATGAAGATCGAGCCCAGCTTCGGGCCCGAGCGCGCCATGCGCTACAACGGCTTCCTGTCGGCCGACGTGAACGGCGGGCCCGCGCCCGGCTTCTCGTCGGGCCAGGCGCAGGCCGCCATCGAGCGCATCGCCGCCGAGACGCTGCCGCAGGGCATCGGCTTCGAATGGACCGAGCTGACCTACCAGGAAATCCTGGCCGGCAATTCCGCCGTGCTGGTGTTCCCCATCGCCATCCTGCTGGTGTTCCTGGTGCTGGCCGCGCAGTACGAAAGCCTCACGCTGCCCATCGCCATCATCCTGATCGTTCCCATGGGCCTGCTGGCCGCGATGACGGGCGTGTGGCTGTCAGGCGGCGACAACAACGTGTTCACGCAGATCGGGCTCATCGTGCTGGTGGGGCTGTCGGCCAAGAACGCCATCCTGATCGTGGAGTTCGCCCGCGAACTGGAGTTTGCCGGCCGCACGCCGGTGCAGGCCGCCATCGAGGCCAGCCGCCTGCGGCTGCGCCCCATCCTGATGACGTCGCTGGCGTTCGTGATGGGCGTGCTGCCGCTGGTGCTGTCCACCGGTGCCGGCGCCGAGATGCGCAGCGCCATGGGCGTGGCGGTGTTCGCCGGAATGATCGGGGTGACGGCCTTCGGCCTGTTCCTCACGCCGGTGTTCTACGTGGCGCTGCGCCGCCTGGCCGGCAACCGGCCGCTGCAGCAGCACGGCAGCCACACCGCGCCCCTGACCGATACCCCCGGGACCGGCCCTGGCGCCGTGGCCCACCCCGTGCTGGCGTCGCCGCGCGGGCATGACGAATGAGCGAGCGAAGGAGTTTTGCGATGACTGCCCCCTTGATGTCGATTTCCCTGCCGTCCTGGTCCCGCCTGGCGCCCCTGGCGGCCGCCCTGGTGCTGGCCGGCTGCATGGGCACCCCGCTCGCCCCGCCGCCCGAGCACGCGGGCGTGGCCTTGCCGGCCACGTTCAGCGAGGCCGACGGCGCGCGGTCGTGGACCACCGCGCCCCCCGCCGAGGCACAGCCGCGCGGCGAATGGTGGCTGGGCTTTCAGGACCCGGTGCTGAACGGCCTGGTGGAGCGCGCCGGCCGCGGCAACACCACCGTGCAGGAGGCCGCCGCGCGGCTGGCCGAAGCGCGGGCGCTGCTGCGCTCGGCCGATGCCAACCGCGCCCCGCAGGTCGGCGTGTCCACCGGCGTATCGCGGCAGGCGGGCGCCAACACCGCCACGGGCGGCCCGGTGCCGGCCACGCTGGCCACGGCGGGCCTGAACGTGTCGTACGAGCTCGACCTGTTCGGCCGCCTGTCGCAGGCCAGCGATGCCGCGCGGCTCGACGCCCAGGCACGCGATGCGCTGCTGCAGAGCACGCGGCTCATGGTGCAGGCCGACGTGGCGCAGACCTATCTGCAATGGCGTGCGGTGCAGGCCGAGCGCGTGCTGGTGGAGGAAAGCCTGGCCGCGTACCGCGACACGCTGCGCCTCACGCAGCGCCGCTACCAAGCCGGTGATGTGGCCGAGCTGGACCTGGCGCGCGTGCAGACGGAAGTGGCCGCCACCGAATCGGAGGCGCTCGCGCTGGAGCGCCAGCAGGTGTTGCTGAACAACGCCCTGGCCGTGCTGGTGGGCGACGTGGCGAGCGGCTTCGCCGTGGCGCCCGCGGGCAGTGCAGGCGCGGCGGCTGCTGGCGAAGCGGTGCTGCCCGTGATCCCGGCCGGCGTGCCCGGCACGGTGCTGGCGCGCCGGCCCGACGTGTCGGCGGCGCAGGCCTCGGTGCTGGCCGCGCAGGCCCGCGTGGGCGTGGCGCAGGCGGCGTGGTTCCCGGCCGTCACGCTCACGGGCAACGGCGGCTATGCCTCGCCCGAGCTGGGCGACCTGTTCAAGTGGTCGGCCCGGTCGTGGGGCATCGGTGCGCTGCTGTCGCTGCCGATCTTCGACGGCGGCCAGCGCGCCGCGCAGGAAGAGGGCGCCCGCGCCCGCCTGGAAGGGGCGCTCGCCGCGCACCGGGGGCAGGTGCTCACCGCGTTCCGCGAGGTCGAGGACCAGTTGGGGGCCCTGCGCCTGCTGGCGGGCCAGGCCGAGGCCCAGGGCCGCGCCGTGCAGGCCGCCGCGCGCGCCACGCAGCTGTCGGACTCGCGTTACCGCAACGGCCTGGTGAGCCAGCTCGAACTGCTGGATGCGCGCCGCAGCGAGCTGCGCAACCGCCGCCAGGCGCTGCAGGTGCGCACCGCGCAGTACACGGCGACGGTGGGGCTCATCCGCGCGCTGGGCGGTGGCTGGGGCGACGCGCCCGCGCAGGTGGCGGCAGCGCGGCCCTGATCCGCCGGGTACCCGTGTGTGCACGGCCTGGCCCCGCACGGGCTTTGGGGATGTAACCGCGCGGACTGCACGGCCCGGCGAACCGGCCTATAGTTGCCCGTTGGCGCCGCGCGGGCGGGTCCGCCGCGGCAGGGGTTCGCCCCCTTCTTCCTTCCACCCACCCCCGACAGCAGGAGCATTCGCACAATGAGTTACCCCAGCACCCGCCTTTTCATCGCCGGCCAATGGCAGGACGCCGCCGACGGCAAATCCATCGCCGTGCACAACCCCGCCACCGGCAAGGAAATCGGCCGCGTGGCGCATGCGGGCAAGGCCGACCTGGACCGTGCCCTGGAGGCCGCGCAAAAGGGCTTCGAGGCCTGGCGCGACATTCCCGCGGTGGACCGCGCCAAGACCATGCGCCGCGCCGCCGCCCTGATGCGCGAGCGCGCCGACGCCATCGCCGCGATCATGGTGCAGGAGCAGGGCAAGCCCCTGGCCGAGGCCCGCATGGAAACCATGGCCTCCGCCGACATCATCGAGTGGTTCGCCGACGAATCGCAGCGCGTGTATGGCCGCATCGTGCCGTCCCGCAACCTGGCCGCGCGCCAGATGGTCGTGAAGGACCCCGTGGGCCCCGTGGCGGCGTTCACGCCCTGGAACTTCCCGATCAACCAGGTGGTGCGCAAGCTGGCCGCGGCCCTGTCGGCCGGCTGCTCCATCCTCGTGAAGGCGCCGGAAGAAACCCCGGCCAGCCCGGCCGAGTTGATCCGCGCCTTCGCCGATGCCGGCGTGCCCGCGGGCGCCGTGGGCCTAGTCTATGGCGACCCGGCGGAAATCTCCAACTACCTCATCCCGCACCCGATCATCCGCAAGGTGACCTTCACCGGCTCCACGCCCGTGGGCAAGCAACTGGCCGCCCTGGCCGGCAAGCACATGAAGCGCGTGACCATGGAGCTGGGCGGCCACGCTCCGGTGATCGTGGCGGAAGACGCCGATGTCGAGCTGGCCATCAAGGCCGCCGGCGGCGCCAAGTTCCGCAACGCGGGCCAGGTGTGCATCTCGCCCACGCGGTTCCTGGTGCATGAAAGCATCCGCGCCGAGTTCGTGGCCGCGCTGTCGCGCCACGCGCAGGGCCTCAAGGTGGGCAACGGCCTGGCCGACGGCACGCAGATGGGCCCGCTGGCCAACCCGCGCCGCATCACCGCCATGGCCGACCTGATGGCCGACGCGGTGCAGCAGGGCGCGCAACTGGCCACCGGCGGCGAACGCATCGGCAGCGAAGGCAATTTCTTCCAGCCCACGGTGCTCAACGACGTGCCCTTGTCGGCCCGCATCTTCAACGAAGAGCCCTTCGGCCCCGTGGCCGCCGTGCGCGGCTTCGAGAAGATCGAGGACGCCATCGCCGAGGCCAACCGCCTGCCGTTCGGCCTGGCGGGCTACGCCTTCACGCGCTCGCTGAAGAACGCGCACCTGCTGGCCCAGCGCCTGGAAGTGGGCATGCTCTGGATCAACCAGGCCGCCGCTCCAGCGGCAGAACTGCCTTTCGGTGGGCTGAAGGATTCGGGCTATGGCTCCGAAGGTGGCTCCGAAGCGGTCGAGGCCCATCTGAACACGCGCCTCGTGTCGATCATGAACGTGTGATCCCCACCGTTTCGTCGAAAGGCCGCGCTGCACAGCGCGGCCTTTTTTTTGCCCGGGTTGGTGGCACGCCCGGGTCCGGGCAGGAGGGCGCAGTGCGCGCATATCATCGTCCGATGCTGACCTTCGCCCAACTGCTCGCGTTCTTGCTCACCGCCGTGCTCATCACGGCCACGCCCGGTCCCGACAACCTGCTGGTGCTGGGCATGGGAATGTCCAGGGGGCGCTGGCAGGGCATCGTGTTCGGCCTGGGCTGCGCGCTGGGGTGCCTGAGCCACACGCTGCTGGCCGTGGTGGGCGTGAGCGCGCTGATCGCCGCGTCGCCCGTCGCCTTCACGGCGTTGCGGTGGCTGGGCGGTGCGTACCTGATCTGGCTGGGCATTCAGGCGTTGCGCAGCCCGGGCGCTGGCCGCGTCGATGCCACGGGCGCACCGGCGCAGTCGCTCTGGAGCCTGTTCTTCAAGGGCATGCTCGCCAATGCGATCAACCCGAAGGTGGTGCTTTTCTTCCTGTCGTTCCTGCCGCAGTTCGTGGTGCCGGCGCAAGGCAACGTCGCCCTGCAACTGGGCCTGCTGGGGCTCTTGTTCACGCTGCAGGCGGCGGTGCTGTTCGGGCTGCTGGGCTATTTTGCAGGAGCCATCGGCGCCTGGCTCCAGCGCAGGCCGCGCGCCGGCCTGTGGCTGGACCGCATTGCCGGCACCGTGTTCGTGGGCCTGGGCGTGAAAATGATCGCGGGCCGCTGAAGGCCGCCGCGTCGCGCGGCTCGCTGTGGATGCCATAGCTATGGCACCGCGCGCCGCCCGGTGGCTTCAGGAGTGCACTTCCCACCCGCGCGCCTGTTGCAGCAGTTGCCGCAGAAAGGTCTCGGCGATGGGCGACAGCCGCTTGCCCTGCGGCCACAGCACGTACCACGACGAGGGCACGGGCATGCGCTCCGCTGCCAGGATGGCCACGCCTTCGCTGGCAGGGTCTGCGGCCAGCGCATGCCGCGACACCAGCCCCAGGCCCATGCGTGCCGCCACGGACTGCTTGATGGCCTCGTTGCTCCCCAGCTCCAGGCGCACCCGCGGCGCGAAGCCCAGGGCTTTGAAATGCTCCTCCGTTGCCAGCCGTGTGCCCGAACCCGTCTCGCGCAGGATGAAGGGCTCCTTGAGCAATTGCTCCAGCCGCACGCGCCGGCGCGCGGCCAGCGGATGGTCGTGCGCGGCGATGACCACCAGCGGGTTGCTCAGCAGCACCTGCCGGTCGTGCGGCACGCCGCGTGGCGGGATGGACAGGATGTAGAGATCGTCCTCGTTGGCCAGCAGGCGCTGCACCACGCCATCGCGGTTGAGCACCTGCATCGCCACGTCCACGCCCGGATGCTCTTCGCAGAAGCGGCCCAGCATGCGCGGAATGAAGTACTTGGCGGTGCTGGCCAGCGCGATGCGCAGCCGGCCCTGGCTCACGCCCTTGAGCGCGGCCACGCGCTGCTCCAATGCCTCCCAGTCGGCCGCGATGGCCCGTGCCGTCTGCGCCGCCGCCTCGCCCGCCTGGGTGAGGTGAAGCCGCTGGCCAACACGCTCGTACAGCGGCAGTCCGATGGCGTCCGACAGCTCCTTGAGCTGCATCGATGCCGTGGGCTGGGTCACATGGCAGTGGCGCGCGGCCCCGGTGATGGAGCCGGTCTCGGCCAGGGCCAGCATGATCTGCAATTGGCGGAAAGTGGCATGCATAGAGAAATCTCGATGGGTCGGATCGACAGTATCGATTTTCCTTCATCGCCGTTGCCGCCTAGCATCGCGCCCCATGAAACACCTGCTCGATCCCGCGATTCTGTTTTTCGTGCTCGGCCTGGCGGCCGGGCTGCTGCGCTCCAACCTGGAGATTCCCGCGCCGCTGTCGCGCTTTCTGTCGCTGTACCTGCTCATGGCGCTGGGCCTCAAGGGCGGATTCGCCCTGGCCCAGTCCGGCTGGACGGTGCAGGTCTCCGCCGCCCTGGTCAGTGCCCTGGTGCTCGCCGTCGCCGTGCCGGCCATCGCATGGTGCGTGCTGCGCCGCCTGCTGCCGCCCTTCGATGCGGCGGCCGTGGCGGCCACCTACGGCAGCGTCAGTGCCGTGACCTTCGTGACCGCCAGCCACCTGCTGGAGCAGCAGGGCACCCCCGCCGGCGGCTACATGGCCGCGGCCATGGCGCTGATGGAGTCGCCTGCCATCGTGCTGGCGGTGGTGATGGCGCATTGGCTTCGTGCCCCGGCCGCGGTGGCCCCCATTGCCGTGGGATCGCAGGCCGTGATGGCCGGCGGCCCGGGCATCGGGTCGGCGCGGGTGGGCTCGCCACTGGGCCCGGTGCTGCGCGAGGCGTTGACCGACGGCGGCGCCGTGCTGCTGCTGGGGGCGCTGCTGGTGGGGCTGTTGACGGGTGCGCAGGGCGAACAGGCCATGCATCCCTTCACCGTGGACCTGTTCAAGGGCCTGCTGGCGTTCTTCCTGTTGGACATGGGCCTGATGACGGCGCGCAGCCTCCCGGGCCTGGCCGGGCTGGGTGCGCAGCGCCTGCCGCTGGCACTGTTCGCCGTGGTGGGCCCGGTGGCGCACGGGCTGCTGGCCCTGGGGCTGGCCAAGCTGGCGGGCCTGGCGGTGCCCGAGGCCACGCTGCTGGCCGTCCTGGGCGCCAGCGCCTCCTACATCGCCGTGCCCGCCGTGCTGCGCCACGCGATGCCCGAGGCCCGGCCGGCGCTCTACGTGGGCCTGTCCCTGGGCGTCACCTTTCCCTTCAACCTCGTGCTGGGCATTCCGCTGTACGGCGCCCTGGCACGGTGGTGGCTGGGGTGAGGCCCCGGTGCGGGGGCGTCATCAGAACCGGTAGGTGCCCGTCATCGTGTAGGTGCGGCGTTGGCCGTAGAAACAGTCGCCGCGCGCCAGGCACCGGTGGTGTGCACCACGCGGTGTATGGCGCATGAGAGACCGGGCTACGTCTTTACGCGCTTGCTCAAGAACGCACCTGCTGTCGCGGCGCCTGCACGGGGCTGTCGGTTCTCCGACGTTTGCTGTGCCGGCGCAGGGCCAGGCACGCTGCCAGTTCGGCGTGCTCGGGGCTGGTGTGCACAGCGCGAGCAGCCATGCTGTTCGGGGTACCGCCAGGGACTTCGTCGGCAACATTGGCGCTTGGCTGCTCCGCCGTCCCCAGGCCTGGAAACCCCTCGACTCAACTATGAATGCTGACAGAACGTGCTGTGTGCCGTGATTTCCTTGGCGCCGGCCATTGCTCTCGAGCGATCAATATCTCCAGCAAAACGGTTTGCAACAAATTGCTTTGGGCGATCAAATCTTAAACCGTTAGAGTTCGACACGCTAATGGCTTTGGCGTTATTTAAAACGCTTATAGGGTGCTGGCGAAAAACACCCAATGATTAGCATGCCTGGCTCTGCCTGGGCAGGGTCTTCGAAGACTTGCTTCGTATTTGTATAAATTATGGGGAGAATAAGATGATCAGCATTTTGTCCAGATGGCGCGTGCAATGTAGGCTGGCTCACGTTCCAAAAATCACCATGGATGTGACCAGAATTTACGACATGACTTTCACGGCTCCCAATCCAGACGTGAAAGCCGTCATCAAGAACCAGCAGGGAACGACTGTGGGAGAGGCTTGTTATGCGGTATCACCCTTGAATGATCGTGTCTACGTGTATAACGTTGAAATTTTTAGCGCGTATCGGAGGCAGGGGTACGGCACTGCGTTGCTGAATTACCTTGCCCAAAACTACAAAATTCCAATCACCGTGGTGAGAGAACTTTCCAGTTCCTGTGGCTTTTGGAAATTTGCCAGAAGTCTGAGTTGCATTGGTGTTCATTTCACTCCGCAACTTTCTGTGTCGGAGATGGCGCTTGAGTCAGAGCGTTGGGCACACCTTCAGCCACATTCACACCCATTCCAAGAAGCAACGCCCCATTCCTGAGCGATGAATCAGCCGCCTTGAAGCGATGCTACTGCCCGCAAAATCGAAGCCTGAAAGCCATTAATATTGATGCGGGCAAATATTTTGATAGTGAGAGAGTGAGAAGTCGTCGAGATGAAAATGCAAAAAAGGTTTTCTAATGAAAAGTCGTAAGATATTCATCGTTGGTGGATTATTAATTGCCGCAGGTGCAGTAACAGTGGCCCACTGGGAAGGCGACGCCCTGCCAGTCAATAGATCTACAAAAATCGCTCCTGTTGCGAATTTAAATCTCCAGCCTTTGAGTGCCAGTGCCTCCGGCGCATTGGGTAGGGATGATAAAAATGCTTCCCAGCCTGCCAGTGCCAAGGTGCTTGTCAACGGTTTGAAAATGCCGATACGCCCCGTTTGGCAAGGTGTGGTGGATTATCGTCAAGGAAAAAAGGGTCGGTCAATTCAGGAGGAAGTCATTGCAGGACTCTCTTTTTGTGCTTCTACGGAGCTAAACAGGGAAGCAGCGGTGGCAGAAAAGAGCCGTACAGGTGTAACTGTCCAAACTGCTGCCCTTGACTCTATGGTGAAGACGCAAAGCGAGATGTGCGCCCGCCTTTCGGATGCTGACTACGAATTGCGCTCGGAGATTCTCGGCAGTTGGGCCAGAGACGGTGATTTGGACGCGATGGTGGCTTTCTATACGGCGGGACCTTTAGGCAGATGGGGCGCAACCACTGGGCCCCAGACCCTTGAAAATCCAGGAGTTAAAGAGTGGCAGACACAGGCGGTTTCATGGTTGAACGTGGCTGCGCAGCAAGGGCAGATAGGTGCCTTGCTGCTTCTTTCGGATGTGTACGACAACAAGCCCGTAACTGAACGTCCCGGTGCGGTTTTCAGTGATCTTTACGATCCCGTGCGCTCGTACGCTTATGCGCACGCCTGGCATTATTTGGTCGGTCGTGATGAATCGAAACGCCAAGCTCTGCTCAAAAGCGATTTTCTCAATAGAGCTGAATCCGGAATTTCTAAAGAGCAACGGGATCTGGGGCGTGTCGAATCACAAAAAATCATCGAATCTTTGCGGAAAAATTAAACCATGAAGAAAATTAAAAAGAAAATAATTGCCGTCGGTATTGCTTCTGTGGCGCTTATTGTGTTGGCGGCTGACTATGGCCGTTTTCTTTGCAACAACTGTTCTTTGATGCCACCGTCGCAGGAGGATATCGTATTTTTCGTGCGCACCGTTGTAAATTATGAGGTCAAAGCTTGGATGAAAGGAGACAGTTTTGCGTTATGCAATGGATCTGTTTGCCAGCAGCTGATTAATGAAACGGCAGATGCCAAAATATTCGCTTATGGCCTTCCTTATCCAGATCCTCGAACTGGGTATAAGCGTGAAGGCGGTATCATCGCAGGTGGAGGAGGAAATTTTTACCCTGGAGAGCCTGTTTATGGCGGCGTCGAGCCAGGTTTAGGCGACGGGAACGGGACGGTCATTGTCGGCTCGATTGGCAGGGATTGCACGGTATTCAATTCCTGGGAATATGCCCATTGGTGTTGATTAAATATTCAATAGATGAATGAGGCCAAAATTTATACCGCATTTTTATGACAGCCGTTCTTGATAATAAATCGGTGGCTACTGTCGGCTGGGCTCCGGCAAGCGAGCAGTGCTGGCTCTGCCTGCCGGGATAACTCTTAGGTTCAGAACCGGTAGGTACCCGTCATCGTGTACGTGCGGCGCTGGCCGTAGAAACAGTCGCCGCGCGCCAGACACTGGGTGATCTGCACCTTGTCGGCCAGGTTGACCACGTTGAAGGCCAGGCGCCAGCTGCCGGCGTCATAGGCCGCCATGGCATCGGCGATCAGCGCCGATGGCGTGGTGATGGCGGTGGTGCCGGTCCACTGCGAGCCGGTGTAGCGCACGCCCGCACCCACCGTCCAGCCGCCGCGCCCTTCGGCCGCGAAGCGGTGCATGAGCCAGCTCGACGCCGTGTGCTTGGGCACGCTGGCCACGGGCAGGCCCTGGTCGCCGGCGTTGCTGCGCGAGATGACGGCGTCGGTGTAGGCGTAGCCCACCGTCCAGTCCCAGTTGCGGGCCAGGCTGGCGGTCATCTCGGTCTCGAAGCCCTTGGTTTTCACCTCGCCGAGCTGCAGGCTGTTGAGCGGGTTGGAGGGGTCGTTGGTCTTGCGGTTCTTCTCACGCAGCTGGTACACGGCGGCATAGGCGCTGATGCCCCGGTCCTGCGGCTGCCACTTCACGCCGGCTTCCCACTGCTCGCCGCGCTGGGGCTTGAACGGGGTGCCGAAGAAGTCCACGCCGCCCAGCGGCTGGAACGATTCGGAGTAGCCCACGTACGGTGCCCAGCCGCCATCGGCCTGGTAGGTGGCGCCGACGCGCTTGGTCCAGGCGGTGTCGTCCACGGCGGCGGCGGGGCGGCCGACCGTTTCGGTCTTGGCGCTGTCATGGCGCAGGCCGAGCGTGGCCGTCCAGCGGCCCCAGCGGATCTGGTCCTGGGCGTAGAAGCCCAGCTGGCGCTGCGTGACGTTGGGCTGGCGCACCAGCGCCGAGGCCGATGGCGCCGTGAAGTTGCCGTACACCGGCGCGTACGCGTCGATGCCCGAGATGGTCTGGAACCACGTGGACTGGCTGGTTTCGTTGCGCTGCGCGTCCATGCCGAAGAGCAGCGTGTGCTCGGTGGTGCCGGCCTGCACCTTGCCTTCGATCTGCGTGTCCGCCAGCAGCAGGCGGCTGGAGTTGATCTGCCAGGAGGCGTCGCGCAGCAAGGTGCGGTTGTCCGCATTGAACACCGGTCGCGCCGGCCGGCCGGTGGCGCGGTTGGCGCTGAAGCTGGTGTAGATGCTGCGGTAGTCCACTTCGCTCACCGTGCGGCGCAGGTTCTGGCGCACCGTCCATTGGTCGTTCAGGCGGTGGCTGAACAGATAGCCCCAGGAGTTGTTCTCGGTGTCGAAGGCGTCCCAGCCCGGTTCGCTGATGAAGGTCGAGGTCGGGATCTGGCCGTAGGGGCTGGACAGCCGCGTGCCCTGCCAGGGAAAGAAGCCGATCAGCGAGCCGCTTTGGTCTTTCTGGTGCGTGAACTGCAGCGTGAGCGAGGTGGCGGCGTTGGGCTTCCAGGTGAGCGACGGAGCGAGGATGAGGCGGTCGTCGCTCACGTGGTCGACCTGCGAGTCGCTGTCGCGGCCCACGGCCACCAGCCGGTAGAGCCACTCGCCGTCCTGGGTGAGCGGGCCGGTCATGTCGGCGGCGATCTGCTTGCGCGCGTAGTTGCCCAGCTGCACCTGCACTTCGCGCAGCGGCTCGGCCTGCGGGCGCTTGCTGGTGAGGTTGAGCACGCCGCCCACGCTGCCCTGGCCGTACAGCACGGACGAGGGGCCGCGCAGGAATTCGACGCGCTCCAGCAGGTAAGGCTCGGCCTTGGTGTTGTTGTAGGTGCCGTAGGTGCGCAGCAGGCCGTCCTGGTACTGCGTCACGCTGCCGCCGCGTGCCGTGAAGCTGTCCACCCGGCTGTCGAAGTAGTTGGACACCATGCCGGCGGTGTAGGCCGTGGTCTGGCGCAGGGTCAGCGCGCCTTGCGCCTCCATCTGGTCGCGCGTGACCACGCTGATGGCTTGCGGGGTTTCGATGAGCGGCGTGTCGGTCTTGGTGGCCGAGAGGGCGCGCTTGGCGACGAAGCCGCTGACGGGCGCGGTGGGGCTTTCCTGGTCCGCGCCGGCCTTGACGGTCACGGGGGCGAGCGTGGTTTCCGCCACGGGCGCGGCGGACTGGGCCTGGACGGCGCTGGCGCCCAGGCCGCACAGCAGCGCGATCACGGTGTGCAGGGCGGCGGCCAGGGGCAAGGGGCGGCAGGGCGCGCCGTGGGCACACGGGTGAAGAAGGTGCGAGGTCATGTTGCTACTTTTTCAATAGCACTCCTGGCAATGAATCCGCTGGCAGGAGGGCTGTTCGGTTTAAAAATGCGGCGCGCAGGGCGCCGCCGCCGTCACGGCGCGGCGGCCGTGAAAGGTCTTCGGGGAGGGTGGGCCGGTCAGCGCCGGCCCGGCGCGGCGGTCAGTGCGCGGCCGGGGCGGGCAGCGGGGGCGATTCCATGCCGGCCGCCTGCACGAAGGTGAGCGTGGTCAGGTAGCTGGCCTCGCCGTACTTCTCGCCCGCGTGTTCGCCGGGTTGCTTGTCGCTGTGCTTGACCTCGGCCACGTACTGGCCCTTCCAGGGCAGCTCGAAGTGCACCGTGCCTTCGGCATTCGTGGCGGCCTCGCGGGCCCAGCCCGAGGGCGATACCAGGGTCACCTGGGCCTTGGGCAGCGGCTTGCCGTTGAACACCACGCGCAGCTCGCCCGCCTTGCCGGTGGGCACCACGTCCAGCGGCGCGGTGGCGGCCACGGGCTGTGCCAGGCTGGCCACCCAGCGCGCGGCGGGGCGCCACAGCAGCGGTGGCTGGCCGGCCTTGGTGCGGTCGATCAGCGGGTACGGCGCCTCGGCGAACAGCGTGTCGGCCGGCGCCGGCAGGGCGTAGGTGAACGCGGTGGCGGTGCGCTGGCCTTCGATGCGCCGGGCCTCGCCGCCACGTGGCTGCTGCTGCTGCTCGAGCACCGGCACGCCCTTGAACTTGTCGAGCGCACCGGGCGACTTTTCCAGCAGGCCGTCGGCATATTCGCCGAACTGCACGCGGGCCTGGGCGCCGCTGGCCTCGATCCAGACCTGGTGGGCCTGGACGGCCGTGGCCGCCAGCGCGGACAGCACGGCGGCGGTGATGGGCTTGAGCAAGGTGGACATCGGAAAGCTCCTGTGAAACAGAGGTTGAAAAAACGTTTGCTATCAAATAAATAGCGACATGCCCTAGAAGAAAATGCGCTGGAGGCCGTTTTGATGCAAAAGGGCCATGGCGGCCGGCTGCATCGGGGCCCCGCTCGGCCGTGCGCCTAGTAGCGCGCCTTGAGCGCCACCGTCACGCGGCGCGGCTCGCCGTAGAAGTTCTGGCGGCCCAGGCTGGAGACCTTCTCGTAGTAGGTCTTGTCGAACAGGTTGTCCACGTTCAGGCTCACCGAAAGCTTGTCGTTGATCTGGTAGGCCACCTGGGCGTTGAACAGCGCGTAGTCGCCCGAGGTCAGGCGCACCGTGCCGCTTTGCGCGAAGAACTCGCTGCGGTAGCTCACGCCGCCGCCCACGCTCAGCCCCTGCAGCACCGGGCCCTTGAAGGCATAGCGGGTGGACAGGTTCACGCTGTGGCGCGGCGTGATGGGGCTGAACACCTGGCCCTGCTGCGACACGGGGGCCTGCAGGTACTTGGTGGCGGTGAAGGCGTAGCCGGCCAGCACGTCCCAGCCGGGCGCGACCTGGCCGCTCACCTCGGTCTCGAAGCCCTGCGCGCGCACCTTGCCGCCGGCCAGGGAGGCGGTGGGAACGTCCGGGTCGGCGATGGCGCGGTCCTTGTCCAGGATGCGGAAGAGGGCGAAGTGCGTCTGCAGGCGCTTGTTCAAAAACTCGCCCTTCACGCCCGCCTCGATCTGCGAGCCCGAACGCGGCGTGAGCAGGCGGCCCGCGCGGTCCAGGCTGGACTGCACCACGAAGGTCTCGGCATAGCTCGTGTAGGCCGACAGGTTTTCGTTCAGCTCGTAGATCGCGGCCACCGAGGGGATGAACTGCCGTCCGGGGTCGGCGGTGGCCGTGGTCTGGCCCGTGCTCAGCGTGCGCGTCTCGGCCTTGGCCCAGGACAGGCGCCCGCCGGCCAGCACCTTCAGGCGCTCGGCCACGCTGACCTGCGCCTGGCCGTACAGCGCGTTCTCGGTGCGCCGGGTGGCGCTCTGAAAGCCAGGCAGCGTGATGCTGGGGTAGGGCAGGTCGTACTGCGGATTGAAGATGTTGGCGGTGCGGGGCGCGCCGAAGGCGGAGTTGCCGTCCAGGCTTTCACTGGTCGTGTGGCTCACGCCCAGCAGCACGCGGTGCGTGCGGCCGGCCAGCGACAGCGGCGAGGCGATGTACAGGTCGTAGTTGCGGTCCTTCAGATCCTGCTGGAAGTCCACCGACTGCAGCTGGTAGTTGCCGTTGGCCGCCACGGCCGAGTTGGCCCGGACCGAGCGGTACAGCGATTCGCGGTGCACGTCGCGCGCCACGAACTTGACCTGCCCGCCATTGGACAGGCGGTGCTCCAGTTCGGCGAAGGTGTCGGTGTTGTCCAGGTCCTGGCGGTTGGCGGCGATGCCCGCGAACGTGGAGCGCGGCACGTCCAGCAGCCGGCCGTCGGCATACGCGGGCAGGCCCTGGTCCACCGTGGCGCGCACCTTCTGGCGCGTGTGGCCGACCGACAGCGTGGTGGACGGGGTGATGTCCAGCTCCAGCGTGCCGTAGCCCAGGGTCTTGTCGTTCTTCAGCGTGGCGACGTGGCTGTCGCGGTCGTCCTTCACCGCCACCACGCGGCCGCGCAGCGTGCCCGCGGCGTTGAGCGCGCCGGTCAGGTCCACGTCGGCGCGGCGCATGTTCCACGACCCCGCGGACACGTTGGCGTTCAGCCCCAGGGCGGACTGCGCACGCTTGCGCACCAGGTTGATGGTGCCGCCGGGTTCGCTCGCGCCCTGCAGCAGGCCGGACGGTCCGCGCAGCACCTCGATGCGGTCGTAGATGGCGGTGTCCATCGCGGTGGCGTAGTTGGGGCCCTGCGGGATCGGCACGCCGTCCAGCAGCAGCGCGCCGATATCGAAGCCGCGCGACTGGATGGTGTTGTAGTTGCCGGCGCCATCCAGGCGCGTCACGTTCACGCCGGTGGTCTGCTTGACGGCGTCTTCCAGCTTGGTGAGGTTCATGTCATCGAGCCGCTGGCGCGTGATCACGCTCACCGACTGCGGCGTCTCGCGCGGCGACTGCACCAGCTTGCCCACGCTGATCTCGCGGGCGATGTACTGGCCCGAGCCCTCGGTGGCCTCGCCCTGCGGGGCATCGGTCACCTTCACCTCGGGCAGGGCCACGGTGGGCGCCGCCGTCTGGGCGTGGGCGGTGGTGGCTGCGGCGAGCCATGCGGCCGCGGTGATGGCGTTCAGGGGAGGCAATCGCATGAAAGGCTTTCCGTCGATGAAAGAAACGACACGGCGTGGAGAACATGGCATCCCGCGCGCCGGGGGGCTGCGGGTGGCTGGAAAAACGGAACCGGGCGCGAACCCGGTCGGCGGGCCCTGGGCTAGAGCGCCAGCGCCAGCAGGGCCGCGGCACCGGCCACCAGGCCCAGCACGGGCAGGCGGCGCGGCTGCCAGGTGGCCACGGCCGTGGCGCACACGGCGGCCAGCGACAGGGCCATGGTCCACCACGTCACGCTGAGCGCGGCGGTGCTGTCGCCCGGCCACGCGGCGGCATGCACGAGCGACAGCGCCAGCAGCGCCCAGCCCACGCGGCGCAGCGTGCGCAGCTGGCGCTCGCCGCCTTCGCGGTTCCAGGCGTCCTGGTGGTGGCGGTCCATGCCCAGCGCCAGGCCCGACCAGCCGGCAAAGCAGAGAAAGAATTCGAACATGGCGGTCAGGCTCCTGCGGCAGGAGTGGAGGGGGTGCTCGGGGGCGTGGCGGAGCCGCTCTCGGTGGACCGGCCCCGGGTGGCGGCCACTTTCGCGCCGCGCGCGGGGCGCAGCCGCCAGGCCATCCAGCCGAGCAGGGCGCCGGTGGCCAGGAACGACAGGTCCATGCCGGCCCACATCCATTCGCCGGCCGGCAGCGTCACGCCCAGGTGGGTGTGCGTGGTGAAGGCGTTCAACACCGGCAGCGCGGCGAACACCGCGCCCGCCAGGCCCAGCAACGCGCTCCAGCCCCAGCGGTCCGGCCGCACGATGCCGATCAGCAGGGCCAGGCCCCACGCGCCGAAGAAGCACGACAGCTCGGCATCGGCCCGGCCTTCCAGGTCCAGCGGCAGCAGCCGGTTGGAGGCCAGGAACACGCCGGTGGCCAGCGGCAGGCCGCCCAGCAGGGCCACGTTGAGGCTGGCCACCAGGCGCTCGCCGCGCCGCAGCGGCGGCGCGGCGGCGCCCTTGCGCTGCGCCTGCTGGCGGCGCTTGACGCTCCAAAGCACCATGCCGGTGGCGATCATCAGGCTGCCCAGCACGCCGAAGCCGAACAGGCCCCAGCGCATGCCCGGCCCGGCGAAGCGCGCCAGGTGCAGGCCGTAGAGCACGCGGTAGGTGCGCAGGGCGGGCGAATCGGGGTCGATCAGCGCGAGCGTCTCGCCGGTGACGGCATCGAAGCGCATGCGGGCGGGGCCGTACTGCAGGCGGTCGCCGTCGTGGCGGGTGACCTCGATCACCGCCCGGTCGCCGTCGCGGCGGGCGCTGAGCCCGCCGATGCGCGCATCGCCCCAGGTGCGGTGCGCGCTGGCCAGCACGGGCGCCAGATCGGTCAGGGGCAGCGCCGGCACGGCCTCACCCGGCGCGCGGCGCGCGCTGCGCCCCGAGGCCGTGTCGCCCTGCATCTCGGCGAAGTAGGTCTGCGAATCCGTGCCCTTGGGGCCGGGGTAGGCCGCGGCAATGCCCGAGGGCATGTACATCGAGTGGAAGATCATCAGCCCGCTGAAGGTGATCATCAGATAGAACGGCAGCACCAGCACGCCCGAGACGTTGTGCGCGTCCAGCCACGCCCGCTGCCCGCCCTTGGTGGGCCGGAAGGTGAAGAAGTCCTTGAAAATGCGCCGGTGCGTGACCACGCCGGTCAGCAGCGCGATGAACATCAGCATGGTGGCCACGCCCACCACCCAGCGGCCTTCCAGCGTCCAGCGGCCTTTTTGCGCGGTGCGCAGCTCGAAGTGGAAGCGGTAGAAGAACTCGCCGCCCATGGTGTCGCGCGTCTCGATGGCCTCGCCGGTCTGCGGGTTCATCAGCAGGGTCTTGAAGCGCCCGCCCTCCTTGCCGCGCCACAGGATGGTCACG
Organism: Acidovorax sp. SUPP2825; assembly: GCF_030158995.1. Classification (NCBI taxonomy): domain Bacteria; kingdom Pseudomonadati; phylum Pseudomonadota; class Betaproteobacteria; order Burkholderiales; family Comamonadaceae; genus Acidovorax; species Acidovorax sp. SUPP2825. The sequence continues at coordinate 7,007 of NZ_BQXK01000004.1, read as the reverse complement.
CCAGGCTGGCGCTCGTCGGGCAGGCGCATGAACCACTGCGTCACGTCGGGCACCTTGCGGTGCAGCGCCTGCTGCGCGCGCTCGGCCACGTCGGCGCTGGCGGGCGGCAGGGCATGCAGCTCGGGCCGCATCCACAGGTTGAATTCGGTCTTGAAAAAGCTCAGCGTGCCGGTGAAGAAGATGGCGAACAGCAGCCAGCCCAGGATCAGGCCGGACCAGGTGTGCAGCCAGGCCATGGCCTGGCGGAAACCCTCGCGATCGTGTGTGGTCTTCGGCTTCATGCGCCCCCCAGCCAGCGGGGCGCCATCGCCAGCGCGCCCAGGGCGAGCGCCGGCAGCCCGAGGGCGCCCCAGGCGCCCCAGGCCGTGCGTGCATAGAAGGCCCATGCCACGGCGCAGGCATAGACCAGCCATGACAGCAGCGTGGCGGTGAGCACCGCCTCCACACGCGGCATGAACGGCATCAGGCCGAGGGTGAGGGCGGCGGTGGCGGCCGCCGCCAGCGCGTAGCCACCCAGCCCCCCCGCCAGGGCGCGGGAGGTGATCGCCAGGCGGTAGCGCCAGTCGACGCGGGCCGCCTTCATGGCCGGGCGGCGCCCACCGGAGCGATGGCAGCCGCGTGGGAATGGGTGACGGAAAAAGGGTGATCGGCCGGGGTGGCGAAACAGGCGCGCGCAGGACAGTGCAGCATCGAAAGGCTCCATGCAGGTTGGGGCGCTGGCTGCAGGCGGGGCACGGGGCCCGGGGCGAACTGACTGGCTGGCTAGGCCGGTATTCTAGGTTTCATGAGAATCGTTCGCATTCCGTTGTATGCAATCGCAACAAACAGTGGGAACTTGGGCGCCATGGGCACGCCACCTGATGCGTGCGCGCCACACTTTGAGGGGCGGGACCGGGCCGGAAACGAAAAACCGGCCCGAAGGCCGGCTAGAGCGCGGGGTACCCGAGGGCGGGTGCCGGGCGGGCGGGGCGTTATTCGATCTCGCCCATCTGCGACTGCAGGTAGTTCTGCAGCCCGACCTTGGCCAGCAGGTCGATCTGCGTTTCGAGGAAGTCGATGTGCTCTTCGGTGTCGTCCAGGATGCCCTGGAGCAGATCGCGAGAGACATAGTCGCGCACCGTTTCGCAGTGGGCGATGCCGTCCTTGATGGTGGCCTGGGCGCCGCGCTCGGAGCGCAGGTCGCATTCGAGGATCTCGGGCACGTCCTCGCCGACTTGCAGCTTGGCCAGGTCCTGCAGGTTGGGCAGGCCGTCCAGCATAAAGATGCGGTCCATGAGCTTGTCGGCATGCTTCATCTCGCCGATCGACTCTTCGTATTCCTTCTTCGCCAGCTTGTCGAAGCCCCAGTGCTTGAGCATCCGGTAGTGCAGGAAATACTGGTTGATGGCCGTCAGTTCGTTCTTGAGCTGGGCCTGCAGATGCGAAATGACCTGTGCGTCGCCTTGCATGGAGATTCTCCTTGTGTGGGTTTGGGGTGCGATTGTCATGACGCGGGCCACGTGGCGCAAGGCAATCTCCCTGCCCGGGCGGTATGGCTGCGTTTGATGCTGAGTTGTGTTCGCGTTGGGCGTCCTCAGATACAGTCGTTCGCTCCTGCCCACGCTACCGAGCCCCTTGCTTTTTATAGTCTGTGGCAATCGACTTGATGAAGTCAATTAATTGGATTGATGGATTGGGAGCGCCTAAACTTCAGGTTTTCGTGTTCAGCCATCAACCTAGGAAACAGCAATGTCCCTGATCAATACGCAAGTCCAGCCCTTCAAGACCACCGCTTTCGTGAACCGCGACGGCAAGGGCGACTTCATTGAAGTGACCGAAGCCAACCTCAAGGGCAAGTGGTCCGTCCTGATCTTCATGCCGGCTGCCTTCACCTTCAACTGCCCCACCGAAATCGAAGACGCGGCCGACAACTATGCCGAGTTCCAGAAGGCCGGCGCCGAGGTCTACATCGTGACGACCGACACGCACTTCTCGCACAAGGTGTGGCACGAAACCTCCGACGCCGTCGGCAAGGCCAAGTTCCCCCTGGTGGGCGACCCCACGCACCAGCTGACCAACGCGTTCGGCGTGCACATTCCTGAAGAAGGCCTGGCACTGCGCGGCACGTTCGTCATCAACCCCGATGGCGTGATCAAGACCCAGGAAATCCATTCCAACGAAATCGCCCGCGACGTGTCGGAAACCCTGCGCAAGCTGAAGGCGGCCCAGTTCACCGCCGCCAACCCAGGCCAGGTGTGCCCCGCCAAGTGGAAGGAAGGCGCCAAGACGCTGACGCCTTCCCTGGATCTGGTCGGCAAGATCTAAGCCCCTCGGCCTCCCGCAGGAGCGGGGCGCCCCGGGCGCCCCTGGCCGGACAGCAGCATGGCGTGCGCGCCATGCCGTCCGGCTTTTTTTCGCCCGCTCACCCCCGATTTCTCCGCTCCGTGCCCGGCACTGGCCGCACCGCCCAACGACATAACTCGAATCGCAAAGGACACCACCATGCTCGACGACCAACTCAAAACCCAACTTTCGGCTTACCTGGAGCGCGTGACGCAACCGTTCGAGATCGTGGCGTCCCTGGACGGCAGCGAGGTTTCCACCCAGACCCGCGAACTGCTGGAAACCATCCAGGGCCTGCGCAGCGACAAAATCACCCTGCGCACCGACGGCAACGACACGCGCAAGCCCTCGTTCAGCCTGCAGCGCGCCGGCACGCAGACCCACCTGCGCTTCGCCGGCCTGCCGCTGGGCCATGAATTCACGTCCCTGGTGCTGGCGTTGCTGTGGACCGGCGGCCACCCCCCGAAGGTGGAGCAGGACGTGATCGAGCAGATCCAGGCCCTCGATGGCGACTTCGAGTTCGACGTCTACATGAGCCTGACCTGCCACAACTGCCCGGACGTGGTGCAGGCGCTGTCGCTGATGGCCATCCTCAACCCGCGCATCAAGACCACGGTGATCGAAGGCGGCGCCTTCCAGCAGGAAGTGACCGACCGCGAAATCATGGCCGTGCCCATGGTGTTCATGAACGGCCAGGTGTTCGGCTCGGGCCGCATGACCGTGGAAGAGATCGTGGGCAAGCTGGACACGGGCGCGGCGGCGCGCGATGCGGCCAAGCTCTCGGCCAAGGAAGCCTTCGATGTGCTGGTGGTCGGCGGTGGCCCGGCCGGTGCCGCGGCCGCCGTGTATGCCGCCCGCAAGGGCATCCGCACCGGCGTGGCCGCGGAGCGCTTCGGCGGCCAGGTCAACGACACGCTGGACATCGAGAACTACATCTCGATCAGCAAGACGGACGGCCCCAAGTTCGCCGCGGCGCTGGAGCAGCACGTGCACGACTACGAGGTGGACCTGATGAACCTGCAGCGCGCCAAGGCCTTGAAGCCTGCCGCAGCGGAAGGCGGCCTGATCGAGGTCGAGCTGGAAAACGGCGGCACCTTGCGCTCGCGCACCGTCATCCTCTCGACCGGCGCGCGGTGGCGCAACATGAACGTGCCCGGCGAAGACCAGTACCGCACCAAGGGCGTGACCTACTGCCCGCACTGCGACGGCCCGCTGTTCAAGGGCAAGCGCGTGGCGGTGATCGGCGGCGGCAACTCCGGCGTGGAGGCGGCCATCGACCTGTCCGGCGTGGTGGCGCACGTCACGCTGCTGGAGTTCGCGGCCGAGCTGAAGGCCGACGCCGTGCTGCAGCGCAAGCTGCGCAGCCTGCCCAACGTGACCGTCATCACCCAGGCGCAAACGACCGAGGTGCTGGGCGACGGCAACCGCGTGACGGGCCTGGCCTACCAGGACCGCGCGAGCGGCGAGGCGAAGCAACTGGCGCTGGAAGGCATCTTCGTGCAGATCGGCCTGCTGCCCAACACCCAGTGGCTGCAGGGCACGGTGGAGCTGTCGAAGTTCGGCGAAATCGTGGTGGACTCGCATGGCCGCACCAACGTGCCGGGCGTGTTCGCCGCGGGCGACGTGACCACGGTGCCGTACAAGCAGATCATCATCGCGGCGGGCGAGGGCGCGAAGGCGGCCCTGGGCGCATTCGACCACCTGATCCGCACCACCGCACCGGCGTGATCGCAGGCGCACGGGCGCCTGGATGATGGGCGCCACGGCGCCCCGCTCCTTTTTTCTGTCTTTTCAAAGCACAAGGCGGCCTTCGGGCCGCCTTGTGCTTTTTGTCGTTCTGCCGTGCGCGGGAGAGGGGCGTCCCTGCCCCAGGAAGGCCGCTGCCGTCATGGCGCTGACATGGTGCGGGCGGATCATTCGGGTTGCAGATTCCTGCGTTTAAGCACTTTTCTGCAACTGCAAGGCGGTCCCCCCGAAGTTCGGTCTTTGGCCCAGTCCGCCGCTTGATCCACTCGACCCGCGAGACCCTTCCATGACCTTGATCCCTGCAGCCCTCCGATCGCGCCCCCGCTGGGCGCGGCCGCTCTTCATGTTTCTGGCCGGTTCGGCGATGGCGTTGGCCCTGGCGGGCTGCGGTGGCAGTGGCGGAGGCGGCACCTCCGCCGATGCCCCCGGCGCCGAAAAGACCCAGCTGCGCTGCGCCCCTTGATCGCGCGCGCCTTCCCCGTCGAACCCACGCAGAGCACACCATGACCATCGATTCCCGGAAACGCAAGTTCCTCCAGGCCGCGGCCGGCACCACCGCGTCCGCCGCGGCGCTGAGCCTGTTCCCGCCCAGCATCCGCCGGGCCCTGGCCATTCCGGCCAACCACCGCACCGGCACGATCCAGGACGTGGAGCACGTCGTGATCGTCATGCAGGAAAACCGCTCCTTCGACCACTACTTCGGCACCTTGCCCGGCGTGCGCGGTTTCGGCGACCGCTTCACCATCCCAGTGGCCGGCAGCCGCAGCGTGTGGCAGCAGCTGGACAAGAACGGCGCGCCCGTGCTGCCCTACCACCTGGACCAGAAGGCCGGCAATGCCCAGCGCGTGAGCGGCACGCCCCACAGCTGGGTCGACGCGCGCAACGCCTGGGACCGCGGCCGCATGCAGGAGTGGGCGCGCTACAAGCAGCCCCAGTCCATGGGCTACTACACGCAGCAGGAGGCCCCGTTCCAGTTCGCCCTGGCCGAAGCCTTCACGGTGTGCGATGCGTACTTCTGCTCGCTGCACGGCGGCACCAATTCCAACCGGCTGTTCCACTGGACCGGCACCAACGGCGCCACGGGCCCCTCCGGCCGGGTGGTGGTGAACAACGCCCTGGACGAGCTCGACTCGGACACCGACATCCGCACCGGCGGCTACGACTGGGCCACCTACCCCGAGCGGCTGCAAAAGGCCGGCGTCTCGTGGATGGTCTACCAGAACATGCCCGACAACTTCACCGACAACCCGCTCTTCGGCTTTCCGCAGTACCGCCAGGCCAACCTCGCCTCGGGCAAGCCGGTCTATCACGACCGCGACGTCAACCCCGCCTACGACCCCGCGAGCGACAACGCCGGCAACCCGCTCTACAAGGGCATCGCCAACACCATGCCGGACGGCGGCTTTCTCGGCACCTTCCGCAAGGCGGTGCTCGACGGCTCGCTGCCGCAGGTGTCGTGGGTCGTGCCGCCCGCGACGTACTCCGAACACCCGGGCCCTTCCAGCCCGGTGCAGGGCGGCTGGTACGTGCAGGAGGTGCTCGATGCCCTCACGGCCAATCCCGATGTGTGGAGCAAGACCGTGCTGCTCATCAACTTCGATGAGAACGACGGCTACTTCGACCACCTGCCGCCGCCGTGCGCGCCGTCGCTGGATGCCAGCGGCGGCAAGATCGGCAAGTCCACGCTGAGCGACCGGGACATGGCCTACGAGTACTACACGCACACCCCGGTCCCCGGCACCGGCATGCCGCCGCCCGATGGCGACTGCTACGGCCCCGGTCCGCGCGTGCCGATGTGGGTGATCTCCCCGTGGAGCCGCGGCGGCTGGGTGAATTCGCAGAACTTCGACCACACCTCCGTGCTGCGCTTTCTCGAAGCCCGCTTCGGCGTGCAGGAGCCGCAGATCAGCCCCTACCGCCGCGCGGTGTTCGGCGACCTCACCACGGCCTTCAACTTCGCCACGCCCAACGACGGGCCGCTCGCCGCGCTGGCCGGCCGCCGCACGCGGGACGATGCCGATGCCCTGCGCGCCGCGCAAGGGGCGCTGCCGCAGATCGCCGTGCCCACGCCGCAGGCCCTGCCGCAGCAGGCCGTGCAGGCCCGGCCCTCGCGCGCACTGCCGTACGAGCTGCACACCAGCGCCCGGGCGGAGCCGGCCGCGGGCACGGTGCAACTGCTGTTCTCGAACACCGGCACCAGCGCGGCCGTCTTCCACGTCTACGACCGGCTGCACCTGGACCGCGCCCCGCGCCGCTACGTGGTGGAGGCGGGCAAGCAGCTCGACGACCGCTGGAATGCCGGTACGGACGATGCGGGCGCCTACGACCTGTGGGTGCTGGGGCCGAACGGGTTCCACCGCAGCTTCGCGGGCCAGCTCGGCGCGCTGCGCGCCCCCGGCGTGCCCCAGCCCGAAGTGCGGGTGTGCTACGACATCGCCAATGGCAACGTGCACCTGACCTTGATGAACGCGGGCGCTGCGGAAGCCGTGCTGCGCGTGCAGGCTCTGGCCTACCGCCAGGACGGCCCCTGGACCGCCACGGTGGCGCCGGGCCAGGCGCAGGACCTGCAGTGGGACCTGGGCGGCAGCGCCCGCTGGTACGACTTCCAGGTCACGTGCAGCGCGCTGCCGGGCTTCGTCCGCCGCTTTGCCGGGCGGGTGGAGACGGGCCGCGACGGCTTCAGCGATCCGGCCATGGGGCAGGGCGGCCGTTGATCGCCGAGGGGGGGTCTGCGCTGCCCGGGTGGGGGCGCAGCAGCCTCACCGAGGGCACCGTCGTGGTGGGTTTGCTATATTTTGTATAGCGTAATGCCCTAGAGCGTGTTATGAACTTTGCTCCGTGAGAGCGAAGCCAAGGGTAGAGTTTGCAGATGCCCCGCAAGCCCTACCCAACAGACGTCAGCGATGAAGAATGGAGCTTCGCTGCGCCTTACCTGACCC